>NZ_DFLC01000017.1:0-22780 GCF_002374005.1 Fibrobacter sp. UBA3629 | reverse complement strand
TCCGGTGGCCAGGCTCCTGGTGGACACAACGTGATTGCGGGTATCTTCGACGGTATCAAGAGCATCAGCAAGAATTCCAAGCTCCTCGGCTTCCTCGGCGGCCCCTCCGGCCTCGAGAACGGCAAGTTCATCGTGATCAACGAAAAGATCATGGACGCCTACCGCAACACTGGCGGATTCGACATCATCCAGTCCGGCCGTACCAAGCTCGAAACCGAAGAACAGTTCAAGAAGTGCATGGCTGTTGCCAAGGCCCAGAAGCTCGACGCTATCGTGATCATCGGTGGTGACGACTCCAACACCAACGCTGCCGTTCTCGGCGAATACTTCCAGGCCAACGGCGCTAGCTGCGTGGTTTGCGGCTGCCCGAAGACCATCGACGGCGACCTCAAGAACGAATACATCGAAACCTCCTTCGGTTTCGACACCGCCGTGAAGACCTACTCTGAACTCATCGGCAACATCATGCGCGATGCCAACTCCGCTCAGAAGTACTGGCACTTCATCAAGCTCATGGGCCGTAGCGCTTCTCACATTGCTCTCGAAGCCGCTCTCCAGACCCACCCGAACATCTGCCTGATTTCTGAAGAAGTCAAGGCCAAGAAGATGAAGCTGAAGCAGGTCATCAAGTACGTGGCAGACATCGTCGCTGCCCGTGCTGCTGACGGCAAGAACTTCGGCGTCTGCCTGATTCCGGAAGGCCTCCTCGAATTCATCCCGGATGTGGGCGTGCTCATTTCCGAACTCTCCGAAGCCCTCGCCCACCACGAAAAGGAAGTGGAAGGTCTCGACACCGCCGCCAAGGTGGAACTGCTCTGCAAGTGGATTTCCAAGGCTTCTGCCGAAGTCCTCAAGAGCCTCCCCTCTACCACTCAGGGCCAGCTGATGCTCGACCGCGACAGCCACGGCAACGTGCAGGTTTCCCTCATCGAAACCGAAAAGCTCATCATCGAGATGGTCAAGAAGGAACTCAAGAGCCGCAAGAACTTCAAGGGCAAGTTCAGCGCTCTCAACCACTTCTTCGGTTACGAAGGCCGTTGCGCCGCTCCGTCGAACTTCGACGCCGACTACTGCTACAGCCTCGGCTTCACCGCTTCTGTGCTCGCCTTCAACAAGATGAACGGCTACATGAGCTCTGTGCGTGACCTCACGAAGGGCATCGAAAAGTGGACTGCCGGTGGCATTCCTATCACCATGATGATGAACATCGAACGTCGTCACGGTGCCGACAAGCCGGTTATCCAGAAGGCTCTCGTGGAACTCGACGGTGCTCCGTTCAAGTTCTTCGCCAAGAACCGCGAAGTCTGGGCCAAGACTGAATCCTACACCTATCCGGGTCCGATCCAGTACTGGGGTCCGTCTGAAGTCTGTGATGTCACGAACTTCACTATCAAACTCGAAAGAGGCGCATTGAAGGTGAAGTAATTCGCCCAATGTCATCCCCGCGAAGGCGGGGATCTCCAAGCATTGAAAAGTCCCTCGCATTTTCGCGAGGGATTTTTTTATGTTTGTAGGAAAGGAGCTACATTATGGCCTGTGCAAATTGTAAAATCCGAGCCCAGTACGACAAGAACCCCAAGTCCCTCATCGGGCGTTTTTGGCGGTTCCACATCAACTTCTGCCCCGGCTGGAGAAGTTATCTGAAAAATCTCTCCGAAGAAGACCGTATTGCAATCAAGGAAAAATACAACCTCAAATAGTGCAGGAATTTTTTACTGCGCCTTTAGGTATGTTCCAAGGAATAACAATAGGCAAAATGTTCTGAGCCCACTTGCGGAGGCTGCTCCTGCGATTGGCATTTCTCCTGAATTTCGGCAGACAATCCAGCACATTTTTCACAGCGGTCTGCAAAACGACAGCCCTTCACAAAATCGCGCGGATGCGGCACGGAGCCCGGGATGGAGCGCAGATTGCACATGTCGTTATGGTTCTCAGGAATCGCAGACAATAGCCCCTGCGTATACGGGTGCAGCGGGTTATCGATTACTTCACGAACAGGCCCACACTCCACAATGCGGCCAGCATACATCACGGCTACACGGTCTGCATATTGCGAGACGATTCCCATGTTGTGCGTGATCAGGAGAACTGCAGTTCCCGTGCGGTTCGCCATGTCTTTCAAAACCGCAAGCACCTGCGCCTGGACCGTCACGTCAAGCGCAGTCGTAGGTTCATCGGCAATAATCAGCTTCGGTTTCGGAAGCAGCGCCATCACGATGCATACGCGTTGGAGCATGCCGCCCGAAAGCTCATGCGGATAGGCATCCAGCACACGATCCGGATCGCTGAAACCAGCCGCAGCAAGCTGTTCCTTGATTTCGGCAAGAGGAGATTCCGATTTTGCTCCAAAAGAAAACGCTTCTAGCAATTGCTTCTTGATGGTCAGAACAGGATTCAGCGCTTGCATCGGTTCTTGAAAAATGCATGCAATGCCCGCACCACGAACTTTTTGCAATTCATTCAGCGGAATTTTTGCAAGGTCTACAGGAGTCGCATCGGCGCCGACATCGTTGTAAAAGACAGCCCCCTCTACTATCCGTGCGCTCGGCTGTGGCAGCAACCTCAAGATGCTCATGGCAGTCACGCTTTTGCCGCAACCCGACTCGCCCACCAAAGCAAAAAATTCGCCCTCCTGAATATCGAACGATATCTTGTCAGTCACCTGAAGCGGAGGAATCCCATCGCGCGGGGCTCCTTTCTTGTCAAAACCGAACGCAACGGAAAGACCGTCAACCGAGAGAACAACCTTCCTTGAGGATTCAGCCATGTCAATCCCTCGAAATGAAATTCTTGATTTCATTCATCCGTTCCGACGCAATCCTTTTACCCATGTCATACACACGTTGGAGTTCTGAACGATTTTTTTCGATACGGCTTATACCAAGAGGGGCTTCGGGACAAAGGACGAGCGTATTCCCCAACTTTTCCTGTTCGAATACAAATCGTGTCTCGGCATTATACATCTCGTGGCGATGAGCCATCGCTTCAATAAACTTTGGATACTTGCGATAGATAAATCGCATTAGTGGCATCAGCTTGTTCGGACCCTTCACGTAATTCCGGGGCTGCGTGAGAATGACTATGTTACGGTCATAGCCAACAGACTGCATGAACTGGAGCGGAATAGAATCGGCAATTCCACCATCCATGTACTTACCGTCGTCAATTTCTACGATTTTCGCGGCAAGCGGCATCGAGGCCGAAGCACGCATCCATTCCAAATCCTTGTCGCTTCCATCTATGAGTTTCGGGAAAACCGCCTTGCCTGTCTCGATATCGGTTGCCCCCATGTAGAATTCCATCGGATTCTTCTTAAGGGTTTCGAAATCGAACGGGTCCAGTTCCTGAGGAATCTTGCGATAGCAAAAATCCGCATTGTAGATATCGCCCGTCTGGAATAGCGAGCGGAAGCTGCAATAGCGCTTGTCTCCAGCGAAACGCAAATTATAGCGCAAGGCACGGCCAGGTTGTCTTGACTTGAGATTACATCCGAAGCAGGCTCCTGCCGAAATTCCCACAGCACCATCAAAGTCAATTCCCTCTTCCATGAACGTATCGAGAATGCCGCAGGTAAAAAGGCCGCGCATCGCGCCACCTTCGAGAACCAATCCTTTTTTAGACATACCTATCTCCCGACTTCGGATCCATGGCATCCCGCACGCCCTCGCCCACAAACGTGGTGAGGAGCAGCGTCACGAAAAGTGCTGCTACCGTGCTCACCGAAATCCACGGTGCATACAAATTGTTGAGGCCCTGGCTCATGAGTTCGCCCCAGCTAGGCGTGGGCGGCTGCAGGCCGAATCCCAGAAAGTCAAGCGAAGTAAGGCTCCCGATACCGCCAATGAGCGTGAACGGGAACAGCGTCACCACGGGCGTCATCGCATTCGGCAGAATTTCCTTGAAAAAGATATGCCTGTGCCCCATGCCCAGAACCTTCGCGGACTGCACATAAGTCATCCCACGCAACTTGAGGAACTCCGCGCGCATGTAGTAGCTGAGCGAAATCCAGTTGAACGCCGCCATAATCAGAATCAAGAGCCAGAAACTGCGCCCGTAGATGCTTCCAATCAAAATCACCACGTAGAGCATCGGGAGCGACGACCAGATTTCAATCATACGCTGCATGCCGATATCCCAGAACTTGCCGAGGTAGCCCTGGATACCGCCGATGACAATCCCGAGGAACGTCCCGAGGACAGTCAACAACAAACTAAAACTAATGCAAATCCTGAACCCGTGAATCAGGCGCGCTAAAACGTCGCGGCCGTTGCTATCCGTCCCGAGCCAGTGCCTTGCACTCGGCGCAAACGGGGGGGCGCCATCTTCCGAGAGATCCGCCTTCAGCGGGTCATGCGCAATAGGCGGCATAACCGCCCAAACCTCGGGGCATCCGCCCGCGCGGGTAAAGCCCTCGGCGGCATCTTCCTCGCACTCGCGAACCGCCTCGAATAGCTTGCCGTAATCGGCTTCCGTTTGGTATTCCCCGCCAAAATCCGCATCGCTGTACCGCACGAACGCCGGGAAATACGTTTTGCCCTCGTAACGCAACACGAGCGGCTCGTCGTTCACTGTCCACGGGCTCGTGAGCGACAAGAAGTACGCCACCACAAGCACCACCAGCGACCAGAACGCCCGCTTGTTCTTGCGGAAGCGCTTCAGCCGGTTCAAAGTCTCTGTGGATAAGCGAATTTTCACGATACAACAATATAAAAAAAGTTCAATCTTTTTTTTCAAAAAAAAGCATTATCGACATAAGAAACAATACGTTTCATAAAAAAGACTTGGCCACAAATTTTTATAAAAACATTCGTTTTTGCCAAAAAAATATCTTGAATTTGTTTCATAAAAAACATAAAATTAACATAGACTTCCCTCGGGAACCGTATAAATAGGAGGAATCGACATGAAAAAAGGATTCGGGTATTTATTAATGGCGGGACTTGCATCGCTCTGCATGTCCTGCAGTGACAACTCAGACGATTGCTGTGGGGATATGGCCGGCGCAACCGAATTCTCCGAGGATGCCATCGCCAAGGATGGCTTCAGTGGCGAAGCCCCCGGCGAAGGCGACGCGGAATCCGAACAAGGCAACCAAACCTATTCGGGCCTGCTCACGGCCGGCGAATGGAACGACCTTGACAATTGGAAATTCTGGACCGACCTTCTCAACGAGAACGAGTTCTACAAACATACGGAATACTGGGAATTTTACCCGAAGAAACTCGTTGCCGTAAAGATTGTCGATGAAGACAGCGTCGGCATCGCAAACGTCTCCGTCGAGCTCCTCAAGGGAGGCGATGTGGAATTTGCTGCCAAGACCGACAACACAGGCTATGCCTACTGCTGGATAAACCTGTTTAGCGGAGCTGCGGACGATTCCACCATCGAATATTCGCTCAGCGTTGACGGAGTCGACTACACGGAACCGCTCGCAATTACGGCCAAGGGCGACGAAGAACTCAACATCAACTTTGTCGTAAGCGAAGCCAAGCAGGCCGAAGCCAAGGCCGACATCGCCTTCATCGTGGACGCCACGGGATCCATGGGCGACGAAATCGACTTTCTCAAATCAGACCTCGACAACATCATTGAGAACGCCAAATCGGGAAACAATGTGGACATGCGTACGGCGGCGGTAGTCTACCGTGACGAAGGGGACGACTACCTCACGCGCTACGACAATTTCTCCAGCGATCTCTCCAAGACGCAGGCATTCATAAGCAAGCAAAATGCAGGTGGCGGCGGCGACACCCCCGAAGCGGTACACTCCGCTCTCGAAACTGCGCTGCAGGATCTTTCCTGGAACGAATCGGCACGCGCACGCATCGCCTTCTTCATCCTCGACGCTCCAGCCCACCACGAAGATAAGATTATCAAGAGCCTCCAGAAATCGATCAAGCTCTTCGCCAAGAATGGCATCAAGCTGATCCCCGTGGCGGCAAGCGGCGTAGACAAGCCTACAGAATTCATGCTGAGGTTCTTTGACCTCGCGACTGGCGGCACCTACGTGTTCCTCACGGACGACAGCGGCATCGGATACCACCACATGGAAGCTTCCGTTGGCGACTTCGAAGTGGAAATTCTCGCCGACCTGATGGCAAGACTCATAAAGAAGTACATCGAATAAACATTATTTTTCGATTTTTTCGGCAAACTTGACAGATCCCGCCGCAGCCTTTTCGGCAGCGGCTTTATCTGCAGCACGTTCGAGACGCGCAGGCTTTCCCGCCAAGTTACGCAACAGCCCGAAGAGAGCCGAAAGTTCGTTGCGCGTGGGGTGCAGGCGCTGCACAAGCGTATTGAGGAAGTTGTCGCGCCACGCCTGGTCGTGGTACTGCCCCGTCAGGTAGCGGTCGAGGAACTTCTTGAATCCGTCAATCTGCTGGATCGTCGCGGGAGCCGTCTCGCACGCGCCCTTCGTGCCGCGCTTCGCACGGCCTTCCCCGTTCGCAAGCGCACCGCTGCGGCAGAGTTCATACAGGCCAATGGAAACCGCCTGCCCCAGGTTCAGGCTCATGAGCCCCGGCACCGGAATTTCGCACTGGTACGTGCAGGCGTTCACTTCCTCGAGCGCAAGCCCGCAGGATTCGCGCCCGAACACGAGCGCAATCGTGCCGTCTTCGGGGAGCAATTCCGAAAGGTTCTGCACCATCGTGTGCTTGATGGAACTTGCGAAAATGCGGCGGCTGTACGCGACCGCGCAGGAACAGTCGCCGATGGCATCCTCGAACCTGTGGACCACATGGGCATTGTCTAGAATATCATGGCTGTTTGCCGCCGTGTGGTAGGAATTTTCAATCACCTTGTCACGCTTCGGGTAGACGATATACAGTTCCGGCAACGCATAGCAATGCATGGCGCGCGCGACAAAGCCCACGTTATGGGGATGTTCCGGTTCTACTAAGACAACTCTAAATTTACGCATAACTAAACCTTCCAATTAAACCCTTTCCCGCGGATTTCGTTCTCGATTGTTTCGCCGGGCTGGATTTCCGCGCCGGCATAAATCACAGAATGCCTGATTTTCACGCCCGCGGGCAGTTCCACGCCGGGTACGACGACAGCTTCGTTCGGGTCACGGCCCAATTCCTCAAGGCGCGCCTCAACCGCATGCATCAAGCCCTCGGGCGACCCCATGTCAATCCAGGTAGCGTTCAGCTGGCTCATGTCCACGAAGGGCGCGCGGCCTGCGGCAATTTCCTGCTTCCAGAATTCGCGTATATCAAACTCGCCTTCCCGTATGCGCGAGAGGGCCGCGTCGCTGTACCACGATACGCCGGAAAACGTCGCGGGGGTGCCTTCCGTAGCGCCGAACCGCCCGGCAATGCCCACGAGGCGGCCATCTGTACCCACCCGGAAGGTGTTCACCTGTGGGAAGTCCACCGCAAGGAGCGCTACCTGCGGGCCGTTTTCTAAAGATGCCCGCGCCACGGCGCTTTCCACAAACTTCTTCAAGTCAAAACTGCAATAGGCGTCGCCGTTCATCACGAGCAGGCCGCCTCGGTAACCTGCGGCATAAATGCGGTGGAGCGGCCCCGCCGTCCCGAGAATTTCGGGCTGTTCCACCCACACCTTCTCGAATCCGAGAGTCTCGCCCGCCGCGACCACCTGTTCCGCCAGGTAATGCGCGTTCGCATGCAGTCGCACGTTGCCAATCGCACGCGCCTTGCGGGCCTGCAAATCAAGAATCGAAGCGTCCACCACGGGCACGAGCGGCTTGGGCACATCGTTTGTGAGCGGGCGAAGCCGCGTCCCGAGCCCTGCCGCCAGAATCAAGACATTCAGGGAAGAGTTTTCCATTGCCTCAAATGTAGAAAAATAAAAAATGTATATTCAAAAGGTAGATATTACAGGGGCTCTTTATGAGCCGATGGGCAGCACCAAAACATAAAGAATCAAAAAACAAATCTCATAAAAAAATCAACAATGTTCTGTCCGAACTGTGGCGAGCATTACAATTACGACGAGCCCCGCTGCCCCTGGTGCGGAGCGTCAAAGCCTCATAAAGAATCTTCAAACGAAAAAGATGAGACAGTCGAGATCGACGAAAAAAAACTCCCACTCAAGACCCGATTGTTTTCCAAGCGCTATGTCGCAGCGCTTATTTTATTCATAATAGGAATTACATGTCTTACCGTGATAACGAGAAATGCATTTATTGTCGAATATCCGGATACAATAGACTACAATTCCCCTTACTTTATTGCATTCGTTTTTTTAATATGCATTCCCTTTTTAGGGGTCTTGGGATTTATGTACGACAGTGAGCAAAAAAGGAATCCTCGGGATGATTCTAAAAACGACCTTGGTTCTATGTTCATAACGCAGTTGCAATTCTATTATCTGGCACCATTCAAGTACGGATACCGTTGTATAAAAGAACGAAACTACAAAGGCCTAGTACTTTTTGCAACATTCATTTCAGCACTTGCATTTTTATTTGCCTGGTAGCTATAGAGCAAGGCGCCGACGCCTCGCGAACTGCGCACGAAATGCGCCCTGAAATGCACACCGAAAGTCCGAAATGCGCCCGAAAGGCCCCCAGATAGGACTAAAGCACCACTTTTTATCCATTTAGTCCTACATTTTTTGAATTTGACGCCTTTGAAACGCCCTTAGATAGTACCAAAACCCACTTTTTCCCTATTTTGGTCCTATCGAACAGGTCACTTTCGGACAAAAAGTATCCTCCAAGAGAGTCAAACCGTCGCAAAGATAGGACTAAATCGCCACTTTTGGCGCATTTAGTCCTACATTTTTTGAATTCGACGCATTTGAAGCGTCCATAAATAGGACTAAAAGGTCATTTTTGCGTAGTTTAGTCCTATTTTCGCGCAAAAACTCCCCGAGACGCACCCAAAATCGCGCCTAGAGCACAGCAGTTCGCCCGAGGAACCTTCCCCTACCGGGCGATATTCACGCGATGCACCGCCGAACCTGCACGCACAAGATACGAACCGGCCCGCTCCACACGGAAATCGAGCCCGCGCCGCCCCTGCAAATAGCCGGAACGCAGCACCCTGCCCTGCATATCCATGATGGCGACAGGAGCGCCGTCCGTTCCCGATACGTGAACGTTGCGACCCGACACCTGCACATGGAATTTTACACCCGCCACAGGCGTAAAGCCCGCAACCCGCGTAGACCCACCAGGCACTTTCACCTCGATATAGTCCACGTCCACATGCCCCCAGTTCTTGATGATGGCGAAGGTATTGGCCCCCGCGTTGAGCGACACCTGCACCGGCATATCCTCAAAGGCAGCTGCGGCCCCACCCAAGTTCCCTTCAAGCGTTACCGGGAATTCCTGGGATTTGACCTTCGTCCCGTTTACATGGATATCCTGAGTCTTGGCGTTTGAAGCGGTGTTGCTGAAGCGGATTACAACCTCATACTTCCCGGCCGCAGGGACACTGATATTGAACGTGATGTTGCCCGTCGTTTCGGTACGCATATACTTGCCACCCGACGCAGCATCATTCGTCTTCTCGGTGCACCCGGTGCAAGTCGCGGCCTCCGCCTCGTAGCGCACGGCCTCATAGGATTCATTCCCCGCCGAAGAACTGGACGGGCTGACCGAGGAACTGGATGGATTGACCGACGCGCTGGATGGCGGCGTAAAGCTCGACGAATATACGATCTCGGACGTCGGAATTCTGAAAAGTTCCTCGCAGTCGTTGCGAACTTCCCGTATTTCCTCTACCACGGTATTTTTGCTTTCTACGCAGTCATTCGAATCGATTGCGCTGTTGTCGCACCAGCCGTTCTGCGCGTATTTGTCGACGCTGACCACGTAGCCAACAGCTTTCTCGTATTTTTCAATATTACTCCCAGCCTTATTCCCGTTTGACGGCATCACCACTTCTTCCACAAAATAGTTGAAATGGGGATTGTAATAAGGCAGCCCCTGTTTTTTGGAATTATAGAAGTAGTTTCCGGTAACAGTCCAAGAAGCGCCCTTCATGTCGATATTTGCGTCGTCATAGGACACCTCGCCGTTGTAATCAAGACTGTCCCCAATGAACATATTGCCCTGGACAAATCCCCTGACCGTTCCTTCCTTCACGTCGATGTTCTCGGCAGTAGTCCCGCTGACGATGTTGCATGTGATTTTCGTATCGTTCACGCGCCAGTCATAGCCGCTATAGCGATGTTGTGAGGCGTCAGTCCCCCAAAAGCCAGCATCCCTGTCGGCCTGCTGGGAAGAGGCCCATCCCGTATTGTAGGTTCCGACATAGATGCCTTCACCGTACTTGGCAATTTCATAGCCAGAACCGTGGATAAAGTTGCGGTTCAGTGTCACCTGTTGGCTAGAATCGCGAACATGGACAATCTCATTTCCCGTGTGGTACACCTCGCAGTCTTCCATCAGGGCCCCGACGGAATTGTCGAATACCACGCCCTTGCTGAAGGTATGGATCTTGAGGTTTTTAAGAACAACATAATTTCCCGTTACGTGAACGCCGTAGTTGTGCTTGTAATCGGAGCTGAAAATCTCTGACGGATGTGCAGGATCCGAACCGGCAAGGACAACGGGATTGGCCTTCGTGCCGTCGGCACCGAGCCAGATGAGGCCACAATCGCGCCCCGTTTCGTTCACGAACTTGTCGTTTTGGCAGTTGGATGAGGGCAGTTCATACTTGCCTGGGGCTACCCAGATGGTATCCCCCGCCTTGGCATTCAAAGTAGCCGAAGTCAAGTCGGCGACGGTAGAAACATTCACCTGCTTGGCGAATACCGCCGTAGACGAAACAAGTGCAGAAGCGCAGATAATGCGCATTGCCCTAACGAAAGATTTTTCCATAAACACCTTCCCTTTCTTTTCAACCTATGAATATACATCCTTGACCGCGTTTACGCAAACATTGCGCAAAAATTTCTAAATTGTGTGACACTATGAGCATTTCTATCCCCCAGCTGCCCAAGGGCACGCGCGATTTTTACCCGGAAGCGCAACGCATCCAGAACTACATTTTCGATACCTGGCGCCAAGTCGCCGAATCCTTTGCCTACGAAGAGTATGAAGGCCCGATGTTTGAGCATCTGGAGCTTTACACCGGCAAGTCCGGCGAAGAAATCGTAAGCCAGCTCTACAACTTCAAGGACAAGGGCGACCGCGAAATCGCGCTCCGCCCCGAAATGACCCCGACACTCGCCCGCCTCGTGATCCAGAAGGCCCGCGAACTCAAGAAACCCTTCAAGTGGTTCAGCATGCCGCGCCTTTTCCGCTACGAGAAGGCTCAGAAGGGCCGCCTGCGCGAGTTCTTCCAGCTGAACATGGACATCATCGGTACCGAGAGCATCTACGCCGAAGCCGACCTGATGGCATCCATCGCGACGATGCTCCGCAAGTTCGGCCTCAAGGACGGCGAATTTGCGATTGGCGTCTCGAGCCGCAAACTTTTGGCCACCTACCTCGAAGAGATTGGCGCCCCGAACCCGGCGCTCGTTTACCCGGTGCTTGACCGCCGCCTGAAAATCGGGCCCGAGGCCTTTGCCAAGGCACTCGCCGAAGCGGGCCTCACCGAGGACCAGGTGAAAAAGCTCGATGACTTCATGAGCTGCAAGAGCATCGAAGAAGTCAAGACCAAGGTGCATAGCGAAAACGCGACCGCCGCCCTCGCCGAAATCGAGGACCTGTTCGCCACGCTGACTGCAGCCGGTTACGGCGAATGCGTGAACCTCGACCTCAGTATCGTGCGCGGCCTCGCCTACTACACGGGCATCGTGTTCGAGGTGTTCGACAAGGGCAAATCCATGCGTGCTATCGCTGGCGGTGGCCGTTACGACAGCCTCACCGAAAAGCTCGGCGGCGAACGCATCCCGGGCGTGGGATTCGGCATGGGCGACGTGGTCTTGGCCGACCTGCTCGCCGAGCACAACCTGCTCCCCAGCCCCAAGCAGAGCGTGGACTTCTACATCGCAAGTTTCACGAATGACATGAAGAAGGTCTTCGAGACCGCCCAGATGTTCCGCGACGCGAAGTACGGAAACTGCTCCGTAAGCCACCCGCTCGCCCCCATGAAGATGGGCAAGCAGCTCGACCAGGCGAACTACCAGGGCGCAAAGATTGTCGTCTACGTGGACGGTTCCAAGGCCGGCGCAGGCGAATTCGAGTACAAGGACATGCGCGTGGGCGAAATGCTCGTGGGCAGTCCCGACGCGATTGTCGAACGCAGCAAGATGAACATTGAACCGAAAAAAGCATAAATGACGCCTTTCAAAACATTCCTCAGCATTTTAAGCCTGTTCGTCGTGCTAGGCCTCATGGCGTGGCTCTACCCGGCAAGCGGGATAACCATCGCCGACACAACATTCCGGTTCCCTGCCCTTACGGACATCTTCGAAAAGCAAGACCCTTCCGAAAAGAAGGACCATCCGGAAGCTGCCGTCGAAAACGACCCGCAGAAGGCAATCGAAGAAATGATGGCCGCCACGCAGGCGAAGGAATTTGCCGAGTTTTCCGACTCGCTGAAATTCTACGAGGACTTTTTCAAGAACGGGCGCACCCGCTTCGACGTTCCCGGCGACGACCCCACGTGGTTTGATCGGTTCTTCCTGCATCTTGAGCTTGCGAAAATCGATTCGAACGTGGTTCACATCATGCACTACGGCGATTCTCAGCTAGAAGAAGACCGTATTTCAGCCACCATCCGCGAAGCACTGCAAACAGAATTCGGCGGTGGCGGTCCGGGCATGCTCCCTGCCGTGCTGAACATTCCATCGCAATCGACAAGCGTCTGGAACAACGGAGACCTTACCCGCTTCCTGCTTTTTGGTCCCGAAGAAGACCGCGCCGACCACAACCGCTACGGCCCGCTCGCCCAGGTCAGCAAACTCGAAGGCAGCGCTGTCATCGGCATCAAGAAGCGCGAAAACAAGAAGGATGATTTCCCACACGTTGGCGGCTACTCCAACATCAAGGTGCTCGCAAGCAAGCGCGGAAGCCTCAAGGTGCGCCTCGCCTACGAAACAACCGTCGTCGAGAACGAAGGAACCGACAAGGAAAAACGCAAGAAGAAATTCGTAGATGCTCCGGCTCCCACGGACGATAAGTACGAAAAGCTCCGCGTGTTCAGTTGGAAGCTCCCCGACACAACATCGAACGCGAAGATTTACCTCGGCGGAAATGCCGAAATCTACGCCATCTCCGTAGACGGTCCCTATGGTGTCGCCGTAGACAACGTTGCCATGCGCGGTAGCTCGGGAACAATCTTCCACAGGATGGACCAACAGCTCCTTGCCGAATCGTACAAGGTCATGAACGCACGTCTCATCATCATGGAATACGGCGGAAACCTTGTTCCGAGCCTCAACAAGAACAATGTCGACTACACGAAGAAGCTCATCGCCCGTCAAATTCAAGCCATCCAAAAGGCGAATCCCGATGCAGACATCGTCTTTATCGGCCCTGCCGACATGGCCAAGCAGATAGACGGGAAAATCAAGAGTTACCCCGGATTGGCCCTCACCATTGCGACCCTCCGCGAAGTCGCTCTCGAGAATGGCGCCGCCTACTGGGACATGTACCGCGTGATGGGCGGAGAAGGCTCCATGAGAAGCTGGGTCAAGCAGTCGCCCCCGCTCGCCGGCGCCGACTACATCCACTTCAGCCGCAGGGGGGCTGCCTACATGGGCGAACTCTTCTGCAACGCGCTGCGCATGCATTACGACTACTTCAAGTTCCGCGACAAGCACAAGATTGACGATGCGAAGCTGAAGGACATTCGAGGCTATGCAGACAGCCTCGACAAGGCAAAGGAAGCCGCCGTTGCAGCAAAACCAGCCGACACATCTTCGATCGAAGAAAAAGTCGAATCGACCGCGGAGGGCAAATAATGAAACAGGTTATTCTGTTCCTCGCAGCATTCGCAACAGCGCTCCTTGCAGCACCGCCAGTTTCGACACCCGCTAAATACGCCATCGAATACACGAAATACGACTTTATCGACTCTACCTTGAACTACATCCAATTCCCCAAGGGAAAGGATGCATTCGAGACATTCTTCAAAAAAATGGACTCGCTCGTATTTGAAAACAGGGGTAAAGTCAAGATTATGCACATTGGCGGATCGCATCTGCAAGCCGATGTCATTTCCGGTCGCATTCGCGATAGGCTCGTCAAGGAATATCCTGGTTCTTCTGCCGGACGTGGATTCATTTTCCCATATTCCGCAGCACGTACAAACACGCCCTCGAGCTACGGTTCGCAGTACAAGGGCATCTGGGACATGAGCAAGAACGTGCTCCGTGAAGTAAAAAAGCCGCTCGGACTTCTCGGAATTGCAGTCAGCACCTCGGATCCCCGTGCCGAATTCACGCTGTTGCTCGACAAGTACAACTCGGCTCCGATTTACGCAGAAACTAAATTCCGCCTCTTCGGCTACAGTGACAGCAACAACGTCGTTCCGGTCCTCGTGGTCGACTCGACAGACATCTACGGAGAACTTGACACGCTCACCCAGAGCTATGTATTCAAGAGCCCCCGCCCTATCGACACATTGAACTTCGCCTTCCGCTGGGCAGATTCGGCAATGCAAGCGAACGTCACGCAATACGTCGTCGATTCACTTATTCAGGATTCCATTTTCCGTGCGAACCTCGATACGACGGCAACCGATTCAAGCGCAGCCAAGAACGACAAAAAAGTCGCCCAGGAACCAGCCGAAGCCTCCGCAGACTCCATGTTCCAGGGTGGTTGCGACATCATGGACACCCTCTGTCTAGAACGCGAAGAATCCCAGAAGAGCATGCTTGCCGCCTGTGCGGACATTCTCGACTCGACCAAGAAAACGCAGGCCGATTCCATGCAGGTTGTCGTATGTGATTCTTTGATTACTTTATCAAAAACAATGTCTGCGGTGCGCCCGCGTTTTACGTTGACAGGCGTCATCTCCGAATCCGACTATCCGGGAATTATCTACACGAATGTCGGAATCAACGGCGCCCGCCTGCCGCATTATTTCGAGAACGTCTGCCCTCTTTTCGAAAAGGAGCTCTCATTCCTAAAGCCCGACCTTGTCATTTTTGCGATTGGCATCAATGACGCGAATGTCGAAAAATTCGATGAAAAGGCATTCCGCAACAACTACGAAACGCTCATTGAACGCATCAAGCGCGTGAACCCGAACGTCGCATTCATATTCGAAACCAACAACGACATGTACCGCAAGGTGCGCCGTCGCCGTTACGTGCAACATCCGGTTGGCGAACAGGCCCGCAAGGCATTCTTCCAGCTCGCCGAAAAATACCAAGCTGGCGTTTGGGACAAATTTTCGCTGATGGGCGGCCTGGGTTCCATGGCTAAATGGGAAAAGGCAAGTCTCGCCAAAAAAGATAAAGTCCACTTTACGATGGCAGGATACCACCTGCTCGGCGACATGTTCTACAAGGCTCTCATCGATGCCTACCAGCAGCATATCGCCGAACTTCCCGCACTGGAGCCCATCGTCCCCGAGGTCCCGGCTACCGATTCGACGCAGGCTCAAGCCGACACCACGAAGGCTACCCCAGACACAACCAATGTCCAAGCAGACACGACTACAGCAGCCCCGGCCGATTCTACCCAGAAATAACGATTCAACATGCTCGATTACATAATCCCCTATCTCACACGCACGTTTGCTTTCGACCCGAACAGCCCGCTACTCTTTACGCAGTTCTACTTCTGGGGTTTCTTCGCGGTCGTTTTCGCCGTCTTCTCGCTCGTCCACCGCAAACTCCTGCTCCGTAACGCATTCCTGTTTGCGACAAGCCTCTTCTTCTACTACAAGACAAGCGGCAGCTACGTTTGCATTCTCCTCTTCTGCGTGGTCGCGAACTTCTTTATCGGCAAGTGGATCGAGAAGGCGCAGGCGCATTGGAAAAAGAAGTTCCTGATGATTATCGTCGTCATCATCGACCTGCTCGTTCTCTGCTACTACAAGTATTCCTACTTCTTCCTCGACGCACTCCGCGACTTTACCGGCATCGAGTTGCACGTCTACAACTTCTTCGCGGCGGCAAGCAACAAGATGTTCGGCACGCACTCGCTCGTCGATACCATCATTCTACCCGTGGGTATCTCGTTCTTCACGTTCCAGGCGATGAGCTACTGCATCGACATCTACCGCGGTAAAATCAAGCCCGTCACGAACATCCTCAACTTCGGTTTCTACCTCTCGTTCTTCCCGCAGCTCGTCGCGGGCCCCATCGTGCGCGCCGACAAGTTCGTCCCGCAGCTCTACAAGCCGTACTTTCTCCCGCGCCGCACCTTCGGCATCGCCGTATTCTGGATTCTGAACGGCCTCGGCAAGAAGATTATCCTGAGCGACTACCTCGCGACAAACTTCGTGGACCGCGTGTTCGACCAGCCGTTACTTTATACGGGCCTCGAGAACCTCATCGCGCTCTTCGCCTATTCCCTGCAGGTCTACGCCGACTTCTCGGGCTATACCGACATCGCCATCGGCGTCGCCCTCCTGATGGGTTTCCGCCTGCCGCAAAACTTCAATAGCCCCTACAAGGCGCTCTCCCCCACCGAATTCTGGCGCCGTTGGCACATCTCGCTTTCCAGCTGGTGGCGCGACTACCTGTATATCCCGCTGGGCGGTAACCGCAACGCGACTCTCGGCACCTTCTTCTGGATGGGCTTCTTGAGCCTTGTGGCCATCATGCTTTCGGGCAGCGTGTGGGTCGCAATCGCCCTTGTCGCACTGTTCCTCTACATTTCCATTTACGCCTATTTCAAGCCCGATTCCCGCAAGTTCATCACCACCAACATGAACGCCATGGCCACGCAAATCGTGGGTGGATGGTGGCACGGTGCCAGCTGGAACTTCATCATCTGGGGCGGCCTCAACGGATTTGGCCAGGTGTTCAACAAGATCTGGTGCAAGCGCAGCATCACCTTCCGCGCGAGCGCCGCATTCATCCTGTTCGCGGCTAGCGCCATCATCTTCAAGAACTACCACATCGCCATCTTCGCGATTACCGCGGTATATTTCGGCGTGCTGTTCTTCGGCATCTATTCCGTACTCATCTTCCGCCTCTTTAGCCAGAAGACGTACCACTGGCTCTATGTGGCATGGAACGTGACGCTCACCTTCGTGTTCATCACCTTCACGCGACTCTTCTTCCGCGCGGGCTCCAACCTCGACCCCGCCGAGGCAAACGAGGTCGCCTGGAACACCGCGAAGAACATGGTGCAGCAGATGGGTACCGCCTGGAGGTGGGACACAATCGGAACCATCGCCTGGCAGCACATCAACATCATCCTCGTGTTTATCGCGGGCATGCTCATCCACTGGGTTCCCAAGAAGTGGAAGAGCCGCTACCGCATCGCTTTCGCATCGCAGCCCATCCCCCTGATGGTGCTTTCGACAGCGTTCATCATCTTCCTGATTTACCAGTTCATGAGCGCGGATAGCTGCCCGTTCATCTACTTCCAGTTCTAGTTTAGACGAAAAATTCGGGTGTGGCGGCGTGGAAGAACTAGATCGACAGAATCGCGCATTCGAAAAAAGGCTCAAGCGGCAGGTTATCGGAAAACCTCACCGCTTTTTGGCCGTTGTCCCGCTTGGATTCGAGCAGACGTTTGTTGATGAACTGGGATTTATTGGACAAGAAGGGGTCGAGGCACGGGACGCAAACTCACTTGACGTAAAAATTGCCGGAGACGGGAAGGTCGAATTCACCGCGAAACTCGTGGAAGCCTGGAAAATAGCGGCCTACAGCCGCATCGCGAACCGCATCATGATGCACATTGCCGACTTCAAGGCCGAGAACTTCCGCGAGCTCGAGAAGAAGGCCAACGAAATTCCGTGGGAGCTTTTCCTAGACAACAAGGGCCCGGCACGCGTCGACATCCACGTCACCTGCAAACATTCGCGCCTGTACCACAGCGATGCCGTTGCAGAGCGACTCGACAAGATTCTCCCCGCTCCTAGCACCCCGCAAAGTCTCTTTGTCTCACTTGTAGATGACCGCTGCACACTATGGCTCGACCTCGCGGGCGAAGAACTTTACAAACGCGGTCACGAGCGCTTCGTGAACGACGCCCCGCTCAAGGAGACAATCGCCGCGGGAATGATTCTCGAAGCCATTTCCACACTCCACATCATCCATCATCAATCATCCATCATCAATTATCCATTATCCATCACGCTCATCGACCCGATGGCCGGAAGCGGGACGTTCAGCCTCGAAGCCGCCTACCAGGCAAACGACCTTATACCGGGCCTCTGCCGCGATTTTGCCCTGAAGCACCAGCCCGCATTCAAGGAAGCGACGTGGAAATTCATCACAAGCCAAGCGCCACCTGCGAGCAGGCTTTTCCAGCTCGTCAATATCGTCACAAGCGACATCTCCGAAAAGGCAGTCGAAATCATCCGCCACAATGTGGAATGCAGCCCGCTCGCAACTGTCGCTCCGAGCGGCCCTGCACCGGTCCTCGACCCACAAATCCGCGACTTTTTCAGCTACACAGCCGCAGAAATCGCCGATGCAGCTCCGGGCCCGTCGCAACCTATCATCTTGCTGAACCCGCCTTACGGCAAACGGCTCGACTTTGACGCTCCCAGACTCTACACGCACATCGGCCGCCGACTCGCCGAGCTCGCCCGCGACCTGGCCCCGTTCAACAAAGCGCTTACAGTCGCCATCCTTGCCCCCAAGGACGACACACGGCCGGGTTCAAGATACACCTGCACCGCAAACCTGCTGCGCGAATGCCCTGCGCTAGACCCCGACAAGAACACCGAGGCCAAGAGCATCGCCACAAGCCATGGCGGCTTCGCCCTGAATGCGATAATTGCAAGGATTTAAAGTTTCGCGGGTTCCGTTCCAAGTGGCTCGGCAACATCCGCTTCCGGAAGCACCTGCGTCCGGCGCATAAACCGAAGAGTCTCCCTTTCGCCCTTCTCCGCAAGCATCTGCAGCAGATAGAGCAACTTGCGATAGGTCTTTCTGGTCATTTTCTCGTGAGCGGAACTGCGCGTCAGGTAGAGCAACGGGGATTCCTGCGTGTAGGCAGCCCTGTTGTAGGTCTTGGAAGCCGCCACACGGTCGCAAAACATTTCCTTGATGTAGCGGTCGGGCATGTCCATCGGCACAATCTTCTTGGTCGCCATCTCGTAGTCGTACCAGAACTCGAAATGGTGCTTGTTGCGACCCTTGTGATGCATCCAGGCGAGGCTGTAGCCCTTGTCATTCCTTTCGCCATTATTAGGCGACTGGTTACCCGTATAATATTTTGCACCGGGAATGAATTCCGTCGGGCTATATTTGGACAGATCGTGAAACAAGCCCTGGAAACCGATGCCTGCCTGGAAACACAGACGTATGACCTCGTGCCGGTGCCTGGTAATCGTAACAAAATGCCTAAACGGATGAAAACTCACGGGGCAAAGAATAGCTTTTTTCAGCAAAAAAATGTAAAAAAAATGGGAAAATTCACCCCGCAGGAACACCTAGAGAACACTTTGATTTGACATGTGTCACGCTAATCTTTTTTTTACATCTCTTTACACTTTATATATGTATTTTTGGCGGGAATGTTTGGGCAAACATGAGGTAAAAAAATGAAATCTCCTTTTTTCAAATCTCTGCTAGTTGCATGCGCCTTGGTGTGCACGTGGAATTGCACTGACGACCAGATTACGACTCCCACCCCGCAAGGAGGAGATCAATTCGCTGCTGTCACAATCCCCAGTTGGATTCTCTCCAGCGACCAAAATTACATCATTACGCCCACCGAGGCTGGGTTTGTCGTGTCGACCGCTTCGGGAACCCCCATCGGCTCGTACGACCCGGCATCAGGTGCGGTTATCGATGCCGCAGGAACGCTCATCGCGACTATCCCGGACCTCTCTCAACTCCCGGTAATTACCCCGGAACAGACCATTATCTACCCCGACGGCTCGATTTACGACCTTGCCGGCAACCCCATTGTTCCGACCACTGACCCGAACCAGGGTTCCGACCCAAATCAGGGAACCGATCCGAACCAGGGCCAAGATCCGAATCAAGGCCAGGATCCGAACCAGGGTGGACAGAATCCTCTCGTTTCCAGCTCGGCCACTCAAATTCCAGTCTCTTCCGCAACAACCAACCCGGAACAGCCGAAATCCTCCAGCTCCAGCCAGCAACAGCAGCAGCCGACTTCCTCCGCTGCTACCCCGAGCGGCCAGTGCAGCGAAAAGCAATGCTTCGACGCCGTTTCCAACAAGTGCGTCGAGCACTACGCTAGCCTCAAGGGTCCCAAGGACGAACAGTACGCCTACGACAAGTCCTGCACTATTACATGCTATTGGGATCCGACCGGCAAGGATTGCAAGAATATGGGCGTTTCGACTCAGCAGCCGAAGTCCAGCTCCAGCGCAAAGTCTTCGAGCAGCGCCAAATCGAGTTCTTCGGCAAAGTCCAGCTCTAGCAGTGCAAAATCCTCAAGTTCCAGCGCGAAGTCTTCGAGCAGCTCTCAGGGCGGCAACAATGGCACGTACCAAATCAAATATATAAATGGCGGAAAGAGCGGCTCCGGCTACGCGTCGCGCTACTGGGACTGCTGCAAGCCCCACTGCGCATGGCCTGAACATGGCGGAACAGCAAGCACCTGCGACGCCAGGGGAAACAAGATTAGCGACAAATCGGCAAGAAGCATGTGTGACGGTGGCGATGCAGGCATTTGTAGAAGCCAGTTCCCCGTTGTCATTAACGACACCTTGGCATTCGCCTTTGCAGCCACCCCGGGTGGCGAGAGCAACTGCGGCAAATGCTTCGATCTCGCCTTTACTGGCCAGGGCAAATACGCCACGGACAACCACTCGAAACTCAAGGGTAAGCACCTTATCGTCATGTCTAACAACGTTGGCTACGACGTGGCCGGCGGCCAGTTCGACGTGATGATCCCGGGCGGCGGCTACGGAATCTTTAACGGCTGCTCCCAGAAAATGGGATGGGGTTCCCAGGGCGCCCAATACGGTGGACTTTTGACAGAATGCGAAGAATCTTCGGGCTACAAGGCATCCACCTACAAGAGCTGCCTTACCAACAAGTGCAACTCTTCGTTCGCAAACGATCCTGAAGCCAAGGAAGGCTGCCTGTTCATGGCCAACTGGATGGAAGCTGCAGGTAACCCGCTCCACAATTACAGGGAAGTTGAATGTCCGCAGGAATTGAAGAATAGGTTCTAATCTATTAACGTTTTTACCTCTGAGACACCCGCCCATCGGGTGTCTTTTTTTATATTTATGCATATTTTATAATGGTCGCGGGATAATGAAACCCGCAAAATACAAAAGGAATAATTATGCCGAAACTTCGTTCGCTCAAGACTATGGAAGGCCGTGAAATGGCCGGTGCACGCGCCCTTTGGCACGCAACAGGAACCAAGGTGGAAGACTTTGGTAAGCCCGTTATTTGCGTGGTGAACAGCTATACCCAGTTTGTTCCGGGCCACGTTCACCTGAAGGACTTGGGCCAGGTGGTCGCCCGCGCGATTGAAGCCGCCGGCGGTGTCGCGAAGGAAATGAACACCATCGCAGTCGATGACGGTATCGCCATGGGCCACGACGGCATGCTCTACAGCCTCCCGAGCCGCGACCTGATTGCAGACTCCACCGAATACATGGCTAACGCCCACCGCGCCGACGCCCTCGTGTGCATCTCCAACTGCGACAAGGTGACTCCGGGCATGCTCATGGCCGCCATGCGCCTCAACATTCCGGCAATCTTCGTCTCTGGCGGCCCGATGGAAGCTGGCCACGTGACCACGAAGGATGGCAAGGACCGCGCCCTCGACCTGATTGACGCCATGATCGATTCCGCCGACAGCACCATCAGCGACGAAGAAGTGGCCGCCATCGAAGCGAACTCCTGCCCCACTTGCGGTTCCTGCTCCGGCATGTTCACCGCAAACTCCATGAACTCCCTGACCGAAGCCCTGGGCCTCAGCCTCCCCGGCAACGGCACCATCGTCGCGACCCACGCCGAACGCAAGAAGCTGTTCGAAGCCGCCGGTAAGCGCATCGTGGAACTCTGCCACCAGTATTACGATTTGAACGACGACAGCATCCTCCCGCGTAGCATCGCCACGAAGGACGCCTTCGAAAACGCCATGCGCCTCGACATCGCCATGGGCGGTTCCTCCAACACCGTGCTCCACTTGCTCGCCGTGGCCCAGGAAGCAGGCGTGGACTTCACCATGAAGGACATCGACCGCCTCTCCCGCAACACGCCGTGCATCTGCAAGGTGGCCCCGACCGTTCACAACATCCACATCGAAAACGTGAACCGCGCCGGTGGCATCATGGGCATTCTCGGTGAACTCGACCGCATGGGACTCCTCCACAAGGACGCAAAGACCGTCCACGCAAAGACCATGGGCGAAGCTCTCGAAGTGAACGACCTGAAGCGTAACCCCAGCGAAGAAGCCAAGCAGCGCTACCTCGCAGGCCCGGGCCGCAAGTACAACCTGGTCGCCTTCTCGCAGAACTTCATGTACCCGGATCACGACCTCGACCGCGCCACGGGTGCTATCCGCGATGGCGAACACGCCTACACCAAGGACGGCGGCCTCGCCGTTCTGTACGGTAACCTCGCTGTTGATGGTTGCATCGTGAAGACCGCCGGCGTCGACGAATCCATCTTCAAGTTCACCGGCCCCGCCGTGGTGTTCGAAAGCCAGGAAGATGCCGTGAAGGGCATTCTCGACCCGAACGTGGTGAAGGCTGGCGACGTGGTCGTTATCCGCTACGAAGGCCCGAAGGGTGGCCCCGGCATGCAGGAAATGCTCTACCCGACC
>NZ_DFLC01000006.1:197213-220486 GCF_002374005.1 Fibrobacter sp. UBA3629 | reverse complement strand
GTTTCAAGGTTTGACGGAATTATTCCCACTCAATGGTTCCGGGCGGCTTGTGGGTCACGTCGTACCACAGGCTGCCGGCACCTTCGGCTTCGAACTTGCGCCAGAGTCCGGCCAGCATTCCCTGGTCGATTTCGGCGAAGTTTGCCGTCATAGCTTCGGTGGAGTTCACCGGGCGCATCACGATGCAAGGCTTGTTTGCCGTGCGGAGCGGAACGAGCACGACCGGCATCTGCCAGATCTTTTCGTACAGGTCGTTTGCCTGCAGGAATTCGGTGCAGATGTTGTCGAACTTGCGGAGCGTATCGAAGTTTTCGCGCGTGGCGAACTGTTCCACAAGCTTCGGATCTTCATCAGCCACGCTACCGATCTGGTAAATCACGCGGTTGATGGCCTTGAAGCGGTTGGCAAGTTCGGTAGAGAACTTTTCGCAATCCTTCCAGCTAAGACCCGGAGTGGTGATGAGGAACGGCTGCGCGTAGGTGCGACCGTCACCCTGCACGCCCACGCTCTTGATGGGGAGCAGGCGGCCTGCAATCTTGTTCGCCTTCAGGTAGTCGGCGAGGGACTGACCGGCGGTGTCCTTCACGTCTTCGAACTTCACCATGTCATCGGAGAGCACGCCGTCGCTGCAGAGCAGGCGAACGCCGAGGCCCGGACCCGGGAACGGGTGACGCCACACAAGGTTGTGCGGGATGCCCAGTTCTTCGCCGAGGGCGCGGACTTCGTCCTTGTACAGGTCGGCGAGGGGTTCCAGCACGAGGCCCTTTTCCATAAGGTCCAGGACTTCTTGCACGCGGTTGTGGTGCGTCTTGATCTTGTCGGCGTTCTTGGTGCCGCCGCTTTCGATGGTGTCGGGGTAGATGGTGCCCTGAGCCATCATCCACTGGTTCGGATCGAGGTTGAGCTTCGCCATTTCCTCGTCCTTCACCGTCAGGAATTCCTTGCCGATGATGCCGCGCTTGGTTTCCGGCGCAGTCACGCCCTTGAGCTTCGCGAGGAAGTGTTCGCTGGCGTCGCGGACCTTGAGGTTGTTCATTCCCTCGGCCTTCAAGAATTCCATAATCTTCTGGGATTCGCCGAGGCGCATCATGCCGTTATCTACATGCAGGCCGAGGACTTTTTCGGGGCCCAGCACGCGGTTCAAGAGCACGAATGCCACGGTGGAGTCCACGCCGCCACTCACGAGCAAGAAGACCTTGCGGTCCTTGACCTGTTCCTTGATGCGCTCCGTGATGAGCGGCAGGTAGCTCTTCATGTTCCAGGTCTTCTTTGCACCCGTGAAGTCTACGAAGTTTTCGAGCAACTTCATGCCGAACTTGCTGTGGGTGACTTCGGGGTGGAACTGGATGCCGAAAATCTGGCGTTCGGGCTTGTCGCTATCGAAGGCGACGGCAGCGATTTCGCAGTCCTTGGTGCTGGCCACAATCTTGTAACCTTCGGGGAGCTTCGTGACCTGGTCGCCGTGGCTCATCCACATGGGGCTGGCCTTCGGGAGGCCCTTCAGAATCGGGCAGTTTTCGTCAACCACGATAAGGTCGGCAATTCCGTATTCCTTGACCTTGCCCGGTTCCACGTGACCGCCCAGCTGCTGGGCGATGAGCTGGTGACCGTAGCAGATGCCGAGCTTCGGTACCGGGAGGTTCAAGATTTCGGGATTGTATTCCGGTGCGTCGGCAGCGTACACGCTGCTGGGACCGCCGCTGTAGATGATTCCCTTCACGCCTTCGAGCTCGCTGACGGGAGCGGCGGGGGAGTGGATTTCGGTAAACACGCCCAGGCGGCGCACGCGGTTAGCAATCAGGTGGGCGTACTGCCCGCCAAAGTCCAAAACTGCAATAGTATCGACATTTTTCATACGGCCCAAAAATAGAAAAAAAATTTCTATCTTTGGCCCCATGTTTAAAATTGGAGTGATGGCTTCCGGTGGTGGAAGCAATTTTAAGGCAATTATCGACAAAATTGGCTCTGGCGAACTCGATTGCCAGTGCAAGTTCTTGATTACCAATAACGGGAATTGCGGAGCTGTGGGGCACGCTTCGGAATATGGCATCCCGGTTCACCATATTTCGGGCAAGACGCACCCGGTTGTTGCGGATTACGAGGCCGCGATGATGGATGTTCTGAACAAGTATGACGTTGACCTGCTGATTCTGGCGGGCTACATGAAGGCGCTCCCTTCTTGCATGATAGCCCGTATGCCCGACCGCATCATGAATATCCATCCCTCCCTCCTGCCCAAGTACGGGGGGAAGGGCTACTGGGGAATCCACGTGCACGAGGCGGTGATTGCCGCGCATGAAAAGGAATCCGGCCCGACAGTCCACCTGGTGAGCGAAGAAATTGACCAGGGACGCATCCTTTCGCAGGTGAAGGTTCCCGTTTTCGAGAATGATTCTCCCGAGGTGCTTGCGGGCCGCGTGCTCGAACAGGAACACAATCTATATTGGAAGACCATCCGCGACTATGCGGGCAGCCTTGGACTTCACTAGGGTCTATAGGGAATGGTATGAGATTCAGGCTGCCAGCATTCCTTGAAAATGTCGAAACTCCGATAGAAGGGGAGAACCTATTGCGGAGGTTTGTCGCCGACCCTGCATCTGTTGGCGGTGAAGAGACGCTTGACCTGTTCTCGCTTGCAGAAACCGGCGCAAGGAAAAACGTTGTCGTTGTCGGCATCGACGAGGTGGGCCGGGGCCCGCTTGCAGGGCCCGTGGTGGCGTGCGCGGCAGTGTTGAAAGCGCCCGATATCATGCCGGAACTGAACGATTCCAAAAAGCTTACGCGCAAGAAGCGCGAGGCGATGTTCGATGCCGTGAAGGACGCGTGCGCCTGCTATGCAATCGCGAGTGCGAGCGTGGAAGAGATTGACCGCCTGAACATCCTGGAGGCCGATTTCCTTGCGATGCGGCGGGCTTTGCAGGCGCTCGGAATGCCGGGACTCGATGCTCCTCTGCCCGAGATTCCTTTGGAAGTGAAAAGTTCGTTTGCGGAAGTCTCGGGCTCGCCGGTTCCTTATGTTTTCGTTGCGGTTGATGGCAACCTGAAAATCCGGGGTGTCCCTGCCGAGATGCAGATGCCCATCGTTAAAGGGGACGGCCGCATTGCAAGTATCTCCGCTGCGTCTATCCTCGCGAAAGTATTCCGTGATCGCTTTATGGATAAACTAGCGGAAGAGTATCCGGGTTATGCGTTCGAGGTAAATGCGGGCTACGGCACGAAGGCGCATCTCGACGGCATCCGTAAATTCGGGTTTACACCCGCGCACCGCAAGAGTTTTCACCCGAAAGGGCTGGAATGACAATTTGGGGGGCTTTTTGCCCGTTTAAGTTGGTCTAAAAAATATCTTTTTGCTACATTGTGCACGGGGCGTATGTTTTCGCCCGGAATTTTTTCTGAGGAGGTTCTTTTGAACAATTCCATCCCTCTTGTGCAAATGGTTTTGCAGTCCGATATCGCGACTATCGTGGTTCTCTGCATCCTTGCCATTATGTCGCTCGGTTCCTGGGGCATCATCATCGTAAAATTCTTTACATACCGCAGAAGCAAGCATGCGAATGCCGAGTTCTTCCGCAAGTTCAGCACGGTCACGCAGTTCGTGCAGCTGCAGGGGCTTTGCGAGACCGCCGAGGACAGTGCGCTCCGCCGCCTTACGGCCGAGGTGCTGAAGGAAGCCTCCAAGTTCAGTAACTTTGTGAGTTACGATTCCATTCAGCACCGCGCATCGCTTTTGGAAGACACCATCCAGCGCTCTATCGAGGGCCTGCGCCTTACCGAAGACCGCTACCTGAGCTTCCTTGCGACAAGTTCAAACCTTGCCCCGTTCTTCGGCCTTTTGGGTACGGTGTGGGGCATCATGATTGCGTTCTTCCAGATTGGCCAGCACGGTTCTGCCGACCTCTCCGTCGTCGCTCCGGGTATCGCCATGGCGCTTATTACCACGGTGGGCGGTCTCGTGGTCGCTATCCCTGCCTCTGCGGGCTACAACTACTTCACGAGCTGCAACGGCCAGAACGAGATTTCGTACTTCAACTTCGGTTCCCAGGTATTGAGCCTGTTCAAGCGCGGCGACCTGCTCGCCCTCGAAGAAGTTGCCGGCTAGGAGGCCTAGGTGAAGCGTAGCCGCGGAAAAGAACTCAAGCAGGAGATGAACCTCACGAACATGATCGACATCGTGTTCTCGATCCTTATCGTGTTCATCATCTCCGCTCCGCTCATGAGCCAGGGCGTGAAGGTCGACCTCCCGAAGGCCGAAGCCCCGACGATGGAGCAGGAAAAACTTTTGAAGGTGTCCATCACCAAGGACGAGAAGATCTACATCGCCGACATGCAGGTGGATTTTGGCAGTTTCAACAACGTGTTCAAGTCCCTCTGGAACGGAGAGATGGCGGTCGTCATCAATTCCGACGAGAACGTCCATTACGGACTCGTGATGAAGGTCGTTACGCAGGTGCAAAAATTGGGCGTGACAAAACTCGGGTTCCTTACGATGAATCCTAAAGAAAAACCGGGTAAATGAGCAAGGAAGAAGAAAGGATAAAGTACTTCAGCTCGGACGTGGATTCCACGCTCGTGAAGATAATCGTCGTGGCGGTTGTCTTCCATTTTGCCGTCGTGGCGTTCTTCATCGGGCTGCATTACGTGAATCTGAAGCCGGAACCCGAGAAAATTCCCGTGTTCGAGATGGTGCAGGTGGCCCAGCCACCTCCGCCCCCGAAGCCGGTACAGCCGAGGCCTCCCGAGCCACCGAAGCCCAAGGAGCCTCCGAAGCCCAAGGTGAACAAGGAACTCCCGCCAGAGATTAAGCCCGAGCCGGAGCAG
Organism: Fibrobacter sp. UBA3629; assembly: GCF_002374005.1. NCBI lineage: Bacteria > Pseudomonadati > Fibrobacterota > Fibrobacteria > Fibrobacterales > Fibrobacteraceae > Fibrobacter > Fibrobacter sp. UBA3629. The sequence continues at coordinate 215,668 of NZ_DFLC01000006.1, read as the reverse complement.
AAGCCCGAGGAGGTGCACGAAGAGGTTCCGCCGGAACCAGAACCGGAGCCCGAACCGGAACCGCAGGAGGATTTCCCGGTCGACGATCTCGACCTGCCCGTTGCAGTGGAGGCCCCGAGTCTGAATCCGGTGGGTTCCGTGGACATGGATCCGCTGATGCAGGTCTATCTCGAACAGCTTAAGAAGATTATCATGAGCAACTTTAAGCCGCCCAAGGACTTGAAGGTGGGCCGCGATGCGAAGACAACCGTGCAGTTCCAGGTGGACCGCTTCGGCGGTATTACCGCAGTGATTCTCAAGAAGTCGTCGGGCAACAAGGCGTGGGACCACCTTTCCGTGCGCGCGGTGCAGATTTCGAAGGTGCCCGAACTGCCGCCGAACTACCGCGCCCCGAGCCTCGTGCTGCATTTTAACTTTACTCCGAACTGACGCTATGAAAAGATTGTTTGTCCTGCTTGCTTTTTTGGTATTCTCCGCGCCGTGCGTATTCGCGTCTATCGATACGATTGCCGTCGACGTGGGAATTTCAGTGTTCAAGACGACTCCCATAGGCATTGTGCCTTTCGAGGAAAAACCTGGAATCGAATGGATTGAGGAGCGTCCGCACCAGATTCTTACACGTGATGCGAATCTCTCCGGTCGATTTGACGTTGTCGCTTCTGAAAAGTTCAACCTTGCGCTTTTCAGCCGTAGCCATGCGGATTACTACATGACGGGGAAAGTTTCTCCCCTGGCGGATGGCCTGCTCAAGGTGGAATGCTTTCTCTACGTGTCGAAGTCGAAGACGCTCCGCCTCGGCGAAAGTTACACGGTAAAGCAAAAAAATCTGCGTCGCGCAGTCCACGATTTTTTCGACAAGGCGACTCTTTGCATTACGGGTGAACGCGGCGTTGCGACGACCAGGCTAGCCTTTGTTTCCAAGATCGACGGCGTAAAGCAGGTGGTAATTTCTGATTACGACGGCTTCCACCGCAGCCAGGTGACGCGTGACTCGACTATCAGCATGATGCCCGTGTGGATGCGTGGAAATGCAGGCCTTGTGTACGTAAACTTCAAGACGCGTAGGCCGCGCCTGTATGCGAAAAAGTTCGGCGGTGCGGAATATCCGCTATTCGCCCAGTTTGACCAGACCTACAGTCCCGCCGTGAATCCCAGGACGGGGGAGCTCCTTTTTTCTTCGACCGTGGATGGAAAAACGGATCTCTATCTTGGCAATATGGAAACGGGCAAGGCGAGGAAGTTTGCGTACCTGAAGAGCAACCAGACGAGTCCCGCGTGGAGCCCGACCGCAAGCGAAGTGCTGTTCACGAGTGACCGCGGGGGAAGCCCGCAGATTTTCGTGATGGAGAAGGACGGATCTGACCTGCGCCGCGTGACGTTCATGGGTCGCTACAACGAGCGCGCCAGTTGGTCGCCGAATGGGGACCGCATCGTGTACACCTCGATGGACAACGGCAAGATGAACATTTATACCTGCGCTCTTGACGGGAGCGACATCGTGCAGCTCACGAACAACGCGGGCAACAACGAACACCCGACCTGGTCGCCCGATGGCAAGCTGATTGCTTTTTCGAGCAACCGTAGCGGGACTTACCAGATTTACATTATGCGGTTCGACGGCGCGAACGTGACCCGCATTACCCAGGGCGGCGAGAACACTGCGCCTACGTGGTCCTGGTTCAACGAAGATATTAAACAACAAAAAAAGGAAGGTAATCAATGAAATTCGCATTTAAACTCGCGATGATTTCTTGTGTGGCGAGTCTTGCCCTCGTGGCGTGTTCGAAGAACCCGCCTCCCGAGACTGCTCCGGCTCCCGCACCCGCCCCGGCTGCTGCGGCAGCTCCCGCTGCAGAGCAACCCGCCGCTCCTGCGGAACCCGCGTTGAATGCGGATTCCCTCGCTGCAGAGCAGGCACGGCTCGAAGCCGAACGCCTTGAAGCCGAACGCGCCCGCCTCGAAGCTCTTATCAACCAGATCATGAGCGAGGATGTCTATTTCGACTTTGACCGCTCCGAGCTTACCGAAAAGGCCAGGGAACTCTTGGCTCAGGTGGGTGAGCTCCTGCTGAAGGAAACCCGTTTCACGATTACCATCGAGGGCCATACCGATGCTCGCGGTACCGAAGACTACAACTTTACTTTGGGTGCAAAGCGCGCCATGAAGGTAAAGGAATTCCTCAATACCTACGGTATCGATGGCAAGCGCATGGAATCCGTGAGCTACGGTAAGGAAGCTCCGAAGGCTCAGGGCGAAACGGAAGAAGCCTATTCCCAGAACCGCCGTGCGAACTTCCGCGTGAACATCCAGCCGTAATAACAATATAGAGTCATAGTTTCTAGCAACACTCGTAGAATATGAAAAAAATCATAGTAGGAATTGCCTTGGCGGCGCTCTCGCTTACGGGCTGCTCGCAGATGACGGTGCTCCGCACCGAAGAAATGCGTAATGTCGGTACGGACGTGCAGGTTGCGGTTCTCAGCAACCTCGATTCCGCCATGCATAAGCTCAGGGCCGACAACAAGAACCTCCGCAAGCGCGTGGATTCGCTCAAGGCTGAACTTCTTGCCCAGCAGGAAGCGTCTGCCTTGCTGCAGAAGCGCATGATGGCGGAACTCTCCATCCTTTCGCGCCGTGTGAGTGATGAATCCGAACGCAACGATTCGCGCCAGGAAGAAATCATTTACCGGCTCGACATGCTGCTTGGAAAGTCCGACAAGATTCTCGCGAAGAAGGTCGTGGTCAGTGGCGCCCCGCAGGCCCCGATTTCTATGGATAGCGTCGAACGCGAGGCCGAACGCCTCGTGGAAGCCGAAGCCATGTTCAATACGGCCCGTTCCGATTACCATCGTGGCGAATACAAGCTTGCCTATACGGGATTCAAGCAGGTCTATGAACAAATGAAATCTGGCGAGCTCGGTGAAAACTCGCTCTACTGGATGGCGCTTTGCCTGGTCGAAGTGAACCAGATTGAAAAGGCGAAGAAGGTTCTCGATGCCTTGACGCAGAGTTTCCCTGACGGGGGCAAAACCTGCACTGCTCTGTTCAAGCTAGCGGGAATCTATGGCGACGAATGCAACATTGAATCGCAGAAGCAGTACTTGCAGAAGATCTTGGCGAACAAACTTTGTGAAAAGTCCGCCGAGTTCGAACAAGCCGCCGAAATGCTGCAGTCTATTTTGGAGCGTGAAGAAAAAAAGGCCTCGGGAGCCCCGGTCGAAGCTTGTGAACCCGTAGTGCGCGATGTGCCGAAACCTTCCACGGCCGCGCCTGCTGAATCACAGCCAGCTGCAGTGCCCGCGCCCGCGTCCGCGCCGTAAGGCGCCCACGAAGAAACTTGTTTCGAGTGACGAGAGGGTTTTAGGGAGGGCGGAGCCCTCCCTTGCCGTACTAAGATGCCTACGAAGAAACTTGTTTCATCGCCGAAGTTTATTTCTCAAAAAGCATCGTCGTCTTCGTCGTCGCTGTGGCGAATCACGACGCCGCCGATCTTTGCCATCTTGTTCTCGAAATCCTCATAACCGCGGTCGAGGTGGTACACGCGGCTCACGGTGCTCTCGCCTTCGGCGATGAACGCGGCGAGTACGAGCGCTGCCGTTGCTCTCAGGTCGCTACCCATGATTTCGGTGCCTTCGAGCTTAGTGCCACCCTTGATGGTCGCCGTGTTGCCGTTGACCTGGATGTCGGCGCCGAGACGCTGCAGTTCGGCCACGTGCTTGAAGCGGTCGTTATAGACGGTATCCTGGATGACGCTGTTGCCCGGTATCGAGACGAGGGTCGCCATGAGGGGGGCCTGCATGTCAGTGGGGTATCCCGGGAAGGGGAGCGTCTGGATGGTGATGGGCTTGAGTTCTACATTGCGGGCGTCGACTTCGGCCCAGTCCGCACCGACACTCACCTTGCAGCCCATGTCACGGAAGGCGTCGAGCGTAGAGGCGATGTGGTCGGGGATAATCTTCGTGACCTTTACGCGGCCTCGCGTGATGGCGGCTGCACAGAGGTATGTGCCCGCCTCGATGCGGTCGGGAATCGTGAAACCTTTGCCCGGGCGGAGGCTTTCGACGCCCTGCACGGTGAGGGTGCGCGTTCCGCGGCCCTGAATCTTGGCGCCCATGCCGATAAGGTAGTCGACGAGGTTGTCGATTTCGGGTTCGAGCGCCGCGTTCTGTAGAACGCTCGTCCCCTTGGCGAGTGTCGCTGCCATCAGCACGTTGACCGTGGCTCCCACGCTCGAAATGGGGAAGTAGAAGGTGCCGCCGGGAAGCCTGCCTTCGCAGGTCGCCTCGACGTAGCCGCGCGTGAGCGTAATCTTTGCTCCGAGCGCTTCGAGTCCCTTGAGGTGGAGGTCGACCGGGCGCGGACCCCATGCGCATCCGCCGGGGAGAGAAACACGGCAGCGTCCGAACCTGGCAACGAGCGGGCCAAGGACGTAGAAACTTGCGCGCATCGTCTTCACAAGTTCGTAGGGGGCTTCGAGATGGTCGGCTCCGCGCGTGTCGATTTTGAGGTTGTGGGCTTCGCCGCTGATGCGGCATCCGATGACGCGCAGCACGTCGCTCATGGTCTTCATGTCCTTGAGGTGCGGCACGTTCGTGATTTCGGAAACACCATCGGCAAGGAGCGCTGCAGCCATCACGGCAAGTACGGCGTTCTTCGCGCCCGAAACGGGGACTTCGCCTTCGAGGGGCTTTTTTGCCTGGTGAACTTCAAAACGGTACATTTTTAATTCTCCTTGGACTCGTCGTTGGATTCGCTACGGGGTGCTTTGGAAATCCTGGCTTCTTCGTTAAAGACAACCGATGTCCTTGCAATCCAGTCGTGAAGCGCCCTGCGCCTTGGGTCGATGCAAACGATTAGGTATCCGAGTCCATAAAAAAACAGGGTCATTTGAGTGAGTATACTGCAAAGGTAGCGCGCGGTGGCTCCGCCCCATCCGATTTTAGCTCCTTCGCGGGTCTCCACGTGGATGTGGACAAGCATCTTGCCCGGGGTCGCAGAATAGATGGCGTGAAAAATGATAAAGTAGAGCGCCTGTATGACGTTCAAGATGCCCATGAACAGGGAAACTCCACGTATGCTTGGCAGCTTGGACACGGCTTCCGTAGTCGATGCGGAATTTGCGAGGCTGTTGAGGGCTTCCTGGAGCGCGGGGAAGTCGACAACTCCAGTGGCAGAGAGAATGAAGAGTATTCCTCCGCAGATAAAGCCGAGAATGAGGTTGTCTACAATATAGGCGGCGGCTCTCGTGAAGAACCCTGCGTAGCGGTACCTGGCGAATTGCTCTTTTTTCATGACCTCTTCGAGGGCCTTTATAGTATTCTCCAAAAGTTCTTCGCGGGCGAGGTCCGCATCGTCGGGGGCGGAAAATTCCTCCTTGTAGGCACTCCAGGGTTTCCAATCTTCTTCGCCGCTATGCCATACGAGCGTTGTTTCCGTTATTTTTCCCTGGTTTACAAATTCGCGGATTTCATCGATAGAATAAGGACCCTGCCTACGTTCTCCATCGGTGATGCTCTCGTCAATAAAATACCATTTCATACAATGTCAAAGTTAGAAAATTCGAAGGCCGTTTTCTATGAAAATTACTAAATTATCCCCTATGAGTATGTTTAAGCCGGGGCAACGTTTCGTTAGCCAGTCAGAGCCGGATCTGGGTCTTGGAATTGTATCCGAGGTGCAGGGCCGCACCGTTCAGTTTTCTTTCCCCCTAGTTGGTCAAATTCGTATATACCGTGTCGATTCTTCTCCGGTTGACCGTTTTATATTGCAGCCGGGCGAAACCGCCAAGAACGAAAAGGGAGTCTCCTTTGTCGTCGAAAGCGTCCGCGAGGTCGACGGCGTGGTCATCTATGTAGGTCGCGGTGGTCGCGAAATGAAGGAATCGGACCTCACGGCGAAGCAGATGGCAAGACCATCCGACTTGTTCCGGAGCCTCATGAAGATTGGCCGGGACAAGGTGGACGAGGTGTCTTCGGGGAATGTTTCCTCGAAGGCTTTTGAACGCAGGCGCCGTGCCATGGAACTTCTGTGCCACTGGAAGTCCTCTCCGGTGCGTGGCATGATCGGTCCCCGCGTGAGCATGATTCCTCACCAGTACTACCTTTGCTATCGTGCCTGCGCAAGCTCGATGCTTCCGCGCCTAATGCTCAGCGACGAGGTTGGCCTTGGGAAGACGATTGAGGCGGGCATGATTTGGCATGCGCTCAACGCCCGTGGCCGCGTCCAGCGTTCCCTCATCATTGTGCCCGAGACTCTCAAGCATCAGTGGATGATCGAGATGAAACGCCGATTCAACCAGCTGTTTACCCTGGTCGACGAAGGCTTTATCCGCGGGTTGTTCCTTTCTGTGGCAAAGGATGAGGCGAAACCCAATCCCTTCATGCAGAGCAACAATATCATCGTCTCTATCGATTTCTTGATGAGCCAGCCTGCGTTGATCGAGGACCTGCTCAAGACGCAGTGGGACATGACCATTATCGACGAGGCCCATCATCTTGTTTGTGAAGATGGCTTTACCAGTCACGAATACATGCTCGCGAACGCTGTGCTCGCCCGCTCGAAGGGCGTTCTCCTCTTGACGGGAACGCCTTTGCAGCTGCATCCCGAATCGCAGTTCAACCGCCTCAAGATGCTCGACCCGGCCCGCTTCTCGGACTATGGCGAGTTCATCAAGGACCAGGAGGCCTACCGCAAGCTGGTGAATGACCTTTCCAAGCTGCCGACCGACCCCAACCACCAGATGAGCTGGGAAGACCTGTACGAATCGGTTCCCAAAAATTCCAAGATTCGTCCCTGGCTTGAACAGGAAAATTCGAAGTCGATGACTGCGGGCGAATGGATTCGCCGCATCGTGGACGGCATGGGTACGGGTTCCGTGGTGTTCCGCAATACGCGAAAGGGCGTGGGCGGATTCCCCAAGCGCAAGCTGGATGCCGTTTGTCTGGAGCCGAACCCGAAATATCGTGAAATGGTTGAAATTGCGGCCGAGAAGGACCTGGACGCCTCGACGGACATTCAGGAGAACGGCCTCCTTTGCACGCGATATTCGGACGCCTGGGACTTGGATGAACGTATCGTATGGCTCAAGGAATTTCTCAAGGAACATGCAAACGACAAGGTCCTACTGATTTGTGAATCGATCGAGGTCGTGCTGGCGCTGGAATCTATCCTGACGGACTACCTCGGCGAGGGCGCATTCTCCATGTTCCACGAGGATATGACCATCATGGCGCGCGACAAGGCTGCCGCGAACTTCAGCAAGGAGAACGGGGCGAATCTTCTCATCGCGTCTGAAATCGGCTCGGAAGGCCGCAACTTCCAGTTCGCGCACCACCTGGTGCTTTTCGACCTTCCGTTGGATGCCGCTCTCGTGGAGCAGCGCATCGGCCGTCTCGACCGCATCGGCCAGACGAAGGACATTGTGATGCATGTGCCCTACGTGAAGGGCTCCGGCCAGGAGGTGATGTTCCGCTGGTATAACGACGGCCTGAACGCTTTCGGTGCCCCGCTGATGAGTGGCGGAGAACTGTTCCTCAAGTATACCGATAGCCTCATCGAAGCCTTGGCGGACCCGCGCCACTCGCTTGAAAACTTTGTTGAAAACGTAATCCCTCAGGTCCGCAAGGACTGCGAACAGATGCGCAAGAATATCGAGAAGGGCCGTGATCGCCTGCTTGAATTCAACAGCCGCAATCCCGAGAAGGCGAAAGAAATTACCGACGAAATCGAACGTATCGATGCGGAACCCGAGCTGCGTGAACTGTTGCTTGATTCGCTCCGTTCCAGGGGGCTGGAAATCGACAAGAGTGCCGTTGCCGGGTGTGAAATCATCACGATGGGTTCGCAGATAGAGGAAGGTTCTATCGCCGGGATGCCGAGTCGTGGCATGGTGGCGGCCCAGAGCGAAGAGGAAGAACAGGGCTCCGATAGCATCTCCTTGACGGTGACGTTCGACCGCAAGGTGGCCATGGTTCACGACGAGGTGGACTTCATGAGCCTCGAACATCCGCTCGCCCAGGGCATGATCGACTTCGAAACGGGGGTCAACCATGGCAATGTCGCGTGCTGTATCTGGCCTGGTTCCGGATTGCATGGACTCATGATGCAATACAACTTTGCAATAGAACTTCCTGTGCCCGAAGAATGGGGCGTTTCGGATATTGTCGGTCCGCGTTATGCGTGCGTGCTTGTTGATGCTGCCGGCGTGGACCAGTCGGCCCACTTGGCGGAACTGCAGAATGCGGAAGTCCGTGATGTGAATGTCCCGCAGGGAAACAAGGCCGTGGATGCGACTATCCGCTATTTTGCACATGGCGGTCTCGCCGTCGCAAAGCAGTGCGTGAACGGACTTGCCAAGGAATACGCGGAGAAGGCTGCTGCAGCTGTCGAGGCGCGTTCGGAACAGGAATACCAGCGCGTGAACCACCTGCTTACCATGCGTGGCAAGGCGGGGAACAATGCTGAACTCCAGCAGTTGCGCAAGAATGTTTTCGACAGGAAGAAAATCGTTGCAAACCCGCAGCTCCGCTTGGATGCTATTCGCCTGGTGGTTTGCAGGTAAAGAATACGGATTACGAAAATGAGTGAACTACGTAAGAATATCCTTGATGAGGCCCGCCGTATCGTCGTGAAAATCGGGTCCCGTATTTTGGTGGATTCCGAAAAGGGCGGCGTGCGCACCCGCTACATCCAGAAACTTGCCGATTCTGTCGCGCGTCTCATGGAAGCGGGCAAGGAAGTCGTGATTGTCACAAGCGGTGCCGTGGGAACCGGCATGAGCCAGCTGGGCTACAAGGAAAAGCCGACCGTGCTTGCCGAAAAGCAGGCCTGCGCCGCCGTGGGCCAGATCGACCTCATGTACGCCTACCGCGAAATGTTCCGCTGGGTGGATCTCTCGGTGGGGCAGATTCTTTTGTCTGCCGATGACTTCCGCGACCGCACCCGCTACAAGAATTTGCAGAACACCATCAAGGCGATGCTAGCCCGCAAGATTGTCCCGATTATCAACGAGAACGATTCGCTTGCGGTCGCCGAAATCAAGGTGGGCGACAACGACAAGCTTTCGAGCGACGTGGCGCTGTTCCTCGATGCCGATTTGCTTTTGATATTCACGGACGAGGACGGCCTTTTTGACGACAACCCGAAGAAGAATCCGAACGCTCGACTGCTCCGCTTTGTGCCCGAAATTACGCCTGCTGTGCTGGCCCTTGCCGGAAAGCCTGGCGAGGCGGGCTCTGCCGTGAGTACCGGCGGTATGCGTAGCAAGCTTGAAGCGATTCGAAACGTGACGCGTAGCGGTGCAAACGCCTTCCTTGCGAACGGCATGAAGGTGTTGCCGCACCAGGTGATTTTCGAAAATGCGCAGGGCACTCTGTTTGCGGGTTCCAAGAAAAAGCTCAACAGCCGCCAGCGCTGGCTCAGTTTCATTACGACTCCGCGCGGGGCCGTGGTGGTGGACGAGGGCGGCGTGAAGGCGCTCCGCGAAAAGCATTCCAGCCTGCTCCCCGTGGGCGTGTGTGCCGTCAAAAAGCATTTCGACAAGGGCGACCTCATCGAGGTGTTGAGTCCGTCGGGCGATGCGGTTGCGCGTGGCGTGGCCGGTTTTGACAGCGAGACGCTCAAGCTCGTGCTGCACAAGAAGACGGCTCAGGTTCACGAGATTCTAGGTAAGGACGTGCCCGACGAGCTCATCCACAAGAACGATTTGGTCGTGTTCTAGCAGGTGACAGGAGGAATGCGGATAATGCGATTTGTGTGTAAACTAAGACGTATGGCGATTGCGCTTTCGTTTGCGGCGACGGCTTCGTTCGCCGATGCGATTTCGGTTGAGTCGCTTGCCGGTGCGGGAACCTGGGTGCGTGACGACCACCTGCGCGAAATGAGCGATATCTTGCTCTTTGGCCAAGGCTCTTTCATTGATGTTGGCATGTATTATACGCCGCTCCCGTCGCAGATTCCCTTGAAGAGCGAATTCGGCGAACACCAGGGCTTTGCCTTCCGCCACCATTTTGCTGGTTTTTCCAGTACCGAAATTTCGAAGGGCTATTTCCTGGGACTTCTCCTTTGGTTCGACCGCTATGGCTGGGACGGCGAGGACTTCTTCTTTTTCCCGCGCTACAGCGATTTCGGTCACGTGAGCTCGGTGACGACATGGGGCATCTCGTTTACGGATGCTAAACACGACTGGACGGTTGCTGCAGGTATGCAACACCAGAATCTGGAATTTGCCGGTGACTTTTTCCCGGCCGAAAACGATTCGCTGCTCTACACGTGGGCGGAACTCCGCTACTGGAAGTTCAGCGCACAGGCGAGTCTGCATCGTGCGAACGTGAAATCGCTCCGACTCTCGATGAACCTCGAAGACCGCGCGGTCTATGGCGGCGCCTCTTCCGGCTTCAAGACCTACCTCCCGAATATCGATGCCACCATCTACAAGCGCGTTATCCGCGGCTTCGACGAGGACTTCCTCCGTGTGCATTGGGAACAGAATCTTTTCGACCAGAGGCTCTATGCGGAAGTCTCCTACGACTTCCCGGATGACGGCTTCCATTCCGCGGCCCTCAAGTATTATCCTGACCCCTCGCGCCTTGTCGGCATCGAGTTCACATGCCTCCGCCGCCGCGTATACGATGATGGATGGGACGACCTGATGTTCGGCTGGGCTATCGAACTGCCCGTGCTCCGCATTGGCTACAATTCTGCTACCGACTACGACAGGCTCTTCCATGCGAAGGGAACTTGGATTGCGGAGCTGCAGTTCAACCTGCAGTCCGTGGGTGAATTCCTCTTTGGCCGCGGCGGCCGTACGACGGCGCCCATCGAGACGAATACCGTGAAGCAGAAAAACAAGCAGGCGGCGCCCCAGAACTCCGGCATAACGCTGCCCACGTCGTCGCAGACGCAGGCTCCGCTGACAGCCACGGGCGTCCGCTATGAGAAGGTCGATGCTGGCGCAACCCTGACGCAGGGAGGTAGGTAATGAAACGCTTTTCTATAATCGCTTTGCTTCTTTGTGCGCTTACCCTTACGGGTTGCCTCAGCCACTGGTTTACCGATTCCTCGACGCGTCTCCAGGTGGAGAACAAGACGGAGCGTGTCTTTGTCGGGCTCGATATCGTGTCGGAGGATGGATATACGACGATTCCCTGGATTCGCGAGACGCTCAAGCCCGGCGAACGTAGCCGCGTCTACGAGCAGGATTGGGTGGGAACTTTCAAGATAAGGCTCCTGTTTAAATCCATTCATGAAATCTGCGCGATAAATATCGAAACCAAGGAAAGGGATTGTTCTGCGATGTACGAGATTGTCTCCCATACTCCGCTCGAGTTCGAGTTCGATGGCGGCAGCAACTACATGATCCTTACGGATAACGAAGACGGTGGCGTGCACATTTTGATGCACTAGTGCTGAGTTTGCAATGAACTTAAAAGAAGCCGACCCGTTGGGTCGGCTTTCTCGTATTACTTGCGTTTACCGCAGAGGATTTTATTTGTTCAGCGTTTGCCGCCTTTGGCGTCCGCTGTTGCGTTCGGTCATACCGTCAAGTAAACTTGACGGTGCGACACTCACTTTGCAAGCTTTTCGGTTGCGGCGGCGACGCTGAGCAGGTCCGTTTCCTGGAACGGCTTGCCAATCCACTGCAGGCCCACGGGGAGTCCTCCAGCCATGCCGCACGGAACGCTCACGCCGGGGAGGCCCGAGAGGTTCAGGCTCACGGTGTAGATATCGGAGAGGTAAACGGCCATCGGGTCGGACTCGTTCATGCCGCACTTGAGCGGGAGGCCCGGCATCGTGGGGCTTGCGATTACGTCCACGCTTTCGAACGCCTTGTTGAAGTCGTCCGTGATGAGGCGGCGCACCTTCTGGGCCTGCACGTAGTAGGCGTCGTAGAAACCTGCGCTGAGCACGTAGCTTCCGAGAAGGATGCGGCGCTGGACTTCCTTGCCGAAGCCTTCGCTGCGGGACTTGGCGTACAGGTCGAACAACTTGCGGGCTTCCTTGCTGCGGTATCCGTAGCGCACGCCGTCGTAGCGGCTGAGGTTGCTGCTCGCTTCTGCAGTTGCGATAATGTAGTAGCTAGAGACTGCGAAACCGATGTGCGGGAGGCTCACTTCCTTGAGCGTGGCGCCTTCGGCTTCCATCTTCCCCAGCATGTTCTCGATAGCGGCCTTGCAGTCGGCGTCGAGACCTTCGGCGAAGTATTCCTTCGGGACGCCGATGACCTTGCCCTTCACGCCGGCATCGAGCTTCGCGCCGAAGTCCTCGGGTTCGCGGGTGCTCGTGGTGTTGTCGTGCGGGTCGATGCCGCAGATGGCGTTAAGGAGCGTGGCGCAGTCGGCGACGGTAGTGCCGAAGGGGCCAATCTGGTCCAGAGAGCTTGCGTATGCCAGGAGGCCATAGCGGGACACGCGGCCGTAGGTGGGCTTGAGGCCCACAACGCCTGTGCAGGCGGCGGGCTGACGGATAGAACCACCGGTGTCGGAACCGAGCGCACAGGCGACCGTGCCACTGGCAACGGCTACGGCCGAACCGCCACTGGAACCGCCCGGCACGCGGGATTCGTCGAGCGGGTTCTTCACCGGCCCGTAGTACGAGGTCTCGCTGCTCGAACCCATGGCGAACTCGTCCATGTTCGTCTTGCCGACGATAACCGCACCTGCCGCTTCGAGCTTTTCGATGGCTGTCGCAGTGTAGGGGGCGACGAAGTTGTCGAGAATCTTGGATGCGGCCGTGGTGCGCGTACCTTCGAGGCACATATTGTCCTTCACGGCAACGGGGATGCCGTCCAGCGCGCCGAGACTCTTGCCTTCGGCACGGCGCTTGTCCGATTCCGCGGCCTTCGCGAGGGCGCGCTCGTTCAGCACGCTGATATAGGCGTTCAAATTCTTGGTGGCTTCAATTTTTGCGAGGGAGTCCTGCGCGAGAGCGACTGCCGAAGTCTCGCCGCTGGCGAGCTTGGCGCTTAAATTCTTGATGGTTTCCATTACCGGTTTCCTCCGGACCATTTCATGATGTAAATGGCCACGATCATACCAACGATGCTGACTACGTTAATCTTTAGACCAAAGCCAAGCGCGAACTTGACCATGTACAGATCCAGGACGACCGGATTTGCCTTGTCCCCGAGGAATCCGAGGTTCAGGTCGAACGAGGCCACGAAGAAGTTGCGCACGATGTTGTCGTAACCGCCCGCGTTCATGAGTTCGCCGAGTTCCCCGAAGAGGAGCCCGAGGCATTCACCGAGCACTCCGCCGATGATGAGGCCGAGCACGATAAAGAGGATGAGTCGTCCGAAGGTGTTTCTGTTAGTCATATGGGCAAATATATAAAAAAGCCGTTCGTTTGTTGTTACTTAATGCTCCAGTCGATGGGTTCTAGACCCTTGCTGACGAGGTATGCATTTGCCTTGCTAAAATGCTTGCAGCCGAAGAACCCGCGGTAGGCCGAAAGCGGGCTCGGGTGTGGCGCGGTGAGAATCAGGTGACCGCGGTTCGGGGCCACGAGCGCCTGTTTTTTGATGGCGAAACTGCCCCAGAGCAAGAATACGAGGTTCTCGCGCACTTCGGAGAGGCGCTGGATGACGGTGTCGGTGAACTGCTGCCAGCCGATTCCGGCGTGGCTTGCCGCCATGTGGGCGCGCACCGTGAGCGATGCGTTCAGGAGGAGAATTCCCTGGTGTGCCCAACTTTCGAGGTTCCCGTGCGGGGGAGGGTTAATGCCGAGGTCGTCGTGAAGTTCCTGGAAGATGTTCACGAGCGACGGGGGAGGCTCGATACCCATGGGCACCGAGAAGCACAGCCCGTGCGCCTGGCCCGGATTGTGGTAGGGGTCTTGCCCGATGATGACAGCCTTGACCTTGTCTACGGGGCAGTAGTCGAGTGCCGCGAAAATCTTGGAGCCGGGCGGGTAGACAACGTGATGCTCCGCCTTCTCCTGCAGGAGTTTGTCTTTAATTTGTTTGAAATATGGCTGCTCGAACTGGTCGGCGAGCAGGTTCAGCCAGGATTGTTCAAGTTTGACGGTCATGTTGTCATGCCCGCGAAGGCGGGCATCTCCTTGTTAAAATTGCGGTTTTCTCGCCGCAGAAGCGGGTGTAGAACAGGATTGCGGAATTCTTGCCTTTGGGCTTGAGTCGCTTGGTTTCGGCGTCGGGGTCGAGCTTCACGCCGCGCAACTTGAGCGTAATCTTCCCGATGTCGAGCTCCTTGAGCATGCTGCGGACAGCACCCGTCGCGATTTCGGTATGGGCGAGCACTTCGTAGCAGGAAAATCCCGGTGCAGGGAGCGGCTTGTCGCTCGAAACATACGCGATGCCTTCCGAAATCAGGTGAGCATTCGGGTCGTGGGCGAGGGCTGCCGCGTTGAAGAGGTGGCTCCGGATAAGTACCGGCGCGGGTTCTGCGATGTACTTGCCTATCTCCCCGAGGGGCAGGTCGCTCCGGCTCGTCGCCGTGCGGTAGGTACGGTCCTTACCTTCGAGGCTGTCGTTCCGGTCGAGTTTTTCCTGCAGGTCGTCGTCGAGGGTCTCGAGCGAGCGGTCGCGCCTGCGGGTCCATTCTGCAAGCGTTTCGCCCGCCTTCCCGACAATGATTGCGCGGACGGTGTCCGGGTGTTTTGCGAGTTCCCCAAAGAGCACGAGGCATTCGCGGCAGTCGCCGTGCCCGCCCAGGTAGAGGATTTCGGTTCCGTCCGGGATTTCGGCGGGCGGGTAGCCGGGCGGGAGTTTCGCCATGCCGCCCTTGTAATGCTTGCTGATTTCGACGACTTCTTCGAGCGTGGGCGTGAGGTTCTTCAGGTCGCGCTGGTTCTCGCCTTCAATGGCGCGTCTTGCCGGGTCGATGGTGAAGTAGTCCGCGCCTTCAACGGAGCGCACGTCGGCGCAAATCGTTTCGGCGTTTTTCCCGAACGCCTGCATGTTGTGGCTATACATCGCGAGACGGTTTTCGTCCAGGTCGACTCCCGTCACTTTTAGGCCCGCAGGCAGGTAAAAACTGTCTCCGCCCATGCCGCAGCACAGGTCGTGAACTTCCGCGCCTGTGCCAGTTGCATTTTCGGTTGCGTCGCTGGTCGCGTCGTTCCCGCATGGCCAGAGTTTTGCCTTCCAGCGCCCGATATCTTGTGCGGTGCTCTGTTCCAGCGCGAGCTTGTCGCACAAGAGGAACATCCCGCGGGCGGTCTCGTTATTTGCGAACTTTTCGCGGAACTTGGGCACGAGCGCCATGTAGTCCATGATAGCAGCGCGCTCCTCGTTGCTGTATCCCTGCTTGTTCAGTGCGGTCGAAACCTGCAACGCATCCAACTTGCGCGTAAGGGCCTCTTCGATAAAGCCCTGTACAGTGTCGGATGCGAGCAAATTCCACGGTTGCATATTGTAAATTTAAATTATTTGCACGATTTTATGGGTTCCGGCGCACCGCTTGCCAAACTTTTAGTTTAAATTTAAGGCATGGGATACAAACAGGGTTGTTTTAGAGTACGGCACTTGTGCCGTTTTGGGTGTGTCGCGGCGATGGCTGCGGCTGGGGTTCTTTTCGTTGCATGCGGCGGTGATTCCGACAGCGGTGCCGGTTACGACTACGAAATAGTGGGGGAGTCCTCCGCGGGTTTTACGCTTCCCGATTTCAGCAGCTCGTCGGATGCGATTGCCTCGATATCTTCTTCCGATTTTGCGCTGTTGCCGTCGTCGGGTGTATTCGATGCTCAATCCTCTTCCGACTTTGTGTCTCCCGAATCTTCCGGAGACAGGCCTCCGCGCTCTTCGTCTGCGGTTGAACCGCCCCGTTCGTCTGCAGGGTCCGAGCCGCAAACCTCTTCAGCGCATAATCCTCCGCCCTCGTCCTCGTCCGAATCTCCTAAATCTTCCGCGACCCAGCAGCTTCTCAATTTTGACTTCTACATGGGCGCCGACATTTCGACCGTGCAGGAATACGAACGCAACAGGACCAGGTTCTACGACGTGGATGGCACCGAGAAGGATATCTTCACGCTTCTCAAGGACCATGGTTTCAACGCTATCCGCCTCAAGACATTCGTGAGTCCCAAGGCAAAGTACGGCTATGCCGCTTCGGAATGCGGTCACGATGCCGAGGCTTACGGCGACAAGGACCATATCGTCGCCTATGCGCAAAAGATCAAGGCCGCGGGCATGGCTTTCTTGCTCGACATCCACTACAGCGACAACTGGGCCGATCCCGGCAAACAGATTATCCCTGAACGCTGGCGCAAGGTGAACAGCTCCGACGCTCTCGCCGATTCCGTTTACGCCTACACCCTCGATTTGATGAACGCGCTCAAGCAGGTGAATGCGGTTCCCGAGATGGTGCAGATTGGCAACGAGACAACGCCGGGCATTCT
Source organism: Fibrobacter sp. UBA3629 (assembly GCF_002374005.1). Lineage (NCBI taxonomy): Bacteria > Pseudomonadati > Fibrobacterota > Fibrobacteria > Fibrobacterales > Fibrobacteraceae > Fibrobacter > Fibrobacter sp. UBA3629. Next base: position 199,315 of record NZ_DFLC01000006.1, on the reverse strand, counting down.
CGTCCACGTGCCGAACAGCAAGACGGATTGCTGGGGCAACAATGTAGACAAGGCCTCTACCGCAATCAACGGCGATATGGGGACATCGAGCGGCAAGGCGAACGCGGCTAAGTATTTCAAGGCGGGCATCAGGGCGGTCAAGGAAGTTTCGCCGAATACCAAGACCGTGCTGCATATTGAACGCATACGCCAGGCGAATACGGTCACCTGGTGGATGACGGAAATCTTCAAGAACCAGAAGGTCCCTGCCGATGTGATGGGATTTTCCGCCTACACGGCTTACGGCGACGGCGCTCCCGATAACTGGAAATCGCTCTTCCAGACTGTCACCTCGAGCTATCCGAATCTGGAATTCATCGTCGCGGAATATAACGGCGGTGACCAGGATAACCACTACAATTTCGACGGCTCGCGCAAGCGCACGAACGAGATGGTGAAGGGAATGGACCGCTGGATAGGTGCTTTCTTCTGGGAACCGACGCTCAGCGGCGCCTGGGGAACGGCGCTCTTCGACTGGAAGGGAAACGACATGCAGGCGAACAGCAATGCCTTCGAGGAATACCCGATGCGGTAGGGGAACGAAGGGCTTTTTTCAGAAAAGTTATCATGCACCCCACATTTGACAACATCGCAGTCCTGCGGGCGGAAGAGGAATGGCAACGTGCAGGGGCGTATTCTGTCCGCATCCAGGGCATGAACCGGCAGCACCATATTTCGCTGCGGGAAGAATTTGACGTGCACGATGGCGATGGTACAAAGTACATCGTGTTGCTCGATGCCGGGTATCCGGTGGCGACGTGCAGGTTCTTTGAGACTTCTCACGGGCATGTGACGCTCGGGCGGGTGGTCGTTCTGCCGGAATACCGCGGGCGTAAACTGGGCATGAAGGCGGTTTGCGAGGCGGAAAAGTGGATTGCGGAGTGCGGTTATTCCGTAATTGATATCGAGAGCCGCGTCGAGGCGGTGCAATTCTACGAAAAACTCGGTTATGCGCGCGTTGACGATAGCGTTGTCCGGAGCGGCGTATTTGACTGTATCCGCATGCGGAAGTCCCTCCCGGCCAGGTAGTTTTTTCTAAATTTATCCTCGCAAAAATTCAAAAAAGGATAAATCATGCGCGATCAGTTCGAAAGCCCGCTTATCAAGCGTTACGCCAGCAAGGAAATGAGTTTCATCTTCAGCCCGCAGTACAAGTTCCAGACTTGGCGGAGGCTGTGGATTTACCTCGCCGAATCCGAAATGGAACTCGGCCTCCCGATTACGCAGGAGCAGGTGGACGAACTGAAGGCCCACGAGAAGGACATCAACTTCGAAGTCGCCGAAGAAGAAGAAAAGCGCCGCCGTCACGACGTGATGAGCCACGTTTACGCTTACGGCGTCCAGTGCCCGAAGGCGAAGGGCATCATCCACCTCGGTGCAACGTCTGCATTCGTGGGCGACAACACTGACCTTATCCAGATGCAGCAGGCCATGATTCTCGTGCGCAAGCGTCTTTGCCGCGTGATGGACAAGCTTTCCAAGTTTGCGATGGAATACAAGGACATGGCCCAGCTCGGTGCAACGCACTTCCAGGCCGCCCAGCTCACCACCGTCGGTAAGCGTGCTTGCCTCTGGCTTCAGGACATGCTCATCGACCTCGAAGAATTGAACTTCCTCATCGAAGTGCTCCCGTTCCGCGGCGTGAAGGGCACCACCGGTACGCAGGCTAGCTTCATGGACCTGTTCAACGGCGACGAAGAAAAGATTATGGAACTGGACCGCCGCGTGACCGCCAAGGCAGGCTTCAAGCGCGTGCTCACCATCACCGGCCAGACTTACACCCGTAAGTGGGACAACCGCGTGAACCAGGTACTCAGCTCCATCGCTCAGAGTTTGCACAAGTTCGCGACCGACATGCGCCTCATGCAGGGCGTGAAGGAAGTCGAAGAACCCTTCGAAAAGACTCAGATTGGCTCCAGCGCCATGGCTTACAAGCGTAACCCGATGCGTAGCGAACGTATTTGCTCTCTCGCTCGTTTCGTGATGGCCCTGGTGAACAGCACCGCCTTTACGCAGGCGACGCAGTGGTTCGAACGTACGCTTGATGACAGTGCGAACAAGCG
>NZ_DFLC01000006.1:108903-197089 GCF_002374005.1 Fibrobacter sp. UBA3629 | reverse complement strand
ACGTCACCAACGGCCTCGTGGTTTACCCGAAGGTCATCGAGAAGCGCATCATGGCCGAACTCCCGTTCATGGCTACCGAAAACATCATCATGGAAGGTGTGAAGAACGGCGGTGACCGTCAGGAACTCCACGAAGAAATCCGCGTGATGTCCATGGAAGCAGGCAAGGTCGTGAAGGAACAGGGCAAGGACAACGACTTGCTCGAACGCGTGCTGAAGAACGAAAAGTTCCAGAAGCTCGGCATCACCGAAGCGAAGCTCAAGGAAATCCTCGACCTCCGCAAGTTCGTGGGCCGCGCTCCGGGCCAGGTTGTCAAATTTGTCTCTGAGGAAGTGCGTCCCGCCATTGAGGCCGTTCCGGATTGGAGCAACATTGATGCTGGAGAATTGAAGGTTTAATTATAAACCTCAATCTTGAATTGTCACCCCCGCCTTGAGCGGGGGTCTTTGTTTTGTATATGAAACAAAGTGTATAATATGCGGTGTTGTGACATGTTTTTGGTGCTTTTCTCACGGATTTTTGCGAATTGAGCCTCTTGACGTTTTTGTGGGCGCTTATTAATTTATATTGTGATAAAATAGGAGGACACAATGGACATTTCGAAAAAGAAGGTGGAAAAGAACCTAGCGTGGTCGCCTTCCACGCAAAAGAAACTCGCCTCGATGCTTGGGGTGTCGGCGGCTACAGTGCTTGCCAGTGCGGCGCTGACGGCATGCGATACGACTTCGGCAACCAGTGGAGATGTTATAGAGCCCACTTCCTCTGAGCAGATGACTTGCGGGGAAATGCCATGCGATTGGGAGTATAATGAATCCAGTTCTTCCCAGACTAGGCTTTCTTCCAGCAGTTATGAAATAGATTCGCTTGATGTGACTTCGGGCGAGGTAATTCCGCCGGAATATATTGAACCGGAATCTGGCTCCAACATCGACACCGGGCATCTGGAATCTTCTAGTTCGTCATACCAACGAATTGAATCGAGCTCTACGACGTCTGGCTTGCCGCATTCCTCTAGCGATGCAATCCTGCCGTCTTCCTCTTCTACGGAGTCGGGACCGCTTGCGGGCGATCCGGTTGTAACTGAACCGGTTGTAGAACCGGGGCCGATGTTGTCGGGGGTCATCGAGGATACGCCGGTACGCATGGATGAACCGAAGCAGTAATTTTCGCCAATGAACCTGGTTCTTTCTCTAACGGAACGGTGTAACCTGCGTTGCTCCTACTGCTACTACAAGGTGAGCCACGAGGCCCGCAGCCTAGTGATGTCGAGTGGCATTATGGAGGCGGCGATTAGGCTCGCCTTTGAACGCACTCTTTCGCTGAACCAGCGTTTTTTGAACATCACTTTCTTTGGCGGGGAGCCGTTACTTTGCATGGATTCCATCCGCAGGGGCGTGGACTTCGCGAAAGGCTTGGTGCATGAACGTTTTGGCGAAGACGTGTTGCTCGGGCCGCCGACTTCGAATACGACGTCGCCGAAGTTTCGCCTGCGTTTTGCAGTCAACACGAACGCCACCCTGCTGAACGAAGACATCATCGAGTACCTGAAGCGCGAAAAGTTCCGTATTTACCTCTCGCTTGACGGCCCCGAGGCGCACCACAACATCTGCCGCAAGCAGGTGGGCGGGGCGGGCTCCTTCAAGCTGATTGAACCGCATATTCCCGTGCTCACCAAGCTCGATACGGTCGTGCTTTCGGTGGTGACCCGCGACAACATGCGCTCGCTTTCCGATGCGGCCCGCTGGATACAGGCGCAGGGGTTCAGGAACATGACCGCCGCCGTGGATTTCGACGGCAAGTGGACGGGGGAGGAATTCGATGCCCTTGCCGCAGAATACGAGAAACTTGCCGAATTCTGGCTCGAACTCAAGCGCAAGAAAGTCCCCTTCTACCTGGGAACCATCCAGGACAAGTTGAAGTTCAGGCTTACTGGGCAGCGCCACCGCACGTCCAGCTGCCAGGTGGCCGAGGGCATTGTCGCCTGTGCCGCGAACGGGAACCTTTTCCCCTGCACGCGGTTTATCACGAGCAAGCCGGATGCTCCCTACATTTTGGGCAATGTCTTTGACGACCCAGCGCAAATCTGGAACGGAGCGGTGGCCCGCGATATCCTGGACTTCTTCAGTCGCGACAAGGAAGACTGCAAGGGTTGTGCCATACGCTTCCGCTGCCATGCGCACGAATGCGCCTGCACGTCATTCTATTCCACAGGGAATATCCACGGGGTGTCACCCGAGGTGTGCACGCACGAACGCATGCTCGCCGCAATATGCGACGATGCCATTTGCGACGATGCCGTTTGCGATGACGTCATAAGCGGATGATTCCTTTTTTATTATCTTTCGGTAGTCCCTGAATCGAGGAACTGCCCTATGAAAAAATTTGCGTCTATCCTTATGTTCTCCGCGTTGTCGGCCTTTGCTGAACCGCAGGTCTCCAAGGTTTCTTTCTTCGCCATTGGCGATGTGCTGATGCATTCCGCCATCTACGATGCCTGCGAAAAGGATGCGTCCAAGTGCGTGTTCGACAGGTTCTTTGCCAAATGGAAGGCCGATATCGATTCGGCGGATTATGCGTGCGTGAACCAGGAAACGGTCTTTGTTCCGCGCGAGGACAAGTATTCCTCGTATCCGACTTTCGGTTCGCCCGAGGAGGTCGGGCTTGCGGAATTAAATGCCGGTTTCAACATAGTCACTCATGCGACCAACCATACGATGGACCGCAAGGCGAAGGGGGTCGACTACACGCTAGATTTCTGGAAAGGCAAGCCCATGATGGTACTCGGGATCCACGGTACGGCCGAGGACCAGGCCCAGATCCGCTATGACGAGAAAAACGGAATCAAGTTCGCGTTCCTCAATTTTACCTACGGCCTGAATGCCCAGAAGATGCCGGATGACCGCCAGTACATGGTGGACATGCTCGATTCCGAGGGCAAGTGGCTGAAGCGCATCGCCGAGGCGGACCGCAACGCCGAAGTCGTGGTCGCCTTCCTTCACATGGGAACGGAATATACGGAGCTTCCGGACAAGGAATCGCTCGCGAGGGCGGAGAAGGCCATCGATGCGGGTGCCGACATCCTGGTCTGCGCGCACCCGCACGTGATTGAGCCCTTTGGCGTATTCAAGACGAAGAAGGGCAACAAGGCACTCGTGTTCTGGTCGCTCGGGAACTTCATCTCGAACCAGTTCCGTCTGGGGACGATTCTCGGGGGCGTCGCAAAGTTCGAAGTCCAGAAGACGGTCGATGGCGACAAGTCGAAGATCGAGGTGACCCGTGCAAACATGGAAGGTTCCATCACCTATTTCGACGAGAACGGCCACAGCACGGTTCCCCTGCGCGACTATACGGAAGAACTCCACGCGAAGCACCTGTGGCGCGAGACGGCCAAGGGTTTCACGTTCAAGTCGGTGAACGACCTTTACAAGCGCATCGTGAATAGCTATGCGAAGAGCAATCTGCAGCCCGTGTCGAAGGCGCTGCCTATCCGCGTAAAGCAGTTGCAGAAGTAATCCGCCGGAACGCGGATAGAATTAAGAGCACTGGATGTTTTGCCCGATCCTCAGGATGGAGGTTCGGGTAATCTTGTTTAGCTTGCAGAGTTTCTCGATGGTAGTCCCGTACATCTGGGCTATTTTTCCGAGCGTGTCGCCGGGGCGCACCCTGTGGAAGCGGTGCTTCGAGAGTTCGGCCTGGATGGCGTTGTGGCTGTCGATGGCGGGGGCTAGCGCGTAGCGCTCCGCGTTCGGGAGCAGTTCTCCCTTTTCGAAATCGAAGACGGTGGCGGGGTCGATGTTGACTTCGCCGTAGCGGATTTCGAAATGCAGGTGTGGCCCGCTGGAGCGGCCGGTGTTTCCGCCCTTTCCGATGAGCTGGCCGCCTTCGACGATGGCGCCCACTTCTACAAGTCGCTTCTGGAGGTGACCGTAGAGGGTTCGCGTCCCGTTGGCATGTTCGATCATCACGTAGTTGCCGTAGCCGCGCCTGTTGTATTTCGATACGACGACTTTTCCGGGGTAGGCGGCGACAACGGAATCGCCGATATGGAGGTGGAGGTCGACTCCGCGGTGAAGGCGGTGCTTGCGAATTCCGTAGGGGGAATTGAGGAGGGTGCCGTGGAGGGTCGGGAAATGCGCCCCGCTGAAGTCCAGGTATTCCATTTCGGCTTCGGCCGCTTCGACCTCGGAAGGATCCTGCGTGACGGCTTCGCTTACGGCAGAATCGGGTACGACAATTTCGGAATTATTTTCGGGAATGGTTTCGACGACTGTTTCCTGGATGGGGGCCTGTTCGGCGGCGGGTGCCATGGCTATGACTTCGTTGCCGGCAGAAAGCGCTGGCAGCATCGCAATAATCAAGGTGGAAACGCTCGAAACTTTCATGGCCCGCCAAGTTAGAAATTTTTCGGCGGCGATTCAAGATAGGGTGTGATGTGCGTTATGGACGGGATGTCTAAAATGTCGTTTTTTGCTAAAAAAGGCGGATTCTCCGGAATGCGGAAAGTGATAGGTGGAGAATTATACTAGTATTCCTGACAAAGACTTCAAAAAAGCATTGCTTTTCTTACGTAATGAATATATATTACTTGCATGATTCGTTTCTTTGGAGTGTCCGGCATGTCGGCGGGATAACCGTCGCCATCAGGAAAAGCTATTCTTACAGCATGGCGGACGAACTGCTCTCCATGTCCTGGTCGCAATGGGAAAACGGGACCTTCGTCACGAAGGGGACCGTCTCCTATGCGTACGACTCCTACGGCAGGCTTGAATCCGCCACGGAATCCGGCGGTGCGCGGGTGGACTATACCTACAGCCCCTACGGCAACGTGCTGACTACGCAGCGCAGTGACGGGAATATGGAAATATCGTCCTACGGCTCCGTGCACGATATCCACGGGCGGCCCCTCTCGCGGACCTATACGCGTGGCGGCGCGACGCTGTATTCCGAAACGCTTACTTACGACAACCCCGTGTCCGGCCGCTTGGGAGGCGTGGTGCATGATTACGGCTCCTTGCCCGGAGTCGGGGACGTTGTACGGACATCGTCCTATGCCTACGACAACCAGGGCCGCCTGGCTTCGGTGCAAGGCCCCCTTGCAGGACAGTACAACTATGACCTGTTCGGCCGTTTTGCAACGAAGACGGAGGGGGGCTCGTCGGTCCACTATATCTATGACGTAGACCGGTTCCGTCCGACGCGCATATCCTTCGGTCAGGGCACGGACGAATATTACCGCTATGACGCCTCTGGACGGATGTGGCTTGACAGGCAGGGGAAGACTGCCTACGAACTGAATTCCTCGGGCCTCCCTGACAAGGTCAGGATGTATTCCGAGGTGCCGGGCGACATGACCATCGACGATATCGGCGGCGACTTCATCTATGACAGCGAGACGGGTTACGAACGCTACGTCTACGGACTCGGTGGTTCCCGCATATACCGCTCTCGGACCTTGCGCCCGGTCGGCCTGCAGTACGAGGAGTCCGAGGTCCAGGGCATAGGCACGTGGCGCAAGAACCGGTTCGATGCCTACCAGTCCATGCTGCGCGAGGACCTTCCTGGCGGCGGCTTCCGCGATGCCGCCACCTCCGGCGCAGTCTACCCGCTGGTGGACCACCAGGGCAGCGTCCGTGCCTATGCCGGGACGGACGGCATCGTGGCTGCCTACGACTATTACCCGTACGGTGCTGTGTCGTCGGTTTATCTGTCGTCTTCCCCGGTGGGTGAGAGGCGTTGGCAGGACAAGGAACTTGACGACGCTACCGGCAACTACTATTTCGGCGCGAGGTTCTACAACCCGCTCCTGGGCATGTGGCTCACGCCCGACCCTGCCGGGCAGTACATGAACCCCTACGGCTACGGCGGCGACCCCGTCAACCTGATTGACCCGTCCGGGCTTTGGGCGATAGGCGCCGGTCTTGTGGTCGGCTACGACAGGGCGCACGGTTTCAGCGTGGGCGTCGGGGCCGCCTACGACATCGGCGTTGGGAGCTCGTTCAACGCGAGCTATTCGTGGAACTCCGACGGCTCGTACACAGCGAACCTCTCGGCTTCCATGAGCGTCCCCCTCCCGGGCGTGCCGCTCTGGGCTAATTTCGGCGGAGGCTATTCCTACAATTCGGAGACGGGCCACGCCCTGACCGGGCAGATGGGCACCTGTGCGGGTATCGGCGACCTGCTCTGTAGCGGGGTTAGTGTCGGCAGGGGTCTGTACTGGTCGAATAGCGAGTTCCTCGGCGGCACTGCGTATGTGGAGGCCTATGCAAGCGTGGGCGGAGTTTACGGGGCGTCGGCCGGCAGGGAATGGGGCTGCGGTGACGTGACCGGCCGCGGCTGGTATATGGGAATCAATGCCGCGGGTGCCTATGCGGGCGTGTCCCGCAACGGGGGGCTGGACTGGGGATTCCAGGAAGGTTTGTATTATAAGCTGCAAGATTTGGGAAAAGATCCCAATGGAAGAAAACGTCAATATGCCGGTTTGAGCGTTCCCACCCTTGGTATTTTTGGCGACTACTTCATGTATGATCACGGGAACAGGAATGAAAATCCAATACAAAAAGAGGTGATGGGAGAAAACGGGAAAGGGATAAACAGGAAAGATTTTGAAAAACTTGCTAAAGATAGGGGAATGAAATATGGACATTATTCTTTATTAGGGGCAGCTTTGCATGAACCGAATTCAGGAGATTTTATTTGGGGGCTTGTTAAAGGCTTCTTTACTGGAAATTATCCTAAAGCGACCGTTGACAAAATGTGGATGCAGAAAGGAAATATGCATTGGTGGCAGGTGCCCGCAGTAGAAGGTCTTTTTACTGTAGGAGGAAAATATTATCCTGCACCAAGCTATAACTATGGTAATAACTGGATTTCACATTTCTTTTTGGATATAATTCCTTATTGGGTATTTGATGCTTCGGGACTCTGATTATGAAAAAGTTTTTTTTCTTGCCATTAATGCTTCTTTTGACCTCTTGTTTTTACAGTGAAATGCGGGTAGAGTATGCTGTAGAGGGGTGTGATGAAAAAAAATTTTTTTGCATAGCGGACTATCCCTATACCCAAGAAGAAGTGGGTGATACAGTTGTTCCATATCATAGGTATTTTATTATGGAGATAGAAGATAATGATAAATATGGAATATATTTGCCTAAGGAAATAAAAGAGGAAGTATCGGCTGAAAACGTCGCTCTTGTGGATGAATATGGAGAAAATGTAGTAATGACGGTGATGCTGAAAAAAGGGTTAATGAATTCGAAAATTGAATTGAATAAAATAACATTTGAGCCGTCTTCGGTTAGAATAGTACAATTCTTTATTACAGTCCAAACACCATCTATCCAGTCTTACGAGATTGAGTTTCGGTTCGAGAAGAAGGATGGAACGGCTCATGTCTTTAATTTTAGAGTGAATCAAGAACGTAAAAAAAAGTGGTTTTTTATTCCTGTTGAATTGTTCAGAATGTAGAGATTAATTGTAATGTGATAGTAGAAATGCAGCCTATTTTTGGAAAATCATACAGCTAATTATTTTTGAAGATGCGTGAGCGAATAATCCTTGATTTGCATTGAATGAAGAAATCGCAAATACATTCTCTGCCCGGTGGCGGCTACCGCGACGCGGCTACATCTTCCGCTGTCTACCCCCTGGTCGACCACCAGGGCAGCGTCCGCGCATATGCGGGACCCTCCGGCATCGTCGCCGCCTACGACTACTACCCGTACGGTGCGGTGGCTGAGATCTATCCGGGAGGGACCCTGCCCGACGAGAGGCGTTGGCAGGACAAGGAACTTGACGATGCCACCGGCAACTACTATTTCGGCGCGAGGTTCTACAACCCGCTCCTGGGCATGTGGCTAACGCCCGACCCTGCCGGGCAGTACGTGAACCCCTACGGCTACGGCGGCGACCCCGTCAACCTGATTGACCCGTCCGGGCTGTGGGCGGTAGGTGCCGGTCTTGTGGTCGGCTACGACAGGGCGCACGGTTTCAGCGTGGGTGTCGGGGCCGCCTACGACATCGGCGTGGGTAGCTCGTTCAACGCGAGCTATTCGTGGAACTCCGACGGCTCGTACACAGCGAACCTCTCGGCTTCCATGAGCGTCCCCCTCCCGGGCGTGCCGCTCTGGGCTAATTTCGGCGGAGGCTATTCCTACAACTCGGAGACGGGCCACGCCCTGACCGGGCAGATGGGCGCCTGTGCGGGTATCGGCGACCTGCTCTGTAGCGGGGAGAGTGTCGGCGGGGGCCTGTACTGGTCGAATAGCGAGTTCCTCGGCGGCACTGCGTATGTGGAGGCCTATGCAAGCGTGGGCGGAGTTTACGGGGCATCGGTCGGCAAGGAATGGGGCTATGGGAATGTGGCCGGTCGCGGCTGGTATATGGGAATCAATGCTGCGGGTGCCTATGCGGGCGTGTCCCGCAACGGGGGGCTGGACTGGGGATTCGAGGAAGGTTTGTATTTTGGGGTGGGTGACAATTTTGGAAAGGTGTCTGCGAATGGAATGCAAAATGATGTTAGTATGGAATTTTGGAATCCTTATTTGGGAATTTTGGGACATTTTAAATTGGGAAATTCATATGATACAAGTAAAGAGGGTATTGGAAAAGTGGGGGGAAAGGAGTTACTAAAAATGCTTAATAGTACAGCAAATGCTTCAGCGCTTGTAAAACTGGTATCTGAAAAAGGAATGAATCTCAGTATGGAGGAAATGCGTGCTGTTGTGAATCACCTTGCAAATAATGGCTATTCGTCAATTGTTTTATCTTGGCCTTTTGATTGGAGTACAACATACGACAAATTGGTTGTGTGGAAAAAAGGAGAAAAAGGGTATCCTCATGTTGAATTTAAATATGCACAGGATGGTGGACAACGTGCGTTTAGTAGCTATAATTATGGAGGAAATGTATTTTCTCATCTTTTGATAGATTTTTTTGGGTATTATCTGCCAAGGATTGCTTACGGAATTGATGATTGATACGCTGAAATTTTTTTGCTTGTTTTCCTTCTTTGCGCTTTCTTATGCTGAAGATCGATGTGACTGGTTTTCAATAAAACCGCATGGAGAATCAAAAATCTATTACTCAAAGGCGTATGGAAAAGCATTGTTCCTTGATGAAAAAAAACCAGGGATTTATTTTGTTGTGCGAAGAAATGATGCTGAGGTGGATGTTTTTTTCTATGTAAATGATAAGAATGATGTTGTTCTATATATGGAACCGGGTTTTGTCCGGAATGAATCGACGGAGGATTTTTATCCATGTATAGATAAACACGTAAAAGCAAATTTAAATTATTACAAACAAACTTGTGGTTCTCGGAATGTTAAAGTGAATGAAAATCTATATGGAAAGACAGTTTCTTTTTTAGATCGTAATTTCTATAGCTTAATATTTTACTGTGATTGTGCAAGTGATTATTATGCCGAAATTTATCAAGTAAAACGTGATGGGAAAATTCGGATGGTGTCTTTTCATAACCCATTGTGCTTAGAGAAGAATTTTCAAGGTGATATGTTCTTGGAAGATTTCTTCTCTATAGCTAGAAGTATAGAAAAAATTGCTAATTATGAGACAGCGGTAAAGTGTAATTGGAGAAACCTTGTGAAAAATCCAGAAAAGTTTTCTTCGGAAAGATTCCGCACGAAGGATTATTTATTGATTTTAAACGGAAAAGACTGCCCCGCATTATGAAACGATTTTTTTTCTTGCTGTTCTTTTGCTGAATGTTTTATTGATTGCGAATGATGAATGTTCATTGGCGTATGATAGTTTTACTTTTTTATCGACAGCAAACTCTCAAGAAATTTTTGAATATCGTCAAGACGCATTTTCAAGTTTTTTTGGAAAGGATATCTTTCAAGGAGATGCTTTCTTTGTCTTCTATGAAAGAAATGGAATCCAGCGCCTGTATCGGCTGAATTTAAATGAGGATGAAAACCAGACAACCGTATATCAGTTGCCACGTGTGTCTATGCTTCCTTGGCTTAATCCAGAGAAATATATCGAAAAAAGAAATTTTCGTCTACAATATGCAGATGCAAAAGAATGTCGCAAAAATGTTTCGTTGGACTCTGAAATGGTCAAAAAAATTCAAGGAATAAATCTAGAGAAACATGCGTATTTGCATATTAGTTGTGAAATAAACAATCCGTCAAACCATTTTGGCGATATAATAATGGGCTATCTGCAACAACACGAAAAGAAGAAGTACTTCTATTATAGAAGGTTTAAGCTTGCTATTGATAAAAAGCCAAGAGAATTTGATATATATACGAAGGTGTTTGATTACTTTGAAGAAATTGACTCGTCAGTTGTTTTTTTGAGGTGTAAATGAAAGTTGTTTTATTTGTGATGAGTGTGCTTTTTTTTATATCGTGCGTTACGTTGAATCATTCTTCAACGCCCAATTACCGCATTGTGGAAAAAAGAGTGGATTATTTTGATGAGTGGAATATTACCCGGATAACCGGTGTAAATGTCTTGAAAAGAGGGCCTATAGAGGATAGTCAGGAAATAATTCTAAACCCAGAAAAGCTCTGTGCAAATCTATTTGGAAATAGGCGCTTTTGGGGTGGAAAAATTTATGCAGATGAATTGTCTGGCAATCTGTTGATTGAATGCTTTTCTATGAACGTTCCCATGAAAAGTGATTTTTTTGACATGGAGTTTTTGTTGTCTATATGGGATGGCCTTGTTGGCGTGAAAGATGATTCTTTGTACCATGTCGTCTATGGTGGGGATAGTCTGAGGGTGATTTCAGGTATGTTCTTTAATCATAGAATGATTTGTAATAATGAGAATATTGAAAATTGCAGTTTGAATGAAAAAACTGAATCACTTCGGAAAAAAATTTATTTTGATGGCCCTTTTTTTGAGATTTCTATTCCTGCGAATCAAAGGTTTTTTTCAATTACGATACAGACTAATCCTAACGATCTTGAAGGCTATAAACCCCTGCAACTCGACTCGTCCATTCTCCCACTCGAAAGCCCCGGCTATAAAAAACTTCGCGAGTACGAGGAGTCGTTGATGAGTCGTGAATAAAATTGCGTTTTTTTGTTGTAAGCGAATTTATGACTGAAAATTAGAAGAAAGAAAAATACCCGGACATGGTGAAATGTTTGCCGACGTAATCGCCCCTTGAACATGGCAAGGTGCTTGCTGATGAGGTGGTTTCGTTGTGTTTGCATTTTTTTTTCTAAATTATTGTTGTTGAACTTATTACCGGTGAATGCCTAGATGAAATTTCTGAAATACACGGTTCCCGTATTTTTTGCCCTGTTCCTCGCCCTGTTTTCCGGTTGTCACGAGGAAGAAACCCTGTCCAATCTCCAGAAGGATGTCGCCGTTCTCGAAATGCGGGCGGATTCGCTGTACCAGGAGATTGACCGGCTCAAGAAAACGCCCTCCGATGTGGTGCTTCTCAGCGACACGGTCCAGCCCGGTAATGGTCCCTACGCGGTCCTGGAACGCATGAACATCTCCCGGAAGGAAATGGCTCAGTTGGTGAATACGCTTCTCGACAGTGTTGACATGGGTAAGCTGAAGGTGGGACAGCGCTTTTACGCGCTGGTGGATTCTGCGGCGCATGCGGCAAAGGCTGAACATTCGGTGAAGGTCTTCCGTTTTCAGGAAAACGCGATTCTTGTCCACCTGGTGCACTGGGTGGATTCCGGATTTGTCTACAAGAAGGTGGAAAAACCCTTTGTCCGCAAGCAATCTGTGTATGAGGGCGTGCTCGAGAAGGGCGGCACCCTCGACGGCATGCTTTTTAAGTCGGGCATTCCGCAGCGCATGCGCGGCGTGGTGAGCGGCGTGTTGCAGTGCAAGATTGCATTCCAGAGCGCACAGCCCGGAGACCGTTTCCGCGTGCTTCTCGAGGACACGTTCGACAAGGATGGCGTTTGGGTGAGCGGCAAGGTGATTTACGCCGAGTTCGATGGACGCGTGGTGGGGCATCACGAGGCTTTCCTCTATTTCGATGGTGACCCGAAGAGCTCGTTCAATGCGCACTATACCGAAAACGGCGAGGCGCTGATATTCAACGGGCTCCGCTACCCGCTCGACAAGATCCAGATCGGTAGCCGCTTCGGCAAGAGGCTGCACCCGATTCTTGGCGAATACCGCCTGCATGCGGGCGTGGACTACCGCGCGAGCATGGGTTCCCCGGTGTATGCGGTGGCCGATGGCGTGGTGACGGTTTCGGGCTACGACGATGCGAGCGGAAACAAGATTGCCATCAAGCACAGCGACGGTTTCGTGAGCTACTACATGCACCTTTCGCAGAGGAGCGTGAGCGTGGGGACGCATGTGGCCGCCCGCCAGTTCATCGGGAAGGTGGGGTCTACGGGCCGCAGTACGGGGCCGCATCTGCATTTTGGTTTCAAGAACCCGCAGGGGCAATGGATTGACCCGCTCACGAAGACGATGATTGCGACTCCGAAGCTTGCGGGCGAGCGCCTTGCAAAGTTGCAGGGGCAGGTGAAGGATATCCGCAAGGAGATTGAACTCACCTTGCAGACGCCCGCGGTAAAGGCGAACGACACGACGGACGTGATGGTCCACGTGCGCGCATTGAACTAGGAGAGCCCTTGCATAGAGCCTTGGTCACATTCCTTCTTTTGGCGCTTGCTTCTGTGGCTTTTGCCGAAGACGGCGCAAGGTCGGAGTTTACCGACAGCCGGGACGGCCGCGTCTATCGCACGGTGAAAATTGGCGGCCAGGTCTGGTTTGCGGAAAATCTGGCGTATGCGGCCAAGGGAAGCTTTTGCTATGGCGGTGCCGCGAAAGGCTGCTCGGAACGCCTGTACCCGAAGGATGTGGCCGAGAAGGCTTGCCCTGCAGGGTGGCGCTTGCCGTCGAACGACGATTTCCGGAAGCTCTACGGCTATGCCGGAAAGACGGGAGTGAGAAGCGTCGGCAATGCGCTGAAGGCGAAATCCGGGTGGGACCGGAACGGAAACGGCTTTGACGATTTTGGTTTTGACGCGAAACCCGCGGGCTATTGCGAAAGCCGCAAGAAGTGCGAATACCGCGACTGCTTTTACAGCATGTGGAGCTCCACCGAGAATATTTCCTGGAGCCTCTATTGCGTCGACGAGGATTTCAATAAGGGTACTTATTCCAAGACGGCGGCCTTGTCGGTCCGCTGTATAAAGGAGTAGAAGATGAGATACGGGATGAAGATTGTGGTTGTCCTTCTTGCGGGAATCTGTTCCGCTTGCAATGGAGAATCGGAGCAGAAGCAGGAGGCGGCACCGGTTGTCGAGGTGCAGAAAGCTGCCCTGGCAGAAGCGGCTCCCGCGCCTATAGAGGAGAAGCCAGTTGTCGAGGAGCACTTTCCCGATACGATGATGGCCTCGGCGCGCGCCCTCGAGTATGTCGTCGACGACGCTTCTACCGGGGTTTCCGGGACGATCGATTCGTTCGAGGATGTCTACGAGAAGACTCCGGGAATCTTCACGTTCCGCGGCGGGCTCAAGCGCAACACTCCGCACGAGGGCAAGGTCAAGGGGACTCCATCCAAGATTACGGTCGCGTGGAAGTTCGAAACGGATTTCGACAGCGAGCCGACCAAGCTCGGCACATGGGGTGGCGGTTCCGGATGGACTGGCCAGCCGGTCTACGTGAACTGGCCGGACAGTATCGCCGACATGTTCAGGAATTCTTCCTTTGGCCTGACCGAGAATTTCAGCAACGAAGAAATCATGGTGGGCTCGCTCAGCAGCCACATCTACTTCATCGACTTCAAGACGGGCAAGGCCTCGCGCAAGGCGATTGATGTCACGAACCCCATCAAGGGGAGCATCTCGCTAGATCCGTCGATGAACGGCAACCTCTACTTTGGACATGGTGTCCCCAAGAGCGACGAGGTTCCTTTTGGCGCGGGAGTTATCGACCTCAAGAAGCACAAGGTGACGCACATGTACAACCGCGACCGCGACGCCTGGCGCGGCTGGGGTGCCTACGATTCTTCGCCGGTTGTTGTCGGTCAGTTTTTAATCCGCCCCGGCGAAAATGGCAAGATTTACAAGTTTATCCGCGAACAGGGTGGCCTCAAGCTCCATTCGAGCCTCAAGTACAAGGTCAAGAAGCAGAAGGCGGCGGGTGTGGAATCCTCGATTGCCGTGTACCGCAACTATGGCTACTTCGGAGACAACTACGGGAACATCATCTGCATCAACCTCGACACGATGAAACCCGTATGGCGCTATGACAACCACGACGATACCGACGGTTCCGTGGTGATCGATGTCGAGGACGGCGTTCCGTTTGTCTATACGGCAAGCGAAATGGACAAGCAGGGCGACAGCGGAATTTCTTACTTCGTGAAGTTGAACGGGCTTACGGGCGAAAAGGTCTGGGAACAGAAGTTCAAGTGCAACAAGGCAAAAATCGCGGGCAAGAGTTTCGACGGCGGCATGTACTCGACACCGCTTATCGGGCGCGGCGACTGCGATAGCCTCATCATCGTGCCCATCAGCATCCATAAGCCGGTCTTCAAGGGAGACCTTGTCGCCATGAACCGCTACACGGGCAAGGTTGTCTACCGCGTCCCGCTTGAACATTACGCCTGGTCTTCTCCTGTCGGCTTCTACGACGAAAGCGGCAAGCTGTATGTGGTGCAGGGCGACTGCACCGGCAACATGTATATCTTCGAAGGGGCAACGGGCAAGCGCCTGTTCTGTGAAAAAATTGGCGACAACTTCGAATCTTCGCCTGCCGTCGTGGACAATGCGCTCGTGGTCGGTTCCCGAGGCAAGGTCATTTTCAAGATGCTTGTGGAATAGTTTTTTACGGGACCTTGTGCCATGATGCTTGAAGACGATGAATTCCGCGAAATCAGGACGACGCGACGGGCGCACCGCTCCCGCCGAATCGACGCCATGCGCGAATGGGATTCGGGAATCGTCGACGAGCGCCCGACCAAGGAACGGTTCAGCCGCGAGTTCAAGAAGGCTAAAATCAAGCGCATCAAGGACCCAGTCGAAAACATCGGCGAGGAAAACTGCGTCGAGGGCCTGGTCGTGGAAGTGCACCGCCGCACATGCGAGGTGCGCCTTCCGGAAGAAACAGTGACCGCCATGTACCGCGCGACGACCTCAAAGGCGCTGGGCGAGTTCCCGGCCGTGGGAGACCGCGTGCTCGTCGGTCTGGTGAACGACGGCGAGGATACGGGCGACGGCGTGGGCTCCCAGAAGTACTGCGTGGTGCGCGTGCTCCCCCGCAAGAGCGAACTCAAGCGCCCTGGCCCGCGCGACAGTTTCTACAAGCAGCAGACGCTTGCCGCGAATATCGACCAGGTGGTGATTGTCGCAAGCGTCACGCAGCCCGAATTCAACTACGGGTTCATGGACCGCTTCTTGCTTGCGGCGAACCTCAACAATTTGCCGTTTGTCCTTGTGCTTACCAAGATGGATTTGCTGGAAGGCGAACTTCCGGAGTCGATACGCGACTTTGCAAGCATTGTAGACAAGTTTATTCCTATTTCCGTAAAGAACGGGGAGGGCCTTGAAACGCTGAAAGCCGAGCTCCAGGGCAAATCCTCCGTATTCAGCGGTCAGAGTGGTGTTGGCAAGTCGACTCTCGTAAATGCGCTCGTTCCCGATGCGGGCCTTGAGACGGGCGCCGTGCGCGAAAAGGACGGCAAGGGACGCCACACGACGATTTCTTCGAGTCTTTTCGATTTGCCGGGCGGCGGCTATGTCATCGATACCCCGGGTATCCGCAGCATCGGCCTCATGGACATGGATGCGGAATCCCTCGCGAAAATCTTCCCCGGGTTTTTCGAGAGCGATCTTTTTACCTGCAAGTTCAGCAACTGCCTCCACGTGAAGGAGGTGGGCTGTTCTGTGCTCGAAAAATTGCGCGATGGCAGGCTCTCGAAAGCACGTTATGAAAGCTACCGGCGCATCCTCGGTTCAAAAGATTGATTATATTGTAATAAGAATCCCACTATGAAACAAGATATCCGAAAATTCCTAGTCAGCCTCCTTTGGCTTGTCGCCACCTGTTGCGGTGGCGCCTTTGCGCAGAGCTCGAACGCCCCCAAGACTTCTGCCGCCCCTGCGGCGACCGGAACGTCTACCACCAGCATCCGGACACCTATTTTTGTGGGTGGAGCGCTCGGCTTTGGCTCGGGAACGGGTGTCGGTTCGGAGAAGGGACTGGGGTTACGGCAGATTGAACCCATGCTGGGCATCTGGTTTCCTCACGTCGCGTTCTTCCGTGTGGGCTATGGATTCTTCGATTGCGATGAAAAGACGGATGACGGCGACAAGGTGGAAGTCGAACATACGAACCTCGATGTCGAACTGGGCGTCCAGCTGTTGGGCGATGTCTATCTTGTCGGCAACTATTCGAGACTCAAGGACCTTTCCGACGAGGGCGATGTCGCCTGGAACGAATGGGGAGTTGGCGTCGGGTCGCTCCTGAATATCTTTTCGAAGACGATGCTTTTTGCGGAAGTGGGCTACAGGAGGGTTCTGGAACATTACGATCCCTTCCTGAACAAGAAAGTCTCGGGTAGCCGCATCCAGTTAAATCTCGGATTTGCGGCTTACGTCTACTAGGCGGAGCGTGATGTCTGGTTTGAAGAATATTGCCATCATGGGGGGCGCGTTTGATCCCGTCCATGAAGACCATGTCAAGGTGGCACGGATTTGCCTTTCGCGTGGACTTTGCGACGAGGTGTGGTTCGTGCCGAGCCCTGATCGTTGGGACAAGACGCTGAACGCCGCGCCCGAAGACCGTTTTGCGATGCTTGAACTCGTTACTTCCGACGAACCCCGCTTTGTCCTTTCGGACCTTGAAATTGAACAGGGAGATTTTCGCGGTTCCTACGTATTCTTGAAAGGCCTTGCAGAAAGGTTCCCCGACAAGAATTTCCGCCTCCTGGTTGGTGCGGACAGCTACGAGAATATTCCGCACTGGCGCGACCCGCTTCATTTCTATGGCACGGAATATAACGGCCACCTCCTGCTTCGGGACTTTGAACTGATTGTCTTTGCGCGCAATGGCTACGTGCAGCCCGATGTCGCGGAACACAAGGCGAAGGGATATGCGGACCTTTTCTGGATTGGGGAAAAGGAAAATTTTGTCGGCCGGATTTCGAGTACGGGAATCCGCAAGAGCCTGCTTTGCAATCGTAGCGAAAGGCCGGACGGGCTTGCGCCAGAAGTCTACCGCTATATTCTGGAACATGATTTATACAGGGATTGAGTTGGAGTAACGATGCAACTGGTTGACAATTTGAGGCAGAAGCCTCTAGTTCAGAAAGTCGAAAAGTTTTTTCCGGCAATAGCCTTTTTGGCGGGGTTCAGCTGGGATTCCATAACGCTTGGTCAGCAGATTGACCAGTCCGATTTGCTCTTCCTTCTGGCGTACTATATCGGCGCGTTCATCCTGGTGATTCTTTTGTCGGCACATCTGGAACATCCCGAAGGATGGACGAAGGAACGCCTGCAGGCTGCGAAATCGGCTTCCCCGGTGAAGGCGGAATCGAAGGTCCCGGAGAAAACGGATGCGGTAGAAGCGCCTGCCGCTGCGCAAACAGAGGCTCCTGAGCAGGTGCCGTCGCAAAACCCGGCTCCGACCTCCAAGATTTCGGCTGTTGCCGGTAAAATGGCGAATTTCGCGAAACCCGCAACGACAGTGGTCGCCTCGAAAATCAAGAACGTGGCTGATGCCTCGGCAACGAAACTCAAGAATGCTGCGGACGCCTCGACTGCGGAAGCCAAAAAGCTGGCTGACAAGATTGGTTACGAGTCTACCGCCATCCCCAAGAATGCCATCGTGGTGGAACACCGCTTTTTGGACCGAGAATGGAGCGAGGTGTGGAAGGACCGTTTCTCCTGGATGGTGCAGTTCTGCTTCGGAAGTATGTTCAGCGCACTGGTCGTCTGCTACTTCAAGAGCAGCGGTTCGCTGGCCTCGTTCCTTCTGGTGCTGTTTTTGGCCGTATTGCTGGTCGGTAATGAATTCCTCAAAAAAAGGTATGAAAGCTTCGGCGTGAGCCTCGCGTTTTTTTGCCTGCTCGGGACGATGTTCCTGAATTTTGCGATTCCGCACCTGGTACACCGAATAGGATTTATCTGGTTCTTTTTGAGCACGCTTGCGTCATTTGGCATCTGTGTCGGAATCCAAAAGCTGTCGCACCACAAGAGGCGCGTGCTGATTGCTCCGGCTCTGATCAGCTCGGCCTTGGTCATCGCCTATATCATGAACTGGGTCCCGCCTGTTCCGCTCGTGCTGAAGCAGCAACTGGTCTGCCAGAATTTTGATAAGAAGAACTACTCCTGCGATATCGACAAGCCGACATTCTTGCAGACACTCGGGTTCAAACTTCCGTCGGTTCATCGAATCGACGGTGCGGAAGTCTATTATCTTTCGTCGGTTTATGCGCCTGCGGAATTGAAGGCGGAACTGGAATACCGCTGGTACGTGAAGGATGAGGCGACAGGGGAATACAGGCTTACGGATAGAGTTTCTTCTGGCAGGATGGTCATGCGGGGTGGTCGCGAAAACGGCTACCGGAGCTACACGAAAAAGAAGAAGATTCCGGCTGGACGCTACCTTGTAGAAACGGCTTACAAGAATGGCGCTGTCATCGGCTCGCAGAAGTTCGAGGTCTTCGAGGATGGCCCGGCCCCCAAGGGCTTCGAACGTGATTCCTTAAGGTAACCTGTGCGTGCTCCGAGCGACATGTATTTCGAGAGCGAAGTCCGCCCGGAACAGGATGGACGCCTTTTGCTCGATTCCCTGGTGGAACGCTTTACTTACCACAGTCGCGACGAATGGGTCGATCGTTTTGCTCGCGGGCTAGTTTCCCTGAACGGAGCTGTCGCGAACCTTGAAACCGTTGCTCACAAGGGCAACAAGATCGTGTACCATGTTGAAAACTACGAGGAACCCGAAGTCCCGACAGATTTCGACACCGTGTTCGAGGATGACGAGTTCCTGCTTGTCGCAAAGCCTGCCGGAATCCCGGTGCACCATACCGGACGCATTTTCTACAACACGTTTACTGCCGTGGTGCGCCGTGCGACCGATTGCGAGACTGCGGTTCCCATGCACCGTCTGGACCGCGATACGGGCGGGCTCATGCTCTTTGCGAAATATGCGGAAACGGCGGCGCGCTTCCAGAAGAACCTCGACCGCATTCTTCTCCGCAAGTTCTATCTGGCGGTGGTGCGGGGGAACTTCCCTCATGAGGAATACCGCTGCGACTTGCCCCTGCGCGAAGATCCGCAAAGCGCAATCCGCCTGAAGATGTTCCATTTCGAGGATGGAAAGCCCTGCTCGACGGTTTTCCGGACGCTTTCGCGGTTCGAACGCGACGGCGAACAGTTCTCCGTGCTGGAATGCGAACTTTTGACCGGTCGCAAGCACCAGATCCGTGCGCACCTTGCCGAACTCGGGTTCCCCATCGTGGGAGACAGGCTTTACTGGCGCAATGGCTTCTATTACGAAAAAATGGCGACTTCTGGTCTTGATGACGAAGATTATCGCGTTCTCGGCGCGCATAGCCACATGCTCTATGCGTACAAGGTTGAACTGCTTTTGCCCTACTGGGATATCCCACGTACGTTTGTCAGCAAGAATTTCCCCGTCGAGATGAAGACCCTCCTGGTCGACATTGACTAGCTTTTTGTTCTTGTGAATTTTTGCAGGATGCCCCCGAGGAGTTTGCCCCTATCTATACATAAAAACGGATGAGACGTCCAAATGAGCCCAAAAAGGCCTAAAAATTTTGTTTACGCTTCGGTTTTGCGCTGTTGGGATAAATTTATAGCGTCTCCCGTATCTCGAGCACGTAATTTTTTTATTTTTTGTCCGTAAAATTTTGAACATTGGTTCAAGGAGTTGAAAAATGAAATCTAAAGTGCTGTTTGGCCTTGCGTCTGTTGCCATGATGCTTGCCGCCTGCGATATGCAGGGTGGAGCCCAGTCCGAAGCCAAGATTACCCCGAATTCTACTGACGATCAGAAGTTCGCCTATATGTTGGGTGCCCAGTTCGGCCTCCATAACTTCAAGATGATTCCGTTGCAGATGGGTGAAGAACTTGACGAAGATGCCGTTGTCCAGGGTATCAGGGACGCCTACAAGTCCGAGAAGGATACGAACTTTAGGCTCCAGGTCGAACCGGATACGCTGAGGGATATCGGCTTTGACTACAATTCCAACGCCCGTGCCCGTATGGCGTCCATCCGCCCGGATAGCGCGACGAACGCCTCCTTCAACGGAGACCAGGCTAAGTTCCGCGCCTATATGGATTCGGCTATGAAGGCCCTCCCTGTTGTGAAGGCTCCCGCCCCCAAGAACCAACCCGTCGTTCTCGGTGCCGAGGCTACCCGCAACCAGAAGTTCTCCTACTTCATCGGTGTGCAGTTCGAAAACCAGTTCAGCAGCATCGGTGCGCAGTTCCAGACCGAATTCGACTTGAACTACTTCGTGCTTGGCTTGCGTGAGGCGTCTGCGAATGTCCGCGATACGACTATAGCTCTTGCACTCCCTGAAGATTCCCTCAAGGCTGTTGGCGAACGCTACAACGAAAAGATGAAGGTCCTTCGTGAAGAGGCTATCAAGAAGGCTCAGGAAGCCGAGGCGAAACTCAAGGAGGAGGTGAAGGGCCTCCGTGGTGACACGCTTGCGAATGGCATGCCTGCCAAGATGAACTACAAGGTGAAGGTGACCGGTATTACGAACAAGGCCGAAAACCTCGAAACTTGGGCCGGCAAGCCTCTCATGATTTTCTACTTCTCCGCGACCTGCGGCCACTGTGCACACGCCGCTCCGCAGATTCTTGACATCGCGAAGGAATTTGCTCCGAAGGGACTTACGACGGTTGCCGTTGCTAGCGGTGGAAACAACAAGCCCGGCATCCGCAAGTTTGCCGACAACGCGAAGTTCGACGATACCGTCAATATCGTGTGGGACGAATCCCGCCAGTTCGGTGAACTCTACAGCGATGGCTACGTGCCCAAGGTCTACCTCGTGAATCCGGATGCCTCGTACAAGGAATACACTGCGTTCGAAAGCGAGAAGGAAACCCTCAAGCAGGAAATCGCCGCCCTCATGGAAGGCAAGAACGTTGAGTGGAAGATTGACCCGCCCAAGCCGGCTGTGGTCGATACGCTCAAGCCTGCTGCAGCCCAGGCGCCCGAAGCGAAGCCCGCTGCCAAGTAATGTCTCTTATTGCAGAATTCGATGTCGTCGTAGTCGGTGGCGGCCATGCCGGCATCGAGGCGACGCATGCCGCCTGGAAGCTCGGCGTAAAGACCGCCATGCTTACGATGGATGTGAACGCCATCGGACGCATGAGCTGTAACCCCGCCGTGGGTGGCGTGGCGAAAGGCCAGATCGTGCGCGACATCGATGCGCTCGGCGGCCTGATGGGGCTCCTGACAGACAAGGCGGGTATCCAGTTCCGCATGCTCAACATGAGCAAGGGACCTGCCGTATGGGGCCCGCGCGCCCAGTGCGACATGAAGTATTATAGCGAAGTTGCCCGCGAGGTGATTACGAACCTTCCGGGGCTTTCGGTAATCGAGGGCGAACTGGCCGCATTTGAACGCATGGACGACGGTCGCTTGGAACTTACGCTTTTGAATGGCGAACGCTACGTGACGCGTGCACTCGTGATTACGAGCGGCACCTTCCTTGCCTCCAAGATGTTCACCGGGCTTGAAACGAGTATCGGTGGGCGAGTGGGCGAGCCGAGTGCAGATAAACTTTCGGAATGCCTTGCCGCAAACGGCATTGTGCTTCGCAGGCTCAAGACGGGTACGCCGAGCCGGCTCGACCCGGATTCCATAGACTTTGATGAATGCGATGTGCAGCACGGTGATGGTGTCGCCTGGCCCATGAGCGACCGTCATTTGGAAAATACTGTCCCCGGCCGCGATGCGGATTATTTCTGGGGCGATGCTGCAAACAAGTTTGTGCGAAACGACTGCGTCTGCTGGATTACGCGCACGAATATCAGGACGCACGATATTCTTCGCAGCGGGTTCAAGGATAGCCCAATGTTTAGTGGTCGCATCCACGGCAAGGGGCCACGCTACTGCCCGAGTATCGAGGATAAGATTAACCGCTTCGGCGACCGCGATGGTCACCAGCTTTTCTTGGAACCGGAACAGGCAGATATCGGGCGCGTCTACATCAACGGGTTCAGTTCAAGCCTGCCTGCGGATATCCAGATTGCTGCAATTCACACGATTCCGGGCCTTACGCGAGCCCGTGTGCTGCAGATTGGCTATGCGGTTGAATACGATTCCGTTGATGCCACACAACTTTTCCCGACTTTTGAATGTAAGAAGGTTCCCGGACTCTATTTCGCAGGCCAGGTCTGTGGTACGAGCGGCTATGAGGAGGCTGCGGGTCAGGGGCTACTGGCTGGCATCAACGCGGCTCTCAAAATAAAGGGCGAAGGGCCCTTTATTTTAGGTCGTTCCGACAGTTACCTGGGGGTAATGGCGGACGACCTTACGAACATCCTGCTCGACGAGCCTTACAGGATGTTCACGAGCCGCGCCGAATACAGGCTCTTCCTCCGGAGCGACAATGCGGAAAATCGCCTCAAGGAACGTGCGCATGCAATCGGGATGATTTCGGATAACGACTTTGCCGACTGGAAACGCCGCGTTGAACTTGTCGAGACCGCCCGGAGGCGTCTTGCCGAGGAATCGGCCCTGCCCGAACAGGCGAACGCGATTCTTGAAGCCGGTGACCAGGCTCCCGCGACTGAGCGCACCCGCTGGATTAACGTTCTCCGCCGCCCGGGAATTGACCCCGAACAGCTGTTCAAGGTTGCGCTTCCGGACTTGCCGCTGACGCGCCGCGACCGTTGGTTCATGTACGCCGAAGAAATTTACGCAGGGTTCTTTGACCGTCAGGCCCGCGAAATCGACGACCAGAAGAAGATGGAATCCGTTCGCCTGCCCGAAGATTTCGACTACATGCAGGTGACGTCGATTAGCATCGAGAGTCGTCAGCGCCTGAACGCGCACAAGCCGCTCACATTGGGCCAGGCTAGCCGTATTCCCGGTGTGCGTCCCGCCGACATAACGGTCCTTTCGCATTGGCTCGAAAACCGGGGCTAGAGGACGGCTCTCCGAAAGACCGTACTTGCAAAATTAGCGTTTTTTTGCTATCTTTGCGCGCGTCAAATTAACATCATTGTCGATAGACATTTTCCAAGAGGTACATCATGGCAGAAGAAACAGAAGTCAAAACCACAGAAGAAGTCAAGCCTCAGGAACCGAAATCCACAGAAAAAGCTCAAGAAAAGAAGGCCCCGGCCAAGAAGAAGCGCCCGTTGAACGCCAAGCGCAAGGGTGCCGCTCCTTCCGCCAAGAAACCGGCCGTCTTCAGTGATTCCCTGGAAGACCGTTTCCCCGCCCTCGCCGCCAAGCTCAAGAAGCAGATCGAGGACGGCATCAAGCAGAAGATCAAGGAAGCCCAGAACGACCCTAAGGTCAAGGCCGCTTCCAAGAAGTTCGCTGCTGAAAAGTAAAACCTTGACACTTTTGAAAAAAGAGACGCCCCGTGGGGGCGTCTCTTTTTGTATACCGAATCTATTTTTCTTCGGGTGCCTGTTCGGTGGCCTCGGCTTCGGCCGAAGCGTCTGCCTTGTCTTTGTCGCGGATGGTGGCGCGGCGAATCTTTCCGCTAATCGTCTTGGGCAGTTCCGTCACGAAGTCGATGATGCGCGGGCTCTTGTAGGAGGCCGCGACGTTCTTCGCGAAAAGCTGCATTTCCTTCGCGAGTTCCTTCGATGCCTCGTAGCCCTTCTTCAAGACGACGGTCGCCTTCACGGCTTGGCCGCGGTCCTTGTCCTCGACGCCCGTCACCGCCACTTCAAGGACGGCGGGGTGCTTGTGGAGCACTTCTTCCACCTCGAAGGGGCTGATGCGGTAACCCGAACTCTTGATGAGGTCGTCGGTGCGGCCCACGAACCACAGGTATCCATCCTTGTCGCGGGTGGCGGTGTCGCCCGTATGGTAGACTCCGCCCTCGAACACCTTCTCTGTGCGTTCCGGGTCGCGGTAGTAGCCGCCGAACATGCCGAAGGGTTTACCCTGGTCAATCTTGATGATGAGTTCGCCCACCTCGTCGGTGGCGCAGGGCTTGCCTTCGGCATCCACGATTTCCATGCGGTATCCCGGGGAGGGCATGCCGATGGAACCCGGACGCGGTTCGGTGAACCCGAAGTTGCCTGTGGTAAGCGTGAGTTCCGTCTGGCCGTAGCCTTCCTGCAAGCGTATTCCCGTCTGCTCGTAGAACTTGTTGTAGATGTCGGTGTTGAGCGATTCGCCTGCGGTGGTGCAGTACTGGAGGCTCGAAAGGTCGTAATGGCTCAGTCCGTGGTGCAATATGTAGCGGTAGACGGTGGGCGGCGCGCAGAACGTGGTCACCTTGTATTCCGCCATCTTCTCGAGCAGCTTGCCCGGGATGAACACCTTCATGTCGTAGGTGAACACTGCGCTACCCGCAATCCACTGCCCGTATATCTTGCCCCAGAGGGCCTTGGCCCAGCCAGTCTCCGCGACGGTGAGGTGCCTGCCCCCGTCCACGACGTGCTGCCAGTACTTTGCCGTCACGATGTGGCCAAGCGGGTAGGTGAACGTGTGCGCCACCATCTTCGGGTTCGAACTCGTACCGCTCGTGAAGTACACGATCATGATGTCGTCGTTGTGGGTCGCCTCTTCGCCTTCGGGGCGCGGGAACCTGGCGGGGAATATTTCGTAGTCGTCGTAGAAGCTTACCCAGTTCTGGCGGGCGGTCTGGCCTACGGTCACGAGCTTTTCGACGGACGGGCATTTTGTTTTTGCCTTGTCCACTTCCTTTTGCAGCGAGGGTTCGTCGTAACTCACGACCATCTTGATTTCGGCCGCGTTGAAGCGGTATTCCAGGTCTTCTTCGGCGAGCATGTTCGTCGCGGGTATTGCAATCGCGCCAATGCGGTGGAGCGCCAGGAGGAAGAACCAGAACTCGTAGCGGCGGCGCAGGATGAGCATCACGCGGTCGCCTTTCTTGATTCCCTGTTCCTTTAGGAAGTTCGCGGTGCGCTGGGAAGCGAGCGAGAGGTCCTTGAACGTGTAGATGTGGCTTTCGTCGTTGTCGTCGCACCACACGAGGGCTTCGCGCTTGGGTTCGGTCTTCGCGTATTCGTCAACCACGTCGTAGGCGAAGTTGAAGTCTTCCGGGATAGTTATCTTGAAATTCTTGTAGAGGTCCTCGTACGAATCGAATTCGATACGGGAAAGAAACTTGCTTAACATCATGTTCGAATCCTGTCGTATTGGTTTTAGAGATCCCTGTACATGATTTTTTCGCGCATGGTGGAAATGTAGCGGACCATGTTCAAAATGCGTTTTTCGCCGATGGTCCTGAAATCCTTGTCGTGGAACACCAGGCGGTGCGTGCCACCCGGCAGGAGCATGCGGAGGCAGGCGTAGGTCTGCACGATTCCGAGCATCGCGGGCGGGTAGATGGAAAAACTGAGCGGCCTTGACTTGGTCTTCTTGATTCCGCTTTCCGTCTTCTGGTAGATGCCGTGGTAATCCTCGTAGTAGTCGAAGATGTCGAGGGCGAGGTTCTTGAGGTACTTGTTGCCGAACCAGATGGGCGGAATGAACCCGGAGGGCTTCTCGGTGCCGTGGGCGTTCCAGAGGGCTAGGCTGCGCTTGAGGAGCGTCTGCGTGAGTCGCTCGTTCAGGCCAGCGAATTCGGCCTCGTTGTTCGAAATCCAGAGGGCGAACTTGCCCTGCAGGCTACGCTTGATAAAGAGGTCTGCGCGGTGGCGGGCACCGTGGAGCATAATCTCGTAGCCTTCTTTCACGAACTTCTCGAGTTCTTCGCGGAATTCGTCCGCCTCGGATTCGGGCACGGCCCCGATGGAGGGCACGACTGCGATGCTTATGGGCGAACCTGCGGCGTCCGCAAGTTTACGGATTTGCGTGCGGGCTCTCTTGAAGTTCGTCGCGCTGAAGCTGTGGTAGCACAGGATGAACTTTTTCTTCTTGTGTTGGTTCGCTTCGGCCGCCTGGATGTCGAGGATGTCCTTGTTCTGTTCCATGGGTTACCTACTTGTCCTTGCTAGATGTGAAGGATTCTTCCTCGAGTTTCTGCGAAATGAAAAGGTGATAAAAGAAGAACAGGATTGCCGTCAGTGCGGAAATCTTGAGCCACGATTTAAACAGCCAGTCGGACATATGTCGCTCCTTGATTCTGGTTATTCCTTGAATTTCTTGATGACAACCACGCCGTTGTGGCCGCCGAACCCGAGCGATGCGGATACGGCGACGTCGATGTTGCCTTCGATGCCCTTGTGCGGCACGTAGTCGAGGTCGCATTCCGGGTCGGGGTTGTCGAGGTTGATGGTCGCGGGGTAGAACGAGTCCTGCACGGCGAGTGTCGAGATGATGGCCTCGATGACGCCTGCGGCGCCCACGCAGTGGCCGGTCATGCTCTTGGTACTCGACACCTTGATCTTGTAGGCGTGCTCGCCGAGCGCGATTTTCAGCATCTGCGTCTCGGTGAGGTCGTTCAGGTGCGTCGAGGTGCCGTGCGCGTTGTAGTAGTCCACGTCGGTGGGGTCGACATCGGCATCCTTCAGGGCGCGGGTCATGGCCTTTGCGCAGGTTTCTCCACCCGGGCGCGGGCTCGTGATGTGGTATGCGTCCGCAGAGGCGCCATAGCCCGCAAGTTCCGCGTAGATCTTTGCCCCGCGGGCCTTTGCGTGCTCGAGTTCTTCCAGCACCATCACAGCACCGCCTTCGCCCATGACAAAGCCGCTACGGTCTTTGTCGAACGGGCGCGACGCCTTCGTGGGGTCGTCGTTGAACTTGTCGGTGAGGGCGTGCATGCCCGCAAAACTCTTGATGGAATATTCGGTAATCCCGCTTTCGGAGCCTCCTGCAAGGCACACGTCGAGCCTGCCCGAGCGGATGGAATCCAGTGCGACCCCGATGGCGTCTGTGCCGGAGGCACAGGCGGTGCAGACCGTGTGGGCGAGTCCCGTAATCCCGAGGGCGATGGAGACGTTCGCGCATGCCTCGTTCGGGATGAGTTCCGGCATGGCGAGCGGGGAAACCCTGCGCTTGCCGCCCTCGATATACTTGTTGTAGGTTTCGTCGAGGATGTCCATGCCGGATAGACCGTTGCCGGCCACGATTCCGGTGGTGTCCTCGGCGAGCTGTTCGCGGCTGAGGCTTGCGTCCTTGACCGCCTCGTTGGCTGCCCCGACTAGGAACTGCGTGAAGCGCGCCATGCGGCGTGCTTCTTTCGGGTCCAAACCGTGTTCTTCGGGCTTGAAGTCCTTCACTTCGGCTGCGATTTTCACGGGGCAGTTGCTTGCATCGAACTGCGTGATGGGGCCGATACCGCACTTGCCTTCGCGGATGGCGTTCCACATTTCGGGGACTGATTTACCAACGGGGGTCACGGCGCCGAGGCCGGTAATGACAACTCTTCTTCTCATGGAGATCCTTGTTTCTTATCAATCCAAAGATAGTTTTTTTGGGCGAATGGCGGATTTGGGGGCGTTCAGAAGATGAAAATGGCGAAAACGATGCGTGTGTAAGATTTTTGAAATGTTTTTGTAATTATATGAAAAATTGAAAAAAGGAACGTGCGGGCTTTTTTTTGGTTATATTTAGTCTCGAACAACTTAAAGGAGAAACATATCATGAAAAAATTATTGATTTGCACAGCAATCGCCGCTGCAGCCATGTTCACCGCCTGTGACGACGACGATTCTACCAGCGCTTCTGACAAGACCTACTCTTGCGAAGTCAAGGCCAATCTGGGGGCGCTTCTCGGAGACCTCAACATTTGTGCAGAATCTGCTGACCAGACCAAGATGACTAATGCTTGCGGCAAGGCTGGCGAAATGCTGAAAGCCCTTGGCATCGATGATGCCGCCAAGACCGGTTCCAGCTGCCCCAGCGGTTCCAAGAAGTCTTGCGATGGCAAGCTTGATGGCGTTGACTACACAGTTTATTCCTATACCGAGGACGATGTGGAAAAGTCCTGCGATGAAATTACCGCGCAAGTGGATCAGCTCTCCAAGTAAGAGCGATGCTCCTTCTTTAAAGGGCCCGGCGGTAATGCCGGGTCTTTTTATATGGGGTAAACTAATATTTTGCCCCTGCGCATACGCTTTTTTTTCTAAATGGCGTCCTTTCAGGACGCATATAGATCGGCTCGGCTATGCCAACGCAATGCTTGTGTTGGCGCAGCACTCGCCTTTTTCTATATTTGCCGGCGTATGTTTACGGGAATTATCCAATCTACCGGCGAAATCGTCTCGATAGAGTCTCGAGGCGATGCGCTTTCGATGCGCCTCAGGTCGCCGGGATTTTTCAAGAATTGCAAACTGGGCGATAGCGTCGCGAACGACGGTGTGTGCCTTTCTGTTGAATCTTGTACCGATGATGAAGCTGTTTTTTGCCTGATGCACCAGACGGTCGAAAATACCGCCTTCAAGCAGGCCGCAGTCGGTAAATTGGTCAATCTGGAACTTCCGTGCCGTGCCGATAGCTTTATGGGCGGGCACTTCGTGATGGGCCATGTGGACTGCGTTACCGAGGTCATCCAGGTGGTTCCGCGCGAAACGGGCGTGGAAGTCGACCTCAAGATGCCTGCGGACCTCAAGCGCTACATTATCCGCCGCGGTTCCGTCTCCCTGAACGGCATCAGCCTTACGGTCGCCGAGAAGTTCGAGGATTCCATCCGCGTGTGCATCATACCGGAAACCCTTGCCCGCACGAACCTGCGTAACTGGGTTGCCGGGACCATCGTGAACGTGGAAGTCGACATGCTCGGCAAGTACATTGAAAATTATCTGAAGGAACGTGACCTTGCTTAATACGATTGAAGAGGCCATTGAAGATTTTAAGAACGGCAAGTTCTTGATTGTGGTCGACGACGAAGACCGCGAGAACGAGGGCGATTTCGTCATCGCCGCCGAAAAGATTACGCCCGAGAAGGTGAACTTCATGCTCCACGAGGGCCGTGGCGTGCTTTGCTGCCCGCTGCCCATCCAGCGCTGCCATGAACTGAATTTGACCCGCCAGACTGCGGAAAATACCTCGATTCTGGGTACGCCGTTCACCATCATGGTGGACAAGATTGAAGGCTGCACTACGGGTGTTTCCGCCCACGACCGTGCGGCGACGATTCTTGCCCTTTCGGACCCTGCTTCCAAGCCGAGCGATTTTGGCCGTCCGGGGCATATTTCGCCCCTCTACGCGCAGGAAGAAGGCGTGCTTCGCCGTGCAGGCCATACCGAAGCAGCCGTTGACCTCGCAAAACTTGCCGGACTAAGGCCCGCCGCCGCCCTTATCGAAATCATGAACGAGGACGGCACCATGGCCCGCATGCCGCAACTTCAGGAAGTGGCGAAGAAGTTCGGCTTCAAGATTATCTCCATCCGCGACCTCATCGACTACCGCCTCAAGAACGAGAAACTGGTGCAGCGCGTGGCCGCCCCGCATGTGAGTACCAAGTACGGCGACTTTACCGCATACGCCTACAAGAGCAAGACCGACGGCGTGGAACACGTGGCGTGGGTCGCGGGTAACCCCGACTTCAGCAAGCCTGTTTACGTGCGCGTACACAGCGAATGCTTGACGGGCGATATTTTTGGCAGTCTGCGTTGCGATTGCGGCGAACAGCTCGCCGCCGCCATGAAGTTCATCGGCGAACACGGCGGCGTGTTCCTGTACATGCGCGGGCAGGAGGGTAGGGGCATTGGCCTCTGCAACAAGTTGCGTGCCTACGAACTGCAGGAAAAGGGCATGGACACGGTCGAGGCGAATCTGCACCTCGGGTTCAAGTCGGACCTCCGCCAGTACGGTACGGGCGCGCAGATCCTTGCCGACCTCGGCGTGAAGGAAATGCGCCTCTTGACCAACAACCCGAGCAAGATTTCGGGCATTACCGCCTACGGGCTTAAGATTGTGGAGCGCGTTCCCATAGAAATCAAGCCGAACAAGGAAAACCTGTTCTACCTGCTCACCAAGCAGAAAAAAATGGGTCACCAGCTGCATATCGATGGCGCGGTGCCCGAAGAGAATTTGAAAGAGGAAAAATAAGATGGCTAAAGAAATCAAGAATTCCCTGAATGGCTCTGGCCTCAAGATTGCAATCGCGGTCGCCCGCTTTAACGAGGTGGTGACCGACAAGCTCCTGGAGGGGGCGCTCCGCCAGCTCGAACTGCTGGGCGTTGCCGAGAAGGACGTGACTGTCGTGCGCGTTCCGGGCGCATTCGAACTCCCGGGCGTTTGCCGCAGGCTCGCCGATTCCAAGAAGTACAGTGCAGTGATGGCCATCGGTGCCGTAATCCGCGGCGAGACGAGCCACTACGACGTGGTGGTGAACGCTTCTACCGGCGGTGTCGCAAGCATCGCTGCCGAAGGCAAGCTCCCCGTGATTCTCGGAATCCTCACGACCGATACCGTGGACCAGGCGATGAACCGCGCTGGCCTCAAGGCGGGGAACCTCGGTGCAAACTGGGCTTCCACCGCAGTGGAGATGGCAAACCTTTACAAATCTATCTAGAGTCCATCTAACAATTAAAGACTAAAAGATTACGATTATGCAGAAAAGTTTTCGACCAGCCCGAGTCTTTGCGATGCAGCTCCTGTATTCCATGGAAATCACGGGCCAGACGGCGGGGGAGGCGCTTCCGGGAATTCTCGAAAGCCAGCCCCTGGATGACGAACAGAAAAAATATGGGATGAAGCTTGTGGACCTGGTTCAGGCGCACCACGACGAACTTGATGAGAATATCAAGACCGCCTCCGCGCACTGGGAAATCGAGCGTATGGCAAAATTGGACCGGATTGTAGCCCGGATAGCGATGGTCGAACTTCTTTACGTGGCGGATATTCCGATGAAGGTTGCGATTACCGAGGCCGTTCAAATCGCGAACAAGTACAGCACGGATAACTCGGGAGCATTTATCAACGGCCTCATGTCTGGGTTCATTCAGGCGCGTGGAATGGTTTCTAAATCTCAGGAAAAGGAGAATTAGTGATGATTAAGGAAAAATGGATGAAGCATATCTTTGCTGGGATTGCAGGGCTTGTCGCTCTCATCGTCTATGCATTGACGATGGCTCCTACGGTCAGTTTCTGGGATTGTGGCGAATTTGTCGCTTGCGCGAATACCTTGGGCATCCCGCATCCTCCAGGAACGCCTTTCTTCGTGTTCTTGGCCCGTGCGGTCATCGTGTTGCTTCCGTTCGTCGAAGAAATTGCGAAGCGGGTGAACTACATCTCGGTGTTCAGTTCTGCGGCTACGGTCTATATCACGGCCCTCTTTGCTTGGGAGCTCCTTGCCTCCGTTATCGATTCCGTCAAAACGGATGCGGACAAGCTCGGTCGTCCCATCTTTAGCAAGCTGTCCGACAAGTTAGACGGCAAGGCTCGCACCATCGTGCTCGGTTCTGCAGCCCTTGTTGCCGGTTTTCTTCTCACCTTCTCCGATACGTTCTGGTTCAACGCGGTCGAAGCCGAAGTTTACGGCGTTGCCATGTTTATCCTGATGCTTATCTCTTACCTCGGACTTTTGTGGTACAAGAATCGCGAAGACGAAGGCAGCGACAAGCTCCTGATTTTCATCTGCTATATCGCCTTCCTCGGTGTGGGTGCCCATCTTTATACGATGCTCACGGTTCCTGCAGTGTTTGTGCTCCTGCTTGTTGCCCAGCCCAAGAAGATCCTGGAACGTCTGCCCATTTGGATTACGGGAACGCTCCTCTGCTCCGTGATATACATGGTCTCGGCTTTCATCGAAATTTCCTTGGCCTGTCTCATCGTTCTTGCTGTGTTGACGTTGGCGAAACCGTTCTCTCCGAACGTGAACAAGGCTATCCGCCTTTCGCTCGCCTTTGCGTTCTTTGCGCTTGTCGGCTACAGCACGCACCTCTACATTCCCATCCGTTCGGAACTCAACCCGATTATTGACGAGAACGACCCGGAAATCAACATTCGCGATGACCAGGGCAACCTCCAGCTCGGCAACCTGTTCAAGGGCGAAAACTGGGTCGCGTTCAATAACTTCGTAGAACGTAAGCAGTACGGTTCCGAAAGCATGCTCACCCGCGCTTTCTACCGTCGCTCGCAGCTTGCGCACCAGGTGCTCTCGTTCCCGAACATGAGCTACGGTGGTTACCAGATGGCTCAGTATCTGCCTTACAAGGTGGGCGGTGTCAATTATTCGAACGGCGTCTATAGCTTTGATAAGTCCGAGAATGTGCCGCTGGAAAGATTAGGCCTCAAGTTCTCGACGCAGATGAGCACGATGGGCGACAAAATATTCCCGCAACTGCTCATATTCCTTATCTTTAATGGCCTCCTGGTTCTTGTCTGCGTATTCGTCTATAGGCATAATAAGCATCTGGGCATTTACCTTTCGGTGCTTTATGGATTGTGCAGCCTTGGGCTTCTGTTCTACATCAACTTTGCAGACGGAACCCGCATGGAACAGCGTGAACACGATTACTGGGTAAGCGTGATGACACGCAATGTGTCCGATTTGAATGCTGTTGGTGCCGGAATTTCGAAGGTGCCCGACCCGAACGAGCTCATCGACCTCCGTCAGGAAATCGAACACGCCAAGTTGAGCATCGAATCCCTGCGCAATCGTGGGGCATCCGCTGCGGAAATCGCAAAGTACGAACGAGTCGTCGACAAGGCAGAGCATTCGACGGCATGGGTCAACTGGAAGAAAATCGAGAGCGGTTTTGCTCAGCGTGGCCTGCGCGCTCCGTTCCCCGACCCCGTGCATATGGAAGTGCGTGAACGTGATTATTTCTACACGCCCGCATTCATCTTCATGAGCATGATTTTGGGCGTCGGCGCGGGTATCCTGGTGCTTACGTGTGCTACCGGTGCCTATGCTTCGATCGCGGCTCCCGTGGCCGCCGCGCTTGTCCTGGTGTCCTTCCTTGTTCCTTGTGTTTCGAACTACAAGGAACACGACCGTTCTGGTCTGTGGGTCCCGTGGGATTACGCCTATAACCTGCTCAACAGCTGCCGCCCGAACGCTATCCTCTTTACGAACGGCGATAACGATACCTTCCCGCTGTGGTTTGCTCAGGAAGTTGCCGGTGTTCGCAAGGACGTGCGCGTGGTGAACCTCTCGCTGGGCAATACCGACTGGTACATCAAGCAGATGCTCGTCAACGAACCGATTCTCAAGTTGTCTTACGACAAGAAGACGATTGACAGCGACATGGTGCTCGACAACAGCTCCGCCCAGAATCCGAACCATTCTGTCGCGACTTGGGTGAACAGGGCTAACCGCCTCATGCCGCAGCTCAAGAGCCGCATCGAGCAGATGGAAGGTCAGCAGCTTTCGGCAGAAGATTCCGTGAAGTTGTATACGTTCAAGACCCACTACCAGATTTGGGATGCCTTTGTTGAATGGGCTGCCCGCACCCGCAGTGGCGTGATGCTTACGCAGCACAAGCTGGTTCTTGACCTCGCGCTCCAGAACATGGACAAGCCCATCGAGATTTCGACGACGGTCGGAACCTCCAATTTCATGGGCCTCGAAAAGTACATGGTGCAGGAAGGTCTCGTCTACAACTTTATCAAGGGCGATCTCAATCCCAAGCGTAACGAGTTTGATGTTGCCTACGCCTCGGGCTTGATTGACAGCGTTTTCAAGTTCCGTGGCTTAGGCGATGGTACTGCGTTCATCAACGACGAGACATCAAGGCTCCTTTCGAGCTATGTGTCGCTCTACCTCCAGATATCGTTCGCTGCCCGCGAAAAGATTGCGTCTCTCCGTGTCCAGAAGCCGTTTACCGCGGAAATGAAGGCCGAGGCGGAAAAACTTGCGGCATCGTCCGTCAAGTATCTGGAACTTGGCATGAAGCAGTTCCCGCAGGAATGGCGCTGCTACTGGGCCGCCGGTTTTGTCTACGACATCGTGGGCGAGAAGCAGAAAGCGCTGGATGCTCTGGAACAGGGCTTGAAGAGCGTTTCGGAGTATGACGATGTGGGACTCTACCGATTGAAGATGAGTGTTGAGCAAATCAAGAACAGTCCTGCGAAGCCGATGACGGTCGATGAAATTGTTCCGGCCGCAGCAGATAGCGTTCAGGCCGATTCTGCGAAGGTGGATTCACCCACGGTCGTTGCGGCGGTGAAGTAGTCCGGAGGCGAAAATGGATTTAAGCCTAGTCATTCCTGTCAAGGAAGAGAGCGAGAATCTTCCGGAACTCTTTAAGGAAATCGTTGACGCGCTTGCGCCGACGGGCTTCGAATATGAAGTCATCGTTATAGATGACGGAAGCCGCGACAATACTTGGGAAGTGCTGGAAAACCTTTCTAAGGAATATCCGTTCATGCGCGGTATTCGCTTCCAGTTCAACTGCGGCAAGGCCGATGCCCTTGCTGTCGGTTTCTCGAAGGCCCGCGGCCGCTACGTGGCTACCCTCGATGGCGACCTGCAGGATGACCCGCTCGAAATTCCGAAGATGATCAAGATTCTGGATGATGGCTACGACCTGGTTTCGGGCTGGAAAATCCGTCGTCTCGATCCCTGGCACAAGACGTGGCCCTCCAAGCTGTTCAACCTGACCGTGTCCATGGTGTGCGGCCAGCGCCTGCACGATTTTAACTGCGGCATCAAGGCGTACCGCAGTTCCGTGGTCCGCTACATCGAACTCTATGGCGACTACCACCGCTTTATTCCCGTGATGGCCAAGTGGCAGGGCTTCCGCATTACGGAGATGCCGGTCGCGCACAGGGCCCGTGTCCACGGCGTATCGAAATACGGCGTGTCGCGCCTCGTGTCCGGTTTCCTCGACTTGATTTCGCTCATGTTCATGCGCAGCTTCTCGACCAAGCCCCTGCATTTCTTCGGGCTTATCGGGCTCGTGTTCATGCTGCTCGGTCTGGGCGTCTGCGGCTACTTCGGCTATGAATGGTTGCAGACGGGTGCCATGCATGTGCGTCCGCTCCTGCTTGCGGGTGGCTTTTCGCTTGTGATGAGCGTGCAATTCTTCTCGCTGGGGCTTCTGGCCGAGATGTTGAATGGCCGCAAGCGGCGGATTTATCCAGTTGCCGAAACTTTTGGCGGTGCAGATTTGTAGATTGTTGCGTATTGGAGTTAGAATATGGCATTTCCGAAGAGCTTAGTCATTGTCCCTACCTATAACGAGAAGGAAAACATCCTTCTTATCATTTCGGCGATTCTCGAACAGAACGCGTGCCTCGAGGTGCTCGTTGTCGATGATGGCAGTCCCGACGGTACGGGCGACATGGTCGATGAGGAGTCTAGGAAGAATCCTCGCGTGCACCTGATTCGCCGCAAGGGCAAGATGGGGCTCGGTTCTGCCTATGTGACTGGTTTCAAGTGGGCTTTGGAACGCGACTACGAACGCGTATTCGAGATGGATGCCGACTTTAGTCATGCTCCCACGGACTTGAACAGGTTCCTCGAAGCCGCCGAGGAATCGGACCTGGTTCTCGGTAGCCGCTACCAGAATCACCGCATCAGCGTGGTGAACTGGGACTTGCGCCGCCTTATCCTGAGCTACGGAGCGAACGTGTACACGCGCATCGTGACGGGCCTTCCGATTAGCGATGCGACGGGTGGCTTCAAGTGTTTCCGTCGCGAGGCCCTGCAGGCGCTGAACCTCGACAAGATGAAGAGCGATGGATACTGCTTCCAGATAGAGACGACCTTCAAGATTTGGAAAAAGGGACTCCGCGTGAAGGAAATTCCCATCGTGTTTACCGATCGCACGCGCGGAACCTCCAAGATGAGCGGTGGCATTATCTCCGAAGCCTTCTTCCTGGTTCTTAAGCTCAGGTTGGGACTCGCATAGCGCATGTATTCCTGTTCCATTATCATTGTTGCCTACAATTCCTGCGATTTCATTCCTGCATGCCTGAAATCGGTCCGAGATGCGTGCGAGGGAATCGATGCGCAGGTGATTGTGCTTGATAATGGCTCGGTCGAACCGATTCTACCCGAAATCAGGCAGTTCTTCCCCGAAGTGGAATGGATTGATTCCAAGGAAAACCTGGGCTTTGGTAAAGGTTGTAACTTTGCCGAAAAGCATGCGACAAAGCCGTACCTGTTCTTCATCAATCCTGATACGATTATCTCGAAGAACGCCTTCCGCGAAATGCTCAAGTTCATGGAAGAACACCCGGAAGCGGGGACGGTCGGCTGCCGCATCCTGAACGAAGACGGAACGCTCCAGTGGGCTTGCCGCCGTTCTTTCCCGACAATTGTTTCCGCTGTTTCCAAGACGATTGGCCTTGCGGCGATGTTCCCGAAGA
Source organism: Fibrobacter sp. UBA3629 (assembly GCF_002374005.1). NCBI lineage: Bacteria > Pseudomonadati > Fibrobacterota > Fibrobacteria > Fibrobacterales > Fibrobacteraceae > Fibrobacter > Fibrobacter sp. UBA3629. The sequence continues at coordinate 160,774 of NZ_DFLC01000006.1, read as the reverse complement.
GCAAGACGCTTGCCAGCTACAACATGACGTACGCCGATCCGGACGAGATGATTGAAGTCGATGCCATTAGCGGCTCGTTCTTCTGCATCCGTCGAGATGTCTATGAAAAGCTGAACGGCTTTGATGAAGATTACTTCATGTATGGTGAAGACTTGGACCTCTGTTTTAGAACAAAGAAAATGGGGCTCAAGAACTATTACACACCGGTCACGAACATTCTGCATTTCAAGGGCCAGAGCTGCCGCACGCGCCGTTGGGGTTCCTATGTGGACTTCTACAAGGCGATGCTTATCTTTGTGAAAAAACACAAGGACCTTTACTTTGTCCCGAATTTCCTCGTGTCTTTCGGTATTTTATTTGCGGCGTTCGTGGGCATGTTCTCGCGCTTGATTCCGAAGTTCTGGAAGATGTTCCTCGACCTGGGCGTTGTGGCGCTGTGGGCGTTTTCGTTCCTGAACCACACAAGCGTTGTGTCCGATGTGTGCTTCCATGATTCCAGTTGCCTCGAAAGTGGGTGTGCCGGGACGAGTGAGGTTATAAAACATTCCATTATGGATTTTGCCCAGTTCGAAGACTGGTGGCTTGTTGGCCTGGTGGTTGTCGTGAACTTTGCGTTCCTTATTTTCCGTGGGGAGTATACGGAATCTAGCCTCAAGGGCGAAAAGTTCCTGCGTTACCTGATTCCGCTGAACCTGCTTACGGTGGGCGGGTACGAGGCTTTCCGTTACTTCACGCAGATGCCCGTCGTGTCGGAAGGCGGCAATAATTATTGGCCGTACGATCCGCATTTGATTGTGTGGACTATCTGCTCCAGCCTCTTTATCCCGCTTGCGCTCCTTGCCTGGCGCCGTATCGCATTTTGGATAAACTATTTCTACCGCATCTTTGCCAAGAAGCGTCACCGTTCCATTCTGCTCGGTGGCCGCGAGGATTCGCTTACCAACTGGTTCGACAGCTACAACGTGATTCCGGGAATCGAGATTCTCGGTTGCGTGAGCGGCGAACCCGATAAGATTAGCGCAGAAAACCGTCAGCACCTCCTGGGGCCGCTTTCGGATATGGAATCCATTTGCAACCGTACCGGCTGCCGCGAACTCCTGGTCGTGTCCAATTTCTCGGGTTATCGCGAGGATTTTGACATCAATTGGCTCGATAAGCTCGGCCTGAGGGTATATTTGCTCATCGGAAACGGCAAAAATGGCAATTTTGCCCTCGTAGACCTCAAATATCTGCACTAAAAGCCCTCTCCGGTTATCCTTTTCTCGAAAATAGAGTTATTTTTATATCAACTATAAGTTGTTGATTATAAAGGCTTTATGTTCGACTATAAACTCTTGGATATTCTTTGCTGCCCCGAGACTCGGGGTAAACTCCGTATGGCAGATGACGCCCTTTTGGCGAGCATCAACAAGGCCGGTGCCGCAGGAACCCTCAAGAATGCGGCTGGCGAAAAGATTTCTGAAACTTTGACCGAGGTCCTTGTGAACGAGGCGGGCTCCCGTGCCTATATCGTTCGCGAAGGAATTCCTGTTCTTTTGACGGACGAAGCGATCTTGCTTCCCTTGGAGGGATAAATGGCCGTTACACTGGATACCCTGAAAAAGTCTATTGGCAAGAAGAAGGCGAAGTCTATGGCTTTCTCCTGGCTTGCCGACTATGAGTTCATGGCGGGAGACGTCGACAATGCGCTTGCCCGCGTGGATGCCGGTCTGCAGCTTTATCCGGGCGACATTCCCGGCATGCTGGTTCGCGCCAAGATTTTGTTCCAGCAGGGCAAATTCCTGGATTGTGTCGAAGAATGCAAGCGCGTCCTGGAAAAGGATCCGTTCTGCCTTTCGGCGCAGAAGCGCATGGGCGATGCTTACGATCAGCTGATTGGCCTTGCTGCCGGGGAAGAGGAAGCGCAGGAAAATACGGGAAACCGCAACCGCTGCTATCGCCGTGTTCACGATATGGATCCGCTCGATACGTTCTGGAAAGAAGAATACGAAGCTGTTCCTGAAACCTTGGGTGCTGCCGCCGTTGCCGGTGCTGCAGCCCTGGGGGAGGCCGACTTTGCGATGCCCGATATGGATGCTGCTGCAGACGTGGCTGCCGAGCCCGAGATGGAAACGGCCTCTGCCGAAACCGAAGCGCCTGCTGCGGAAGAATCGGATTCCCTTTTCGACAAGTCCCTCGACATGGATATCGATACTCCGGCCGAGGAGCCTGCTCCGGAATTTACGCTGACCGAGGAACCCGCCGAACCAGCCAAGCCGGCCTCTCCGTTCTCCATGGCGGACGACGATCCGTTCGCTTCGTTGAAGTCGCTTGGTGTTGAAGATGACTCCGTCGATGAATCTGCGATGGATACCCTGGAGAACTCGCTGAATTCCGCGCTGGATTCTGCCGAGACGGACATTACTCTCGACGAGGATGCCGCTCCGAGCGAAGAAATCTCCGGCAATGACGTGGATTCCGCGTTCTCGAATTTCTTTGGTGACGAAAGCGATGATCTTGAAACGGAATCGTCTCAGTCTTCCGCTCCGTCTTCTCCGTTTGCACAGATGGATTTGCCGACGAGCCTGGACGACGAACCCGTGGCTCCGCAACCCAAGGACGAGGATGTTTTCGGTTCGGAGAATGTCGAGGACAAGCCGCAGAGCATTGACGATGCGTTTGGCGATATCTTCGGCGAAGACGAACTTCCCGAAGAATTGCCCTCTTCCGCTCCGGCACTGGAATCTACGCCTGCTCCTGAAGAATCCTCGTTTGGTTCGGGTCTCTTCGAAAAGTCGGCGGATGCCGATATGGGCGTGGGCTCTGATGAGGATTCTCTGAAGCTCGACGAGCCCGAACTGGAGGAGCCGGAAGCCGACAAGCCGCAGAGCTTGGACAGCGCGTTCAACGATATCTTTGGCGAGGATGAACTTCCCGAAGAAAAGCCTGCTGAACCGGCTGCCGAGGATGCTTCTGCAAATGAGGATGAATTCTCCCTGGGACTTGATCTGCCGGTCGAGGATGCTCCTGCAACTGAGGCTCCCGCTGCGGATGACGTGTTGGATCTCGATAGCGAAGACCTGACGTTCGGCGAGGAAAAGGCTTCCGAGGACGAATCGCTCGAACTGCCGGCCGAAGAAGAAGCGGTTCCCGAGGAACTTGCTGCTGAAGAGACCGCTGTGGAAGAACCCGCTGCGGAAGAACCGGTTGTCGAGGAAACGAATGCCGAGGAACCTGCTGTCGAAGAACCTGTAGTTGAACAAACTATTGCCGAAGAACCGTCTGTTGCAGAGCCCGAAGTAGCTGATGATGGCGGTATCCATGTGCAAAGTGCTCTTGACGCTCTCTTTGCCGATGATGACGAACTTCCGGAAGAACATGCCCCTGCATCGGATATGCCCGAAGCTGTGGCCGAGGACTCCCTTGTAGAAAGTGCTCCCGAAGAAGAAAAGGTCGAATCTGTTGCTGATGAAAACAAATTAAATGATGAGGATTCGCTTTCCAAGGAAATGGGAGACGCCTTCTCGACGCTGTTCGCCGATGACGATGATTTGCCGGTAGATGAATCCAATGCTGATGCGTCTGCGGAACTTCCGGAACAGGAGGCTGTGGCTTCGCAGGAAGACACGGGTGCTGCTATTGAAGAAGCGCCGCTTGCCGATCCGACTCTCGAATCGGATTTGGACAAGTCGTTCAGCAGCCTGTTTGGTGAAGACGATTCTGTTGCAGAATCTGAACCTGCCAAGGATATTCCCGCTGAAGAATCTGCTCCGACCGCGGATGCCGATGTTGCGCAGGAAGTCGTGGAATCTTCGACGGATCACGAAAGTCTTGAATCCGAATTCTCCGGTGCGTTCAAGGAACTCTTCAACACCGATGACGATTCTCTCGATGAAAAGGAATCGCTCCCGAACAACAAGGGGATGGATTTCCTGATGTCGGGGGATTCCGATGACGAAGTCGTTGCCGGACTTGTTTCGGATCCGAATGTTCCTTTGGACAAGCTGCCTTCCGAAATAGACCCGAGTAGGAACACGCAGACTCTTGCTGAAATTTATTTTGAACAGGGCTACTACGACAAGGCTCTCGACATGTACAGGGACTTGGCGAGCAAAGATCCCGAAAACGAGGCTATAGCCAAGCGTTTGGCCGAAGTCCAGAAGGCCTACGATTCCAAGTTCGGAGGCGAACAGAATGGCTGATTTGAGAATCGAGCAGCTGCTTCGTGCGATGGTCGAGAACAAGGCTTCTGACTTGCACATCCGTACGGGCGTTCCTCCGATTTACCGTATTAACGGTGCACTGACAAAGTTGTTCGAAACGCGTGTGGATGCCGGCATGATGGATTCCTTCATGGACGATATCATGAACCGCGACCAGAAAAACCGTTTCGAGACGAACAAGGAATGCGACTTTGCCGTGGGCGCCCGCGACATGGGCCGTTTCCGTGTGAACGTTTTCCGCCAGCGCGGCACGATTGCCATGGTGATTCGTCACATCAAGGCGAAGATTCCTGCATTCGAGGAACTTCACTTGCCCGAAGTTATCCGTGACCTTGCGCTTACTCGCCGTGGCCTTGTGCTCGTTACGGGAACGACGGGTTCGGGTAAGTCGACGACGCTTGCTTCCATGCTGGACTACATCAACCAGACGGAAGCGGTGAACATCATTACCGTCGAAGACCCGATTGAATACCTTTACCGCGACAACAAGTCCATCATTTCGCAGCGCGAGATTGGCGTGGATACGCTTTCGTACGCGAACGCCCTGCGCGCCGCCCTCCGTCAGGACCCGGACGTGCTCCTGGTGGGCGAAGTCCGTGACCTCGAGACGATGCAGATTGCGCTGACTGCGGCCGATACGGGCCACATGGTGTTTGCGACCATCCATACGACGAACGCGACCGAAACGATTCAGCGTGTGCTTTCGATGTACCCGCCGCACCAGCACGACGAAATCCGTATTCTCCTTTCTGAAGTGCTTGCGGGTATTATTTCGCTGCGCTTGTTGCCGACTGCCGATGGCAAGGGCCGCGTGCCCGCCGCTGAGGTACTTGTGAATACTGCTGCCATCAAGGAATACATCCGTGACAAGGACAAGCTTTCGCTGGTGGAACACGCCATTGCCGAAGGCCACATGCAGTATCATAGCCAGACGTTCGACCAGGCTCTGCTCGAACTTTACAAGACGGAGCAGATTTCGCTTGAGACCGCAATGAATGCCGCCACGAACAAGGATGACTTCGATCTTAAGATTCGCGGTATTTCTGGTACGTCCGACCGCGGCTGGATGTAGTTTTACTCAGAGTCATACCGCAGCCTTACGAAGTAAGGCAAGTGTATCTACTAGAATCATCATGCCTGCATTACTGCGGGCATTTTTCGTACACGAAGGGGTTGTGGTCGCCTTGTACCTTGAAGATGCGGCGGTCGCGTTCGCATTCCTTTTCGGTGACGGGGTACATCTTGTTCCAGGCTTCGAAGAGCTTGCGGTCCTGATTCGATAGCTTTACGCCGTAGGTCTTTTCCATGTAGAAGCTTGCGCGGGCGATGATTCCGCGGGCCTCTTCGCGGGGCTGCGCCTTTTTTTCCTTAAAGTCGACGATGGTCTTGCAGCCGCCGTACATGGGCTCGGGATTGTTGGTCCACTGGCTGTACATGAAGTTGTTGCGGTCTCCGTTCACCTCGCCGATAGCGGGGTAGAGGTTGTGCATGTCGCCTTCCATCAGCTTGAATGTCGTGTCGTTCGCACTGCAGTTCTTGCGGCCGCCGTCCTTCCAGCAGGGCAAAAAGTGCCCCATGTTGTGTGCTGTCACCATGTGTTCCCACTCGATGCGTTCTGCTCGCTTGAAGCTCTTGCGGTTCGGGTTTTCGCGCGGCTTGAAATCGCAACTGTTAAAGTCGACGTTCTTCTTGTCGTCGTATTTGCAGCCGCAGTAGAGAGTCTCCTGCAGTTCGCCGTAATAGACGCGCCTCATTTGCTTGCTTGCATCGCGGTAGTTGTAATGCCGGGGTGCGGCAGTCGGGTCAACGCGCGCAAATACAATAGACGAAAGCGCCGCCAGAACCAGGATAGGGCCTAATAATTTCATAATAAAAACCGTGATGTAATCGTTGTGAATATAGATAATGCTTTGTAATGTTTGATGCCGAAATTCTAAATTTGTGCCCATGCAATCCATCGGTATGGAATATCTGGAATCGCGCCTGATGTTCGGGATGGTTCCCGGGCTCGAATCGACGCGTGCGCTTTGTGCCGCGCTCGGCAATCCCGAAAAAAAGTTCAGGTCGATTCACGTGGTCGGCACGAACGGGAAGGGCTCCACCAGTTATTACCTCGCGGGCGTATTGCAGGCGCACGGGCTCAAGACGGGCCTGTACGTGAGCCCGCACCTGGTAAGCCTGCGGGAGCGTATCCGGATTGACGACGTTCCCATTCCGGCAGAAGATTTGGACCGGTTGCTTTTAAAAGTGAAGGCCGCCGCAGAAAGCACTGCGGTCGAGCCCACGTTCTTTGAAGTCCTGACTCTGGTCGCCTTCCTCTACTATGCGGAGCAGAAGATTGATGTCGCCGTTCTCGAGGCGGGTATGGGCGGTCGCCTCGATAGCACCGCTGTTGCGGGTGGCGAGATTGCGGTCGTGACGAGCATCGGGCTCGAGCACACCGAGGTTTTGGGGCCTACGGAATCGGCGATTCTCCGCGAGAAGATGGGGGTCGTGGGAGAGACGCGCGAAGTTGCACGCGGGAAGACGTTTATCGTTGGCGGAATTTCGGGTGCCTTGCTCGAAGAGGCGCGCGGATATGCGGCTGCTCTCGGGTGCAAGTGTATTGTCCCTGAAATTCGTGGCGACATCGTGCTCCCGAATCTCGGGCGCCATTACATCGAAAATGCGAGCCTCTCGCTTGTGGCCGCCGCGCAGTTTATAAACGTTGCGCATCTTGCAGGAACAATAAATGGCGCGATAAATTATGACGATTCCCTCGCGCTCAAGACTCTTGCGACACGCTCGTGGGCAGGCCGCATGCAACTGCTTGCTGGCCCGGACGGCAGGATACGCGTTATTCTGGACGGGGCCCACAATTCGCATGCGGTTCGCCGCCTGGTAGAAACCTTGCGCGAGTATTATCCAGGGAAAAAGTTCCACTGCCTGTTTGGCGCCCTCAAGGATAAGGATGTGGGGGAGATGCTCAAACTTATGGCGCCTCATGTCGCCCGCTGGCATATAACGAGGACGCCGTACCCGCGCTTCCGTGAACTTGCTGACCTGCGTAACGAAATGCAGGCGCTTGACCTCTATGTCGCAAGCGAGGGCGAACTTTCCCGCGAATACCTGGATAAGGTCCTGAACGATTGCGGTGCCGATAAGCTAAATGATTCCCCGCTCCTGATTACGGGCAGCCTCTACATGATTGGTGCGAGCATCCAGTTGCTCCGCGATGAATTTACGGAACTCGAGTTCTTCCGCGGGCTTGAACCCACGACAAACGAACACCGCTAACGCACGGTAGATTCTACCGTTCCGTCCCTGAATTTTGTGGTGAGTGTATCGCCAGACTTGAGTTGCGATGCGTTGCGGACAAACTTTCCGTTTTTATCCAGCGTGAGCGTGTAGCCTTTTGCAAGGGCTGTCTCGGGGTCGGCATTCTTTACCCGCAATTCAATGAGTCTATACTCCGAATCTGCAAGGTCGAGAATCTTGCGGGTTCCCTGTCTCAGGCCTTCGGTATTGCGGTCGAGCCTTGCTAGTTCTTCTTTTACCAAGAAGTGCGAATCCTTTTGCAGGGTAGAGAGAACAACGGCATGCCGCGTTTTTTCTCCCTGGATGCGCGAGGTGACCCGCTGTTGCAGCCTTGTGGCGGCCATGCCGAGCTCCTGCTTGCTTTCGGAAAGTAGGCTGCGCGTGGAATCGGCAATCCTCCGTGCTGTTTCTACAAGGTTGCTCCAGCTTTCCTGGGCGCGTTCCACAAGCCGCTTGGCGCAGTCGGTGGGCGTGATGCATGAAACGCATGCCACCTCGTCGAGGAGGCTCTTGTCTATTTCATGTCCGATGCCCGTGAATACAGGGATGGGGTAGTTCGCGACCGCGCGGCAGAGCGCCTCGCTATCGAAATAGTTGAGGTCTGTCTTTGCGCCGCCCCCGCGCACGATGCACACCACGTCGATTTCGCTGTTTTCGCGCAGGGTATCGAGTGCCGCAAGTACGCTCGATTCTGTGTCGTTCCCCTGCATCTTTGCAAATGCGGGTATGACCCTGAACTTGAACGGCGATGCGGCGAGCCTCGTGGTGAAATCCTTGTAGGCGGCAGTTCCTTCGCCTGTCACGAGCCCTACGCAAAGGGGCATCTGCGGGAGTTCTATCGACTTGTTCTTTTCGAGCAGTCCTTCGAGAGCGAGTTTTTTGAGGATTGCCGCTTTCGTGACCGCAAGTTCCCCGAGCGTGTACACCGGGTCGATGTCGAGTACGCGCGCCTGCAGCTTGCCGAAGGGGATATATACGTCAGCCTGGATGAGCAGGCAAACCTTGAGCTGTTCCTTGATGACGAACGGCGTCGGTGCGTTTTCGGTCTTTTGCCGGAGGGCGGCGAACTGGCCCGCGAAACAGCTGAGCGAAATGGTCGCGATGGGCCTTACGTCGCCTTCGGCGAAGTCCGCGATGCTCATGTAAACAACTTTTTGCTTTTCGGCTATTTGCGTGATAACCCCGTGAACCCAAACGGCCGGAGTGTCGGCGAGCTTGTTGCGGATAGAGGTCATGTACTGCATGACGGAGAATGTGCGCACGGGCTGTTCCATGGCTGCAAGAATAGCAATTTATGCCATAAAACATCGAACAAATGCTGCTATCCGCTGACCACTATTTTATATATTTCCTTCAAAACGCGGGCGGACTTCGCCTGCTGGACAATTTGTTTCAACTAAAAGGATAAACATGAAACGTATCTCTATCGTCGCTATGGCAATTCTTGCCGCTAGTCTCGTCGCTTGCAACCAGGCCTCTGCCGGTGGTTCCTTCAACCAGCAGGCCCGCCTCGACTCCCTCGAAAAGAAGGTGGCCGAAATGGAAGCCAACATGGAAGCGGTTGCCTACATTCTCGAAAAGCGCGCCGGCATGTCCCTCGAAGATGCCAAGAAGGAAATGGAAGAGGCCAACAAGGTCTGGGACATCCCCGACGAGGACAGCCCGGTTTTCGGCAACACCAAGAACCCGAAGCTCACGATTGTTGAATTTACCGAATTCCAGTGCCCGTACTGCTCCCGTATCGCTCCTGTCATGAAGGAACTCAACGAGAAGTATCCGGACCAGATCAAGTTCGTGTACAAGCACTTCCCGCTCAGCTTCCACTCCAACGCGAAGGCCGCCGCGGCTTCCGCCATCGCAGCCCAGAAGCAGGGTAAGTTCTGGGAATACCGCTACGCCCTCGCTCCGCATAGCCGCGAACTTTCCGATTCTACTTACCTCGCCGTCGCCAAAGAAGTCGGCCTCGACGTCGAAAAGTTCAAGAAGGACATGGTCCTCGATTCTGCCATGGAAGCCCGCATTGACAAGGATTTCAAGCTGGGTGTGCAGGTCGGCGTGCAGGGAACCCCGAACTTCTACATCAACGGCAAGCGCCAGGACCGCTTCTCCCCGGATCTCGTCGAAAAGATGCTCAAGGAAGCCAAGTAGTGTTTTCTGGTGTGCACGCTTAAACGTCTAGGCGTGTGCCCTTTTTTGTGCTAAAAGTTTAAATTTAAGGCAAAACAAACAACAAACAAGGAAACGACATATGATAAAGCAAACATTGAAAGTCGCGTCCGTCATCCTCCTGGGTGCGAGCGTGGCAGCAATGGCTCAGCCGAAACCTCCTCGCGTAGTTCCTTACAAGTTCTTCAACGAAGAGATGCCCGAAGGCGGAGATACCTATGCGTACGGTGGCAAAAGCAAGGGCTTTTCCATCGATGCCAAGAACGGTTTCAAGTCTAAGGCGGCTCTTAACCTCAAACTCGATCCGAGCGAATATTCCGGCGCCCAGATTTGCTTGAAGAATGACTTCTTCTTTGACATGGACAAGGTCATGCTTGACGGCAAGCTCGAGTTCATGGTCAAGGGCAAGAAGGGCGGCGAAGCCCTTATCGTTGGCCTTCTCGACGAAAAGAATTCCGACGGCAAGGAAACGCAGGTCAAGCTCACTGTCAACAAGTATATCGAAGGCGGCTCTATCACGACGGACTGGAAGAAGGTTTCCATTCCTCTCGTGGACTTCCCGGACCGCGGTCTCTACTGGGACAACACCCGCAAGTCCGAATTCCCGGCCCGTATCGATTGGAAGAAGATTTACGCTATCCGTCTCTCCATCGACAAGGGTTCCGCAAAGGATTTCGAAATCTGGGTGGACAACATCGAAATCGTGAAGACTGGCAAGAAGGCCCCTCCGAAGAAGAAGATTGTTTACTGGGATGAAAACGAGGACGTCATCAACGGCCCGAAGAATCCTGAAAAGCTTGATGGCAAGGTCAAGCCGGTTGCAAACGGCATCTTCTACGACAACCGCGTCAAGGGCTTCAGCTACAGCTACGGTGGCCTTTCCGCCCAGCGCGAAGCCGAATCCAAGACTCCGGGCAACTCGAACGTGCTCGCCCTTTACATCGACAACAACGACTGGTCCGGTGTGACCTACTCCATTGGCGAAGGCAAGTACATCGACCTTTCCAAGGTCCGCAACAAGGGCGGTCTCTACTTCTGGATCAAGGGTAAGCTCGGCGGCGAAAAGGTGTACGTCGGTATCCTCGACAACCAGGGCAACGACATCAAGAGCCAGACCAAGATTAGCCTCAACGACTGGATCGAGGGCGCGAAGGTCGGCACTGACTGGAAGCTCGTGAAGATTCCTCTCAAGAAGTTCAACGACAAGGGTAAGGCTTGGGATGCTAACAAGCAGGCCGAAGTCGCCAAGGATGTGCAGTGGAACAAGATCCAGGAAATCCGCTTCTCCGTGGGCAAGGGTGAAAACCAGGGCGAACCGGGCAAGCCGGCTCCTGTGACCATCTTTGTGGACCAGATCACCTTCACCGAAACCATCGACTGGGTTGACCCGGATATCAAGTGGGACAGCTGGAAGAACAAGACTCCGGATGTCGTGATTTCCGATTTCGAAGGCAAGTTCACCAAGGACAACTGGGAACCGTCCAAGGGCCCGAAGTCCAAGGTCGAAGTGGAAATGCCGTTCAAGACCTCCAAGCTCGATGGCAACTCCCTCAACGTGAAGCACTTCGAAATGTCTGACTGGGTGGACGTCGTGCTCGACTTCACCAAGAATGGCGCTAACCATGACGCCAAGCAGCGCGACTGGACGAACCACTGGGGCATCATGTTCGACGTCTACTCCGAACGTGCATGGCAGTCCATCACGGTCCAGATCGGTGACGCCGGTAACGAACTCTTCGTGTCCAACACCGGTGTGCCGCGCGGCCGCACCACTGTGATTGTGCCGTTCCGCACCTTCAGCAAGTTCCCGTATTACCAGCCGCCTACCGCCAAGGAAAACGGCGTGTTTGACCTCAAGGGCGTTGTTTCCCTCGACTTCAAACCGGGTGGAGAAGGTTCTAACGGCTCCTTCGAAATCGACAACATCAAGCTAACCAACCAGCGCGAAGTCAAGGCTGCCGCTCGTCCGGCTGTTGTGAAGGTCGACGTGAAGGGTACCGGCGACGTGATCAACCCGAACATCTCGGGCGGCCTCTTCGGTATCAACGCTGCCCTCTGGGATGGCGACATGCTTGACAATCCGAAGTTCAAGGTGCAGACCCGTGACTACGTGAAGCGCATCAACCACGGCATCATCCGTTACCCGGGTGGCCTCCGTGCCGATGACGACCACTGGAAGGAAATCCTCGATAACAAGGACTGGATGGTCGATACCGACGAATTCCTCGAATGGCTCAAGAAGACCGGCTCCAACGCCATGTTCACTGTCAACTTCGGTTCCGGCACCGAACAGGAAGCCGCTGCCTGGGTGAAGCACACCAACATCGACAAGAAGGCCGGCATCAAGTACTGGGAAATCGGTAACGAAGTCTACGGTAACTGGCACCCGTACTACGAAAAGTACGGTAAGGACGGCGGTACCATCTATGGTAAGCGCGCCCGCAAGTTCATCGAGGCCATGAAGAAGGTTGACCCGACCATCAAGGTGGCGGTGCTCGGCGTTCTCGACGGTCAGTGGAACGATAACGTGCTCAAGGAAACCGGCGACATTGCCGACGGTATCATCGTTCACCACTATCCGCAGCACTACGGTGAAGAAAACGACTTCGCCATGCTCAGCGCCCCGCAGGATCTCGTGCCTATCTACAGCCGCCTGCACAAGCTCGTGGACAAGTGGACCAAGCACTTCAACAAGGACAAGAAGTTCGAACTCTGGCTCACCGAATGGAACTCCGTGGACTTCAACCCGGGTCCGCAGACCATCGCTCTCGAAAATGGCCTGTTCGTTGCTGATTATCTCGCTATGCTTGCCACCGAAAACGTGGACAACGCACAGTACTGGGATATCCACAACGACATCACTCCGGAAGGCGGTGACTACGGCTACCTGACCCGTTCTGCCGAAGAGTGCATGAACTGCCCGCGCCCGAGCTACTGGGCATTCCAGATGGCTTCTGACGCTCTTCGCGGCAAGCTCCTCAAGACCGTGATTACCGGTGACAAGGAATCGCTCATCACGACCTATTACACCGAAAACGGCAAGAAGAAGAGCCTTCTCGTAATCAACAAGAGCCCGTACAGCGACTACGAACTCAAGCTCGACATTCCGGGCTTCAAGGGCAAGGCCACTGTCCAGACGCTTGACAAGAGCTCCGAAAAGCTCAAGGCCGGCTGGGAAAATGACCCGTCCAAGAAGGCCAAGAAGGGTGTTGACGTGTCTAAGCCGATCAAGGTCGGCAAGCGCACCATCACGCTCATCACGATTGAGTAAGACATAAGGACGTCATCCCCGCGCAGGCGGGGATCTCGTTAAAACAATTGCCTCGCCGGAAACCCCGGCGGGGCTTTTTGTATAGGGAAGAATGTTTTAGTTTTCTTTTAGTGAGTCGGATGCTTGTCCGGCATCTTTCTTGTCTTTAGATGGCCTGTCGAAACCGCCGGCATCTTCAAAACGCTTTTGGTCTTCGGCTGACATGTGGGCGACTTTATCTGCAATTGTGAGTGCCATGAAACAGGCTGGCATAATACCTGAATCACACTTTTGGGAAAGGTCTTTTGCTATTTGGGCTAGAGCTTCCGGTGTTCTTGCGTAACCGCCTGCATTTTCGAACCGCAGCTTGTCTTCGGGCGTCATTGCTGCGACTGTGTCGATAAATGAGAGGAATACGAAGCAGGAACGGATGTCTCCTGATTCACATTTTTGCGAAAGCTCTTTGGCTTCTTGAGCTTTGGCTTCTGGATAGTTGTCGCTGGCACCAAGTGAGAATGCGGATGCCGCAGCGAGTGCAACTGCGAAACGCCGAAATTTCATAAGATGCCCTTTGCCTGTATTACCGTTCCAGCCTGAAGTACACGGCCGCAAGCGGCGGGAGCTGGATGTTCAGGCTCCACTGCCTGTTCTGCCACGGGATGTCCTGCGTCCAGACTTCGCCGAAGTTTCCAACGTTAGAGCCACCGAACATGGCCGCATCCGTGTTGAAAATTTCTTTCCAGGCTCCGCGGGCGGGGGCGCCCAGGCGGTAGTCGTTGCGGACCACCGGCGTGAAGTTGAACACGCACAAAATCTGGTTCCCGTGGTCGTCCTTGCGCACGAAACTCACGATGGAATTGTCTGCGTCATCGCACCAGATCCACTCGAAACCGGTGTGGTAGTGGTCGATTTCCCAGAAGGGCGCGTTTTCCTTGTACAGGTGGTTGAGCGTCTTCATCATCTGCAGCAGCTTTCCGTGGCTGTCCCAGCTGATGAGGTGCCAGTCGAGCGACTGCTTCTCGTTCCATTCGCGCCACTGCCCGAACTCGTTGCCCATGAAGTTGAGTTTTTTGCCCGGGTGCGCGTACTGGAAGGCGTAGGTGAGGCGCAGGTTCGCGAACTGCTGCCAGTTGTCGCCCGGCATCTTGCGGAGCATGGAGCCCTTGCCGTGAACCACCTCGTCGTGGCTGAACACCTGGATGAAGTTCTCGCTGTAGGCGTACATCATGCTGAAGGTCAGTTGGTTGTGGTGGTACTTGCGGTGGATGGGCTCGTGCTCGATGTAGCTCAAAAAGTCGTTCATCCAGCCCATGTTCCACTTGTAGTGGAATCCGAGGCCACCCTGCTCTGGCGGGCGCGTGATGGAGGGGAAACTCGTGGATTCTTCGGCAATCAGGATGGCGTGCGGCGTGAGACGGCCCATGATGCTGTTCAGGTGCTTCAGGAACTCGATGGTATCGTAGTTGATGTTGCCGCCGTCCTTGTTCGGCACCCACTGGCCGGGGCCCTTGCCGTAGTCGAGGTAGAGCATCGATGCTACGGCGTCTACGCGCAGGCCGTCGCAGTGGAATTCCTTGAGCCAGTACATCGCGTTCGCGATAAGGAAGTTCTTGACTTCGTTGCGGCCGAGGTTAAAGATGTAGGTGCCCCAGTGCGGGTGTTCGCCCTGGCGCGGGTCGGCGTGCTCGTAGCAGGCTGTGCCGTCAAAGCGGCCGAGTGCGTGCGCGTCCTTCGGGAAGTGCGCCGGCACCCAGTCGAGAATCACGCCGATTTCGTTCTGGTGGCAAAGGTCCACAAAGTGGCGGAACTGGTCGGGCGTACCGTAGCGGCTCGTGGGGGAGTAGTAACCGGTCACCTGGTAGCCCCAAGATTCATCGAGCGGATGTTCCGCCAGCGGCAGGAATTCCACGTGCGTGTAGCCCATCTCCTTCAAGTAGGGGATGAGGCGCTCGGAAAGTTCGTCCCAGTTGAGGAATCGGTCGGGGTTCGCGGGGTCGCGCCTCCAGGAACCGGCGTGCACCTCGTAGATGTTCATCGGGCTTCCGAATACCTTGGTGGCCCAGTGCGTCTTCATGTAGAGTTCGTCGCCCCATTCGTAGCCGTCGAGGTGCGTCGTGATGGAGGCTGTTGCCGGGCGGACTTCCGCAAGCTTTGCGAGCGGGTCAATCTTTACGTGCAGGTTTCCGTCTGCGCCATGGATTTCAAAACGGTAGAGTTCGTTTTCGCCGAGGTTCGGGATGAATATTTCCCAGATTCCGGAGCTGCCGAGCATGCGCATCTGGTGGCGGCGTCCGTCCCAGCTGTTGAAGTTGCCCACGACGGAAACTGCGTGTGCGTTCGGGGCCCAGACGGCGAACTGCACGCCCTTGAATCCCTGGTGCTCCACGAGGTTCGCACCCAGCTTGCGGTAGAGTTCGTAGTGCGTGCCGGTCGAAATCAGGTGGCGGTCGAATTCGGTAAGTACGGGCTGGAAGGCGTACGGGTCGGTGAGCGTGTACTCGATGCCGTCGCCCTGCTTGATAATCAGGTTGTAGAAGAACGGCTCGTAGTCCATGTCGAGGATGGCCTCGAAGAACCCGGTATTGCCGAGCTTCATGAAGTCGAATTCTACTTCGCCATCGCAGGATTCACCGCGGATGTAGGCGGCCTGCGGTTGGTACGTGCGGATGACCGTCTTGATACCCTTGTCCGTCTCGAGCGGGTGGATTCCCAAAATAGAGAACGGGTCCTTCGTCTTGAAGTCCCAGATAGCCTGCATGTCTTCTGCAGAAAGGCTCGTGAAGTCGTTCCAATCCATAATATCTCTCTTTTTAGTTTTTTCAAGGAATATATATAAAAAATACGGAGAACAAATTACGGGATGGCAAAAAAAAATAGTCTAAACGGGAATTGTTCCTTTGCTAAAAATTCTAGATTGTTGGCACAGGAGGTTTTTATGGCTATTGCGATGGAAGATACGGTGAACCCGATGCAATTTACACAGGTGTTCAAGGTGACACCCGAGATGATTGACGACAACCACCATTTTAACAACGTGTGGTCGGTCAAGTGGATTCAGGATATTGCGATTGCCCATTCCGATTCTGTCGGCGGCACGGCCCTGATGAAGAGCGTGGGCGCCGGCTGGATGATCCACGTGCAGCACGTGGAGTACAAGAACCAGGCTTTTCTGGGCGATGAAATCCGCGGGACGACGTGGGTGGCGGCGTACGGCCGTGTGGCGAGCTTGCGCAAGTGCAGGTTCGAGCGCGTGTCCGACGGCAAGGTGATTTTCGAATCCGAGACGCAGTGGGTGCTCGTGGACATGAACCGCGGCCGCCCCATGGCCATCACCGACGAGATGAAGAAGCTGTACGTCGAAGGGACGTAGGCGTTACCCTAGAATCTTCTTTGCGATCCGCTGGATTTTGGCGCGGAGGCTCTTGTCGCTTGCCTTGTGGTAGGGCGGGTAGAAGAACTGCATGGGGTCGAATGCGCCCTGGAGCATCACGTTGCGTTCGTGGCTGAACGTCTTGAACCCGTAAATCCCGTGATAGTTGCCGGTGCCGCTCATGCCCACGCCCCCGAAGGGAAGCGAGAGGTTTTCGATTTGCAATATGCAGTGGTTCACGCAGGTGGAACCCGAGGTTGTTTTGCGTAGTACGCGGTCAATCGCCTTCTCGTTGCGCCCGAAGATGTAAAGTGCGAGCGGTTTCGGGCGGCTCTGTATGAATGCAATAGTTTCTTCGAGCGAATCGCAGGTGACAATCGGGAGGATTGGCCCGAAAATTTCGCTCTTCATGATATCCATTTCGGGCGTGACGCCGGTAAGTACGGTCGCGGGCGTGTACCTGCCCGCGATATCGCAATAATCTGCCCCGCCGATGGGTGCCATCGCGCCTTTTGTAATCGCATCTTCGATAAGCGCCTTGTGGCGTTCAGCGGCGTGGCTTTCGACGATGTGAACGAAGTTCTCGCATGCTTTGCGGGCTTCTTCCGTCTCGCCATACATCTGTTTTATGTTGTCTGCAATCGCGTCGGCGAGCGGTTGCACGAGATTGCGCGGGCACAGCACGTAGTCCGGCGCAATGCAGGTCTGGCCTGCGTTCACGCACTTGCCCCAGGCGATTTTCTTGGCGGCGTCTGCAATCTTCACATCGTCGAGGATGACTACGGGAGACTTGCCGCCAAGTTCGAGCGTGACTCCGGCGTGGACTTTTGCGGCGCATTCCGCGACATGCGCGCCGACCTTAGGGCTACCCGTAAAGAACACGTGGTCGAAGGGAAGAGCGAGCAGCTTGTCTCCGATTTCCGCTCCGGCGCCCTGCACGACGGCGACCTCGTTTTGCTCGAACACACCTGCGATAAGCGATTCGAGAAACGCGGCTACATGCGGAGTCTTGTGGCTCGGTTTCGCGATGATGACGTTCCCTGCGGCAATGGCTGCGGCGATGGGGGAGATGAACAGCAGGAAGGGGTAGTTCCACGGCGCCATGATGAGCACGCGGCCCTTCGGTTCAAAATGGCTTACGCTCCGGTTGAGCGGGAACAGCCAACTCCAGCGCCCGGGCTTGTCTTCCATCCAGTCGGGGAGGTGCGCGATGTTGTAGTCGATTTCTTCGAGGGCGGGGAAGACTTCGGTGAGCCAGGCTTCGGTCTTCGGCTTGTGGAAGTCTTCCCACACGGCGTCGTAGAATTCCTGCTGGCGCTCTACAATCGCCTTGCGGAGTGAGCGCAACTTCGCGATACGCTCTTTTGCGGTCGTGTTCGCGACTGCCCAACGCTGTGTGCCCTGAGCCTCGAAAATTTCTTCTAGAGATTTCATCGCTAGATATTATAGTAAAAGGCCGCGACGTTGTGGC
The DNA here is from genome assembly GCF_002374005.1 of Fibrobacter sp. UBA3629. Classification (NCBI taxonomy): domain Bacteria; kingdom Pseudomonadati; phylum Fibrobacterota; class Fibrobacteria; order Fibrobacterales; family Fibrobacteraceae; genus Fibrobacter; species Fibrobacter sp. UBA3629. Next base: position 143,018 of record NZ_DFLC01000006.1, on the reverse strand, counting down.
TGCATTAGCCTACGCTGTGTTCGAGCTTGAGCGTCAGCAACTGCCTTGCCTCGGTCGCGAATTCGCCGGGGAGTTCCTTGAACACGTCCTTGCAGAATCCGCCCACCATCGCCTGTATGGCGTCTTCGCGCTTGATGCCGCGGCTCTCGAAATAGAAAAGTTGGTCTTCGCTGATGCGGCTGGTGGTGGCCTCGTGTTCTGTGGTGGAACTTGCATTTGCTACCGTGATGTAGGGGAACGTGTGAGCCGCACTCTTGTCGCCTACGAGCATGCTGTCGCACTGCGTGTAGTTGCGGGCGCCTGTGGCGGACTTGCGGATGCTCACTTCGCCGCGGTAGGCATTGCTGGAGTAGTCGGCGCTGATGCCCTTCGAAATGATAGTGCTCTTGGTGTTCTTGCCGATGTGGATCATCTTGGTGCCGGTATCGGCCTGCATGTGCCCGTTGGTGAGGGCCACGCTGTAGAATTCACCGACGGAGTTGTCGCCCAGCAGCACGCAGCTCGGGTACTTCCATGTGATGGCGGAGCCTGTTTCCACCTGCGTCCAGCTGATGCGGCTGTTCTTGCCCGCGCACTTGCCGCGTTTGGTGACGAAGTTGTACACGCCGCCGGCTCCTGTTTCGCGGTCGCCCGCGTACCAGTTCTGCACGGTTGAATACTTGATGCTAGCGTTGTCCTTGGCCACCAGTTCCACGATGGCGCTGTGCAGCTGCTTGCTGCTGTATTCCGGCGCGGTGCAACCTTCCAGGTAGCTTACGCTGGCGCCTTCGTCGGCGATAATCAGGGTGCGTTCGAACTGGCCCGCTTCCTTGTTGTTGATGCGGAAGTAGGTGGAAAGGTCCATCGGGCACTTGACTCCGGGCGGAATGTACACGAAACTTCCGTCGCCAAAGACGGCGCTGTTGAGTGCTGCAAAGTAGTTGTCGCCTGCGGGTACCACGCTTCCCAGGTATTCCTCGATGAGTTCGGGATATTCCTTGATGGCGTCGCTGATGCTGCAGAACAGGATGCCCATTTCCATGAGCTTGCGCTTGTGGCTGGTGTATATGCTCACCGAGTCAAAGACCGCGTCCACGGCCACGTTGGCAAGTCGCTTCTGTTCGTCCAGCGGAATGCCGAGCTTTTCGAAGGTCGCGAGCAACTCAGGGTCCACGTCTTCAATCTTTTCGTGGCTCTTCTTGGTCTTCGGGGCGGAGTAGTAGACGATGTCCTGCAGGTCCACTGGCGGAAAACTCAGCTCGCCCCAGTTCGGCTGCTCCATTTGCTGGAGCTTTTCATAGGCTTTTAGTCGGAAATCGAGCATAAACTGCGGTTCGCCGCGGAGCTTGGAGGCTCTTCGGATGACATCTTCGTTCAGGCCCTTCTCGAAGGCCTCGTTCTCGATATCCGTCACGAATCCGTATTTGTAGTTTTCGCTCATTTTGACCTGTTTGCCTAAAAATGCGACACAAATATAGTATATTTGAGGAAATATGAGTGAAAAACGCGAAGGTTTTGGATCTAGACTGGGCTTCATCCTGGTGGCCGCGGGGTGTGCAATCGGGCTCGGTAACGTGTGGAGGTTCCCGTTTATCACGGGGCAGTATGGCGGTGCCGCCTTCATCTTAATTTATCTGCTGTTCCTGCTGATTTTCGGGTTCCCGATTCTGGTGATGGAATTTACCGTGGGTCGCGCAGCCCAGCGGGGGATAGGCAGGGCTTTCAATGTGCTTGAAAAGCCTGGCCACAAGTGGCACTATGCGGGTATCCCGATGATTGTGGGGAACTACCTGCTCATGATGTTCTACACGACGGTCACGGGCTGGATGCTCTATTACTTCTACCGTATGGTTACGATGGGCGACCTCATGGGGATGACGCCTGAACAGGTTGGTGCCGCTTTCGGCGACATGCTCGGAAACGGGCCGCTTCTTTGCTTCTGGATGATTGTCGCGACATTCCTCGGGCTTTCCATCGTGGCGCTCGGCGTGAAACGCGGTGTGGAGGGCGTCACCAAGGTCATGATGGTCGCTCTTTTGTTCATAATGCTTTTGCTTGTGGTGCGTGTACTTACGCTCCCGGGCGCGGGAGAAGGGCTCGAATTCTACCTCAAGCCCGATTTTGCGAAACTGAAGGAGGCGGGGATCGGGAAGGTCGTGTTTGCGGCGCTTGGTCAGAGCTTCTTTACGCTCAGCATCGGTATCGGGTCCATGGCCATTTTCGGAAGCTACATCGGTAAGACCCACAGCCTCCCGAAGGAGGCGGCGAACATCTGCGTGCTCGATACTGCGGTCGCGTTGCTCGCGGGCCTCATAATCATCCCGAGCTGCTTTGCTTTCGGCGTTAAACCCGGTGCGGGTCCCGGCCTTATTTTCGCGACGCTCCCGAATGTGTTCGCGCAGATGCCCGCGGGCCGTATTTGCGGTGCGGCGTTCTTCCTGTTCCTCTCGTTTGCGGCACTCTCGACGCTTGTCGCCGTGTTCGAAAACATTATCGCCTACTGGATAGATGCCCACGGCGTGGAACGCACGAAGGCGGTCCGCTGGAACTTTGTTGCCATAGTGCTGCTTTCTCTCCCGTGTGCGCTCGGTTTCAACGTGCTTTCCGGATTCGAACCTTTCGGTGCCGGGAGCTGCGTGCTCGACCTCGAAGATTTCCTCGTTTCCAATACGCTCCTGCCGCTGGGTTCGCTCGTGTTCGTGCTTTTCTGCAACCACAAGTTCGGCTGGAAACAGAAAAACTTCCTCACCGAGGCGAATTTCGGAAAGGGCTTCAATATACCCACGAATCCCGTGCTTTGCTTCTACTTTAAGTGGATTTTGCCCGCGGTAATCGTGTTTATCCTCGTCATGGGGTATATCGAGAAGTTCGCGCCGGGGCTTTACGCCAGAATTTTTGGCTAGACGGCGGTCTTAAATCTGGACGAAAACTCTCGGAAGAGGGTTTTGTTATTACATTTTGGCAAAAATGAAGTAAATGGAGTGTAATCCATGGTTTTGAAGCGTATAATAGTTTTGGGCTCGCTTTTAACGTGTTTCGCGTTTGCCCAACAGGCAGATTCAACCTCCGGGGCTTCTGCGTCCGATGGCCAGGGTACCACGGTTTCCGTGTTCGTCAAAAGTCCCGAAGAAATCAGAAAATTGAAGGACGATCTCAAGAATTTGCAGATAATGGCTGGTGATTCGAATCCAGAAGTTGCTGCCCTCCTCAAGCGGGCGAACCGAATCGCCGAGATGAACGATCGTTGCTCGTCTGTTTCGTTGAACGACCTGCTCGATACGACCTGTGCTCAGTTCTATGAAGTGGAACTCCCTACGTTTGAAAATGACTATATGGAATTGACCGGTGAAGTTCGACTCGGTTCTATGCGCATGGCGACGACTTTCGAAGAGCGAATTCGCCAGCTAGCTAGTTGTTCCGAGGCACTCACGAGCATTGTTATAAGCCGAGACCAGTTGCTTCGCTTGCGAGGGAACGTCTATCTGGAACCCATCAACTATGATGGCGATTTCGATGCGGAATACGATTTTAAACTTTTGTATGATTCCGTCCGCGTAAGCCAGCAGCAGAGGCTTGCGAACTTGTGGATTGAAAAGTGCGGCCCCATTGTTTTGCGCCAGTCGGGCAAGGAGTTCGCTCCGATGTTCGCTGCGACGTTGAAAGTGAAAAATGACTCCTTGAACAAGGCCGGGTCAAACGTGAAGTTCGCGATGAGTCAGAAGAACCTATCGCTGCGCGTGGATATGCGTCGTCCAGTGCATGGGGCCTACTACTTGAACGGAGTGCGCCTGTTCGAGGCGACTGTTGGGGCTGACAAAAAACATTCGAATTTGTTTTTCGACATGAAGAACAAAAAGGCGGACCTCGTCCAGCCGAAGGATGCTGTGCTTCTGTCTTTTGAAGGTAAGCAGGTGTTCAAGAAACTCAAGAAAATGGAAATGGTGGGGCGCTGGGCTTGGGACTCCGAAAAACTGCCCGATGAGGTAACGTTGGATGAATCGGAGCGGATGACGGCGGCCGATTCTGCTGCTTACATGCAGGGACTGGCCGAGCTCGAACGTGCACTCGCCGAAGATGAGGCTACGAAGGATGCGCAAAGTCAGTCGGCTGCTAATGCCGCTGATGCGGCGAAGGGGAATGCTTCCCAGAAATCCCGTATCCACTGGATTCCGCTTTCGATCTCTGCCGCCGTGGCGGTTGGCGGTGGCGTGATGGCGGCCGTGTTCAACAGCAAGGCCAAGTCAGCGAGCGAGGTGACGCCGGTAAATCCCGACGAGTATAACGAACAGCATGACAAAATTGAGAAAAACCAGACGCTGCGCAATGTAGGACTTGGCATCGCGGTGCTTGGTGTGGTTGGTGTCGGAGTGACATTCCTGTTCTAGGGAGGGCTGAATCATGACGAAAAGAAGTTCTATCGTAAAAATGGTGGCTATGTCCCTGGCTGTTCTGGGACTTGAGGCTTGTACAGACTACGTCGACAAGTACGAAAGCGATTTTAAGGAAGCCTATGGAAACGAGGAAGTGTTCAAGGCCAATCTCGACAAGGCGGATTGGGAATGGGCTTCTATCTGCGACACGGGCGACTGGTTCTGGTGCGCCATCCAAGATGGCAAGTTTGTTAGTGAAGCGCAGACGGGAGCTAATTGGGAACAATTCTCGTCTGGTTCGGCAAGGTTGAGCTTTGCGGGTAAGGATGGTCGGGCCTATGACTTTACGACGGATATCTTGCCGGAGGACCTCACTCCGTTCATCCGTCTGAATGGCGGTATTTCTATCAAGCTGGAAAATGCTTCGAACGGTTCCAATGCGGGTGTTGGCATTTCGCTGGACGGTTTCAAGGCCGACGAAAGTTCCGCGATTGTTCTTGCATACGGGAACGAATACCCGGGTGCAAAGCTTTGCCTTAGGGATGTGGTTAAGGATGGGGTGAATAGCGAATGGTGCTGGACACTTGAACAGGGTGGCGTGACAGCGCAGACGTTTGATTACAAGGACTTGAAGTACTCGATGGGTGAAGAGGACCTGGATACATTCATCGGGAATGTTGATTATGTTGCTGTAGTGTTGACAGAAGATGTGGAAGTCAAGAATGGGCTTATCGTTGTTGCGGTTGGTTTCAGCGGAAAGGGGTTGGCAGCGTCCTCAAGTTCAAACACCGCGAAACCATCCAGTTCAAGTTCGGTGAAACCCAGCAGCAGTGCGGAATCTGGTTCCGAAAACACAAGTGGATTCCTCTGGAAAGGATCTGATAAATCAAATGTCGTGAAAACAGATGTTGGTAGCGCGAAATGGACGACTAAACTCGATGACACGGATGGTGGCTCTACTGCCATCATCGAACCGCAAGGAAACCCTTATGATACGTGCAATGGTCTTTGTGGCCTTGTAAAGTATGGTGGCGCTGAGGGCAATGTCGTTTATCCGTGGGCACAAGTGCTCTTTGATCTGGATAGCAAGGGAGGGACGCATGATGTGTCTTCTTGGGAAGGTCTCTGTATTGCCTTCAACATGGACAAGGAAGCGACGTTGTTGCTGCAGCCTGCAGACGCATCCGATTACGGTTTCAATGTGCCTGCCGTTAAACTCTTGACTCCGGAAACTGGGAAGCAGTATAGGGTGCAGAACTTCAAGTGGGAGGATTTCGAGCAGGAGAGCGGATGGGGCAATGAAAACAAAATTACGGGAGGGGAGGTCGCCAAGGCTCTCAAGTCCATTGCTATCCAATTCAACGGAAATCCCTATCAAAGTCATTTCTTCAATATTTACCAGATCGGAAGCTATGGACGTTGTAACGTGCCGCCCGATACAGTAGAGGCAAAAGATATCGGTGTGGATTATTTTAAAGAGCTTAGCAAGGTCAGTGCTTTAGATTACTTGAACCCGGATATTAAATATGATTCCGTCCAGGATTCCCGTGACGGCAAATGGTACAGGACGATTGAGAAAGGTGGTTTGACCTGGATGGCGCAGAACTTGAATTATGAGTCGGAAGGTAGCTATTGCTATGATGATGACGACGATAATTGCGACAAGTTTGGCCGCCTTTACAAGAGGAATGTGGCCTTGAATGCCTGCCCTAGCGGTTGGCGCTTGGCTAGAAAGGCAGACTGGGATTCTGTATGGGGGCCGTATGCCAGCATCGCCGGAAACTCATTGAAATCCATGGTGGGGTGGAGCGAAATAAGGGAAGACCAGTATAATGCAGGTTTTTCTGCTGTCGCTGCTGGATATAGAAAAGACACGGGAGAATACATTTCGAAAGAGGATTATGCGTTTTTCTGGAGTTCATCGGTGAATGAAGACGGAAAACCATATTATGTTTATTTGGCCTATGATAGTGATGCTGCTACAGTAGGAAATGTTTCACGCGGTTCTGAAATTGCGCTTTCCGTTCGTTGTGTCAAGCAGAAAGTTGATAACGAAGGTTGCGAGGACACGGATTTGTGGTGCAAGAATACGTCATACCGTGTAAAGACAGGAATAGATGCCGGTAGCGGTAATTCCGGATACTGGAAGGTTGAAATCGACCAGGAAGAAGGTGGTGAATCGATCGTTGAATGGCCCGTTGAGTACAATGCGCGTGAGGAATTTAGTGCTGTTGTTGACTATTGCAAGGGCCTGTGCGGAACAGTGAAATTGGCGAGGGGCGAGATGCCGGATGGTTATAATCCTTGGGTCATGCTCACGTTCGATATTGCGGGATCCCCGGATGGGTCTGACAACAAGGTCCCGGTTGACGTGTCTGGCTGGGGTGGGCTCTGCATTACCTATACGTCAGATTCTTCGGCTATGCTGGAAATGGATTTTGATTTGTTGAAGAATTCCTATCTTTGGTATAACAAGCCGTTTGTCGAATTGTCCGCTTCGAAGACAGAAAGAAGGCAATGTTTTGAATGGACCGAATTTCAGCAGTTGGATTTGGGTGGAAAAGTCCTGTCTGGCCCGGATGGCGCAAAGAGCCTGCATTCCATTGATATAAAGTTTAGAGCGCCCAAGGGAAGCCCGAACTTCAACATCATCCGTCTGGAAAAGTACAAAAAGGCAGGAAAAGCCACATTATCTACTTTTGGCATGATTAAGGATTTGCGAGATAACAATTACTATAGGACTGTGGAAATTGCTGATTTGGTCTGGATGCGTGATAACCTTCGCTTTAAAACCTCGAATGCGGTCTATTTCAACGGAGATGATAAATATAAAGACTTAGGGTATTTCTACAATATTACGGAAGCCTTGAATGCATGTCCGGAAGGCTGGAGGATTCCCACGAACGATGAATGGCGCAAGGCGATTAAAGCGTCTGGAGGCAATCCGAACTCGGTTTCTGCGGGAAAAATGATGGACACCTTGGATATGCACGATAATTCTGGCTATTATTTGGGTAATCAGGGCAAATGGTATACCGATGGGGTCGCTTTCTGGTCGAGTACCGAAAAAGAGGCGGATGTGTATGTCGTGCCGTATTTTGGTAATGGCTCATACAATGGGACGAATTCGACGGGTGGTTTGAGTGATTTGAACAATGTCCGTTGTGTTCGTAAGGAATGGTACAGTCCGCTTACTAATTCGTTTAAGGATGAACGCGACGGCCAGGTCTATAAGACGGTCGTTGTTAATGGCAAAGTTTGGATGGGGGAGAATCTCAAGTACCAAACGGGCGAGGCTATTTTCTATAGGGACAGCGCTTCATATTCCGATAGGGGCTATTATTACACCTATACGGAGGTCAAGGATGCGTGCCCCGCAGGTTGGCAGCTGCCGACAAAGAGCGAATGGGAGGCGGCTGTCAATAGCGCAGTGAGTATAAAGGCGTTTGTGGATACGATGGGTATTGTAGATGGCCAGGGGTATTATATGTATGCTAATAGGAATAATGAAAATCAGGGGTGGTATGAGGAAGGAACGGCATTTTGGTCGTCGACGTCACTTTCTCCAGGATACATGACTCCTTTTTTCAGTGAATCTAAATATTATCGCGACGATACGTATTCTGGAAATGCGGATCGGAACCTTGCCCGCTGTATCATGGAATAAGGGCGGATTTTTGGCGTAAAACCTTTTGGTGATTGCGAAAAAACGGCTTTTTGGCCGTTTTTTGCGTTTTTGAGCAAAAATGGGTCTGCAGTTGTGTCTACAGTTATTACAAAATGTAGACTTTTAATTGTAATTATTTCTCTTAAAAAACTAAAAATTTAAAAAATTTACAAAGTTTTGTAGACTTTTTATTTTCAAATGAATTATATTTAGGAAAGGGAAGACGGCGCGTTGTCCGTGGGCAACGGATTCATGCGCCCGAAAGCCTGTTTGTGATGCGTTTTGTATAGTTTATGTGTATGGGTACTTTGCTTTATTTTGTTTAGAATATATATTAGGAATGGTGGGATGTGGTGTCCGGGCTGTTCCGTCTCTTAAAACTTGGAGAAAAGTATGGTGATTGGTTTCAGAACTACGGCCCTGCTTGCTTGTGCGGCAACTGTTTTCGGGCTTGCTCAACCTTCCTTCGCGGCGACCCGCCAGATGGAAAAGCTTTCGCGTGGCCTTGCTGTTGCGAATACGGGTAAGGGAATGCTCGTGAGCTGGCGCCTTTTGGGTACAGATGACCCCACGACGGAATTCAACCTCTACCGCGATGGAACGAAAATCGCCACCATCGGAAAGACTGCTGGCACGAACTACCTGGACGCTGACGGCAAGACGACTTCCAAATATACGGTCGCGGCAGTAGTTGGCGGCAAGGAAGGCAAGGCGGAAGGTGCGCTTATCGTCCTGGACCAGAACAGCAAGGGGTTTCCGTACAAGACCATCAAGGGTCTCAATGTACCCAAGGACCAGACGATGCCGGACGGTTCCACATGCAGCTACAGCCCCAACGACATGAGCGTGGGCGACCTGGATGGCGATGGCGAACTGGATTTGGTTCTCAAATGGGATCCGAACAATTCCAAGGACAACTCCCAGTCGGGTTACACGGGATCGGTGTTTATTGACGGCTTGAAGATGGATGGAACCCTCCTGTGGCGTATTGACCTCGGCAAGAATATCCGTGCCGGCGCCCATTATACCCAGTTCATGGTCTATGACCTGGATGGTGACGGAATTGCCGAAATCGTGATGAAAACTTCCGACGGCACTGTCGACGGCAAGGGCAAGGTCATTGGCGACGGTTCCAAGGATTACCGCTCCTCTTCGGGAACGATCATGACCGGTAACGAATACCTGACGGTGTTCAAGGGAAATACCGGCGAGGCTGTCCATACGATTAACTATTGGCCCGCCCGTGGAAAGATTTCGGGGGATACCTACGGTAACCGCGATAACCGTATGCTGGCGGCGATTGCCTACCTCGACGGGGTTCACCCGAGTGTGATCATGAGCCGCGGATACTATACCGAATTCTTTGTGGCCGCCTATGACTTTGACGGCAAGGAACTCAAGACCCGCTGGCAGCACAGTTCCGACAAGAAGGGACAGGGACTTTACGGCGAAGGCAACCACAACCTTTCCGTTGGCGACCTGGATGGCGACGGTTTTGACGAAATCGTTATGGGGGCTGCCGCACTCAATCATGACGGAACGCTCCGATACCGTACTGGTTTTGGCCATGGCGATGCCATGCATCTTTCTGATATGGATCCTGACCATCCGGGTTTGGAAGTCTACGATGTTCACGAAGAAAAGCAGAATGCGTATAGTGAAGAATACCGCGACAAGGATGGCAAGGTCATCTGGGGAACGACTCAGACTCAGGCTGGGAATGTGGACAATGGCCGTGGCATGGCTGCCGATGTCGATTCCACGAATCGCGGCTTCGAAATGTGGTCGGGTACCAGTGGTGGAATGCGTACCGTGAAGGGGACTCTTTTGCATGAGACGAAGCCTTCGGTCAATTTCCGCATTTACTTTGATGGTGACTTACAGGATGAACTGCTGGATGCTACAGGCAGTGGCGGCAGCGGAGGAAAGATTGAAAAGTGGAATTCCAGCAAGAAGACCGTCGATCGCTACTTCAGCTTCTATGAAGTGAATAGCTCGACTCTGAACAACTACACCAAGGCGAATCCCTGCATTGTGGCAGACCTGTTTGGCGACTGGCGCGAAGAATTCATTGCGCGTTCCAGCACGGATCCTTCGACGATCACGATTTTCCAGACTCCCGTGACGACTCCGCACAGGCTCTACACGCTGATGCATGACCCGCAATACCGCGTGAGTGTTGCCTGGCAGAACGTTGCCTACAACCAGCCGCCTCATGTGAGCTATTACCTGCCCGACATGGTGAAGAATCTGAAGAAACCCGACATTTACATGCTTGGTACCGAAGGTGTCGCGGGCCTCGCTCCTTCTATTTCGAAGGTGGGCGATGGGCTTGAAAACCAGGGAATCCTGCTGGGAAATGCAATCGAGAACTTCGGCTACAAGTTTATCGGCTGCGACGGCGTGAAGGTGACTGGACTCCCGAAGGGCGTGACCGCGAAGGTAGAGGGTTCGACCGTGACCATTTCTGGAACTCCGACGGAAGCGGGCGTATTTGCCTACACCGTTGTAACCGAAGGTGGTGAGGGTGATGCCGCATCTGCGAAGGGCGTGCTCTCTGTTGCCGCTCCGGGAAATGCTGAAGAAGTTGCAACGAAGAAGGAGGCCTCCAAGGTCGATGCTTCTACGCCGGATGCGGGAATCGGCTGGTCCGAGACGACCAATACGGGCTTTGTCGAGAAGGGATACTTCAACTTCGACAATTCCACCGCAAGCTACGGGACATGGAACCTGCATTCCGAACATACTGCTTCTACCACCATCAGCATCCGCTTTGCAAACGGTGGCAGTGCCGCACGCGATATGGAACTTGTGGTGAACGGAGTCAAGGTAGGGACAGTCTCTATGGATGCGACCGGCGGCTGGACGACTTGGCTTACGACCGATGCGAAGATTGATTTGGCGAAGGGACTCAATACGATTACGCTCAAGTCGACGACTGCCGATGGTGGCGCGAATGTGGATATGTTCTACTTCGATATCGAAGGCGTGAGCGCCTATGCGGGCCAGGTCGACGAGCAGACCACGATAAAGCCTGTTGCAGCTTCTGTGCGTGGAATGGTATTCAACCCTTCGACGGGTGTGTTGTACACCCCGAAAGCAGGCCTTGCTGAAATTTACTTCTACGACATGTCCGGTGCGATGCGCCTGGGCGTTTCCAGGAACGTGACTGCTGGCGCGACCTCGGTTGCATATGATCGCGAACTGCTCTCGAAGGGCATGTACGTGGTGAAGGTGAAACTTGACGGCAAGCTTGTCGCCGCGACGAGGATGGTGAAGTAATGGGCGCGTTCTCTAAAATCTGGCAGTCTGCCGTAATCGCCTCGATGCTTGCCGCTCCCGCGGTGCTTGCAAAAGTGACCATCTACATGTGTGGCGACTCCACCATGCAGGACTGGAACGAGGGCTATTATCCCAAGCAGGGTCAGGGTCAGGATTTCCATTACTGGTTCGACCCGACCAAGGCGGCGGTGGTGAACCGTGGCCAGGGTGGCATGTCTCTCGGTGGCGGCGGTAAGGCCAAGGATGGCAGCACTGCTGTCGGTTATTACGACATGTTCTTCAAGAAGGGCTGTTCTGCCGGTAACTGCATTGCCGAAAAGCTTCAGGCGGGCGATTACGTCGTAATCCAGTTCGGAATCAATGACGTGAATTACAGTACCGAGGATTTCTTCGCTTCCAACATGAAGAAGATGGTAAGCGATGTCCGCGCGAAGGGTGCATACCCGATTATCATGAGCCCGATTCGTCGCCTGTATTACGATTCCCCGACGCAGATTCATAACAGCTACCGCGGTTATCCGGCGCTCAACAAGAGCCTCGCCGAAGAACTCAACGTGCCGTTTATCGACATGAGCGAGATGGTCGCGAACTACATGATTTCGGTGGGCGAGCAGTATGCGGCTCAGTTCATCTTCAACTATGCGACCACGGCTGAATACAGCAACCTGGGCAGTGACCAGACGGACCAGGTGCACTTGCAGATGAACGGTGCGAACGCTTTCGGGCGCATTATTACCGAACAGATGCGTGCGCATACGGACCCGATTGTGAAAAAGCTCGGGGACTACATGGCTCCCATGTACCAGGTGGATGTCAAGGTGAGCCCCGAAGGTGCTGCCGATGCGACGTCCCTCGGTGCGTATTACCCGCAGGGAATGACCGTGATGCTCAAGACCATGCCGAAGAGCGGCAAGAAGTTCCTCGGCTGGTACGACGGCAACGGCAACAAGGTGGGGGCACCGAGCCGCTCCAATGTGAAGTCTCCCTACATCCATACGTTCGTGATGGGCTCTGCCGCAACGCAATATACTGCGGTTTATGAGGGCGGTACGGCGCAGAAGTATACCGGTGACGGCAAGGCGTTGACGGCGTTCCCGACGACGACTCCGAAGAGCCTTGCCGATGTGACGTTTGTTCCGTTTACTCCGATTGAAGGTACCGAGCAGATTGATGTCGAGGTCGACAAGAACATCAAGAAGTTCTTCGATGCCTATAGCCCCGATACGGGCGTCGGCTACAAGGAAAACAACTGGACCGGCTTTATGGGCGATGGCTTCTTCAATCTCGAAAACTCGCAGACGTCTTTCGCTTCTTACAAGGTCAAGTTCCCGGCGGCGGGTTACGTGACTCTTGCCGTGCGCTACGCCAATGGCGGAAATACGGACCGCATGTTCAATGCCTATCTGGACCACGACTACCTCGTGAGTGCGCCGCCTACGGGTGCCTGGGACAAGTGGGATACGGCCTACGTGGTGATGGATGCCCCGCAGGGTGAAACGGAACTCAAGATTATGTCGCTTACGAGCGACGGAGCTCCGAACATAGATGCCTTCGGATTCAGCCTTGCAGGCGTTTGCCGCGTGAGTGAGGGCTGCCCCGAAGTTCAGGATTCGACTAAGGATACGACTGATACGTCGACGACAGTTCTGCGCGGCGTGGCCGCAAATGCGGGAGTACAACTCCGTGGCAGCGTGCTCTCTCTGGTGCGTGATGCCGACGTGAGCGTGTTTGACATGCGTGGCCGCTTGGTAATGCGCAAGACCGGTTCTGCGGGCGAAATGAATTTGTCCGAAACTGTGCGCACGGCGGGGCTTTATCGCGTCGTTGTCCGCTCGGGTAGTGAAAAGTTTAACGCAAACTGGGTCAAGGTGAGGTAGATATGAAGGGAGTGTTTAAATTCCTCATCGCTGCTGCCGTGTTTGCGGGTGTCGCCGTGAGTGATTCTACGAGCTTTAAGGTTCACGTGATTGGCGACTCTACGGTCTGTAACTACAAGGACAATGCCTACCCGCAAACGGGTTGGGGGCAGATTCTGGGGAGTTTCTTTGACGGTTCCCGCGTTCAGGTGGTGAACTACGCTATCGGCGGTCGCAGTTCCAAGACGTTCGTGCAGGAAGGCCGCCTGGACGAGGTCAAGGCCAAACTGCAGAAGGGCGATATCATGATGGTCCAGTTCGGGCATAATGACCGCTATTTTGGAAGCAAAGCTCGCGAGGTCCCCTTTGATTCGCTTGGCTACTGGCTACAGCAGTATGCCGATGTGGCTAAAGGTGCGGGCGTTACCCTGGTGTACGTGACCCCGATGAACATGAACATGGGGGCGAATGGCCGCAATATCTTTACTGAATACAACGTTGTCGGCAAGATGGAAGAACTCGCCAAGAAAAACGGCGCCGTTTACGTGAACCTGAACGCGAAATCCTACAACGCCTACAGCAAGAGCTGGGACCCGGCGTATGTTTCCCGCTACCAGTTCAAGATGTTCCTGAAGGGAGAATACCCGAATTACCCGGATGGTGTCACTAACGATGGAACGACGCACTTCCAGGAATCGGGTTCCATTGCGCATTGCCAGTGGATTGCCGAGGAACTTGAAAGCGCCCTGAAAAATGAATCGTACATTTCTGCCGATAACAAGGCGAACTTGACGCAACTCGTGTCCGCCCTCAAGCCGCGCTACGCATTTACGGTCAAGGCGAATATTTCGAACAGCAAAGGGCTCATTACGCATAACCAGCAACTCCCTGGCGGCGCTCCGCTTACTTTGCATGTGAGCCCCGGTAGCTTTGGCAAGAAGTTCGTTGGCTGGTACGATGACGACTGCAATAAACTTTCTGCCGATTCGAACTACTACGGGAAAAAGACCCTCTACCGCGCTGCGACCTATACGGCTGTCTTTGACGGAGGGCCCGCCTGCCAGCCGACTTCGCACGGCGAAGAAAATTCTCTCGATAGCCCGACCTCTTCCAGCTCCGCTGGGCCTGAATCGTCGAGTTCGTTTGACCCGAAAATTTGTTTCGACGGTGTTGCCGACGAAGCTTGGCCTTCTCCGATTGACATGGCTAGCCCTGAAGCGGGGGATGGCTGGACCGAGGCGAACCACGAAGGCTATACGGGCCAGGGTTTCTTTAACTTTGACAACTCCGCCTACAGCACGGCTACTTACAATGTGACTTCGGACCAGTCCGCATCGAACGCCCGCGTGATGATCCGCTATTCGTTCCAAGGAAATACGGATCGCGATATGAAGCTGACTGTCGATAATGGTGAGTACGATGTGACATTCAAGTCTACCGGAAGCTGGGACAAGTGGGATACCGCTTACGTCGAGGACGTTTGGGTGGATGCGCTTGACTTTAAGGTGAAACTTGCCTCTGTCTCGGCAGACGGCGGACCGAATATCGACATGATTGCTTTCGACATCAAGGGCGTGTACCGCACCGGATGCAGCCCTGCGAAGGTGAAGGGCGATGTAGAATCGTCTTCGAGTGGAACGGATGCGATTGTGAAACGTCCGACGGATGTTCCTGCGGTTCGCGATGGCCGTCGCTTCAATGCCCTCGGTCGCATGGTCCCCGGCGAAAAGACGCATTCGAAACTCCCGAAGGGACGCTACTTCTCCAGATAGCTTTTTTGGGGTGATTCATTCCGCGGGGGTGTGGGATAAATCACTACAAAGAAATTTTTTTTGAAGTGTAGACTTTTTAAATATTCGAAATGTAGACGCTTTTGTTATATTTAAGGTGAAATGATCAATCTATTTGAGTATTTGAATTATCGCGAGTTTTTGCGCGACGCCTACGAGGAACGCCATGCGGGTGACTGGCGCTTTAGCCACCGTTATATTGCCGACAAGGCTGGTTTCGATGCGTCGATGTTCAACAAAATTTTACAGGGCAAGCGCAATTTGACCGCACGCCTCGTTTCTGTTTTTGCCGATATCTTCTGCTCCGATGCGCGAGAGAAATCTTATTTTGCCGACATGGTCGCCTTCAACCAGGCGAAAAACCATTCCGAAAGCAGGCAATACCTCGAAAAGCTTGTCGCCACCAAGGAATGCAAGGTGGAGAACGTGGCGAAAGACCAGTTCGAATACTTTGATCACTGGTACCACGCTGTAGTCCGCGAACTTGTGACTTTTTACCCCTATGTGGGCGACGATGCTGCGCTTGGTCTCATGGTGCGTCCGCCGATTACGGGCTCTCAGGTGCGTTCTTCCATTGCGCTTCTCGAACGCCTCTCGATGATTAAGAAGAATCCGGAGACCGGGTTCTACGAACAGACGCAGGGTCTGATTTCGAGCGGCTCGGAATCTTACAGCACGGCGGTGAATTCGTATATTCAGCAGAACCTGAACGTGGCGCAAGATGCGATGGACCGCTTTGGCCGTGGCGAGCGCAATCTTTCGACGCTGGCTTTTGCTTGCGACGAGTCGACATATAGCGAACTGGTAGAAATGGTCCGTCGCTTCCGTCGCGAAGTCTTGGCGAAGGTTGGCCAGTGCGAAAAGCCGAATCGGGTCTTCCAGCTCGGGATGCAGCTGTTCCCGCTTTCGGACCCGTATCCGCCTCCCAAGCGCAGGGGTCGCAAGCGCCGTATAGCGGGGCTCGATGCTGCTGCGGGTGAAAATGCTACTGGTGTCGAGAAAGATGGTGATGTGGAGGGTTCGGATGAGGCTTAGTTTATCTAAAGTTTGCAAAGCGCTCTCGGCCGGACTCTCGGCCTTGCTGGGCGCGGGTCTGGTTTCGGCCTGTAGCAACGACGGGAAGGTTGCGGGCGGAACCGAGGCGGAATCTACATTCGCCCTGCAGGTGCAGCTTGCCGACGGGTCTCCTGCCCCTAAAGCGCGAATCCGCATGCTCCCCGGCGATTTCCTGAGCGATGGCGAAATTTCTGCCGAGTGGATGGAATCCGATGCGGACGGCTTCGTGGAAATGGCTGCGGAACCGGGGGCCTACGCGGTTGAAGTCAGGAACGTGCGCGATTCCAGGGCTTCGGGCGCTGTGCTCAAATTTACGCTCGATTCGAACGATTCCAGAATCGATACGGTCCGGCTCGGAGAACTTTCGAGTATCGAAGGCTTCGTTTTCCTTGGCTCGGAAGCTCCTGTGATTCGCGTGGTGGGTCTCGACCGCTTCGTTGTTCCCGACAGCAGTGGACACTTTGTCATCGACTCGCTTCCGGCGGGAATTTTCGACATCCATGTAGCCGATGCCGCCGAAAAGAATTCTGCAACGCTCAGCTTTGTTCCGGGCGATACCTTGTATGTGGATTGCACGGATCCCGAATCCGAAATAAAGGTGTTCAAGAACCGTGAGCCGGTAGCGAGCAAGTATCCCGGGAAGGACTGGAGCGAACACGATGCGCTGCTTGCCCAGATGGAGGGCTATGCTGTCGGTACTCTGGGTGCTGCGGGCATTACCGATACCCTGGGGAACATCTCTAAGGCGGAAGGCGAAATCTGCATCGTCACCACGACGGAAGACTACCTGATTGTCGAGGACACGACGGAGGTGGATTCTGCGGGCAATGCGAAGACTTCTGCCGTAATCGCTCCGGGTTCGCTTCGCGACTGTGCCTATCGCGAAGGCCCCACGTGGATTCTTTTCGAGAAGAGCGGTACATACAACTTGCAGTCTCCGCTCCGCCTCAAGAACGACAAGACGTTCGACGGCCGCGGACGCGATGTGCGCTTTGCGGGCATGGGAATCCTTACCGAAACATCGAGCAACCTGATTTTCGAAAACATCACGTTTACGGCTCCCGCGATAACCGTGCTCGATACCAGCTCGCGCAGGGCGCTCTCGATTCACAACCGCTCGCATCACGTGTGGGTGGACCACTGCACCTTCGAGGAATACCCGCTGGTGGAACTCGACGTGAAGCGCGGCTCGCACAACGTGACCATATCCTGGTCGCGCTTCGAAAATGCGCAGACGGGCGTGCTCTTTGGACTTTCGGGCGATATCATCAAGGATACCGCGCAGAGCCTGACCGTGCATCACAGCTACTTTGCGGGCCTGAGCAGAGATGGTGTTCTCTCGCATGGCGGCGTGCTCCATGCCTACAGCAACTTCTTCGATGGTGTCGAGTTGTCTGGCGTGGTCTGTTCTGATTCTGCACGCTGCCTTGTCGAATCCAACGTTTTCAATAACGAGATGGCCGTGACGCTTTACCGCTGGTATAACGAAGACGGCTCTCCGGTAGATTCGACGGTCGGCTTTGTCGCGATGAAGGATAACCTGTTCACGGCGGGCGGCAAGCCCGTTGATGGCGATGCTCTCGGCTACAAGCCCGATTACGATTACAACGTCGATTTCGCCGATGCGGATAATGCGTGGATTGTCCGGACCGATAGCGGCGCCCAATAATTTGTTATAATTGCGCATAGGATGCTCAAAAAAAGGATTTGCCATGAAAAAGGGAATTCTAGCTTTTCTTGCGCTTGCTTTTGCATTTTCCGTTTCGTATGCGGGAGAACGCTACAGGGACCGCATGTTCGATGTCTCGTTCGAGAAGGATGTCGTCTACGCATCCGATGTCCCGCACCTTAACAAGGCGACTTCTATCACGCGCTTGATGATCGCGATGAAGGGGGCCGAAAGTGCGATTTATCTTTACGAAAATGAAACGGATATGGCTCCTGTCGAATTGCACATGGATGTCTATTCTCCCAAGGACGATTCCGAGAACAAGCGGGCCGCAGTCCTTGTGATGCATGGCGGAGCTTTTGCGGCGGGAAACAAGGCCGATATGGACCAGCAGTCTGTCGCCTATTGCGATTCGCTTGCGGCCCGCGGCTTTGTGGCTATTTCGGTGCAGTATCGCCTGGGCATTGCCACGAAAATCGAAAACAAGGTCCTTTCCATCGACAGTCTCGATTTTTCGAGGTCGGTCTATCGCGGAATCCAGGACGTGCGTGCGGCGGTGCGCTATGTGCGTTTCAATGCCGATAAACTTGGAATCGACAAGGACCGCATCTATCTTCTGGGCAACAGCGCGGGGGCAATTTTGGCCCTTGAAAATATCTACATGGACAAGGCTTCCGAAATTCCGCCTGTTGCGCATGACTCTCCTGACCTGGGGGGCCTTAATCCTTTTGGCGCGGCGGGCGAGGAATCCGAGGCGAACGCCGTTGTTGCTTTGTGGGGCGCTGTCCATGACCCCTCTATCATCGGGAATACCGAAACCCCCGTGTTGCTCGTTCACGGTACCGCCGATAGCACGGTGCTTTTCAAGACGGGGCGGCCGCTAAGGAATATCGCCGCGACTTTGGGTGTGAACATGGTGCAGATGTCGCTGGCCGGAATAGATTCCTTTGAAATCCAGACTCCTACCTTGTATGGAAGTTTTGTTATCGATTCCGTTCTCAAGGCAAAGAAAGTTGATCACGAGACGTACTTTGTCGACGACATGCCGCACGAATTTTACGACGAGGACGACTACGATACGAAAGTGAAAGAAAAAGTGTTCGGCTTTCTTTATGGACTCACGCAGAAGCCTTCGACGGTGCGCGTGGTTGGAGTGTTGGCTTCGCAGGTGTCGAAACTCCGCATGGGCGAGGGCAACCGCAGTTTCGTATACACGGGTTCCCGCAACGTCCAGTATGCGGTCACGGATTTGCGAGGCCGCATCGTGATGGACGGCTTTGCTTCGGCTGGCGAGGTGGTTGATTTGAACCGCCTCGACCGAGGCGTGTACGTGCTCCGCGTGAAGGGCGAACGTCCGCTGCGCTTCGGCCTCGTTAAGTAAATCTGATGGGGCTATGCCCCGGCGGCTTCCAAGCGCTTTACGTGGCAATAAGCCAATTCCTTGGTCTTTTGTACTTTCGCTTCGCTCAAGTACCAAATGCTAGGCTCGGTCATGACCAAGTACACTTGGTCGCGACTCTCGCCTTACGCATTTGTCATCACGCACCAGCGGCTTCGAGTCTCGCTACGTGGCAGTATGCAAGCTCTTTGGTTTTTTCATCACGTAAATGCAGGCTGGAGCCTTCGCAGTAGCGCCAGTACTTGCAGGTCTTGCAGTCGCCAATTTTTGCCCAGCTGCGGTCGCGCATTACCTGGTAGCGGTTCTGCCACACGTCCCAGAGGTCGTCCTTGTAGATGTTGCCCTGGATGTAGTCGCCGCGGAGGCTTGGGCAGGCAGAAATGCTGCCGTCGCAAAGCACCGAAGAAACGTTCACGCCGGCACGGCAGAAGAACGGGTAGTTGCGGGCGTCCTTCTCGTAGCTGCCGAGGAACCCTTCGCAGCCGTAGTTCACGTTGATGACGTTCATCTTCTTCACTTCGCGGATAAAATCGAACACCTGGCGGAATTCCTGGTTCGTGAGCTGGAACAGCGGATTGTCCTTCGCGCGGCCCTTCGGGAACACTGTCGCGATACGCCAACGCTTCACGCCGATTTTCAGGAGGATGTCGAGAATCTTCGGGAGTTCCTTCAAGTTCTGGCGGTTCACGCAGGTCATCACGTCGAAAGTGAGGCCTTGCGTGTGAGCGGCCATGTCGATAGCTCGGAGTGCGTTATCGAAACTCGTGGGGGCTCCGCGGAAATGGTTGTGGCTTTCCTTGAGGCCATCCAGGCTAATCGTGAGCGAGCGCAGCCCTGCATTCAGCAGCTTGGTGTAGCGTTCGGGGGTCATGGCAAGGCCGTTGCTGACCATTCCCCAGGGGTATCCGCGCTTCTTGATTTCCATGCCGCATTCTTCAAGGTCCTGGCGCATCAAGGGTTCGCCGCCGGTAATCACCACGATAAAGTGCTTCGGGTCGATGTGCGGGGCGAGTTTATCCAGCACACCCATGAAGTCTTTGCGGGGCATATCCGGGATGGCGTCCTTCACGCAGTCACTACCGCAGTGCAGGCAGTGCAGGTTGCAGCGCAGCGTGCATTCCCAGAAAAAGTACGTGAGCGGGTGCGCCTTGATTTCGTTGTGGCGGTAAAGGCGATATGCTTCGAGTGCGAGTTTCTTTTTAAGAGAGAGTTGCATAAAAAGTGTGGAGTGTGAAATGAGGAGTGTGTAATGTGAAATTTAATGGATGCGCTCACTTTCGACGTAGTATTTTGACTTGAATTCGTCTTCGCTATAGAGCGTCTTTTTATCCTTTTCGTCGTGACAGTCGAAAGTTTTCGTTTTGTCGTCGGTCGATTGGAAACAGGTGACGTCGTCTTCACAATAGTACGTGTCTGTGCACGCCGGATACGACATGGTGCAATTCTCGAAGTTCCCGGCAATCGCATCTTCCTCGTTTTCGCAATCGTAGAAAATACCATATTCGGGGCATATCTGATCAAAATCGCAGGCAATAAGCTTGTTGCCCGCTGAAGGGCTATCGCTGGAGGAATCATCACTGCAGCCGCTCCAGAGCATGGAGCAGAGGCTCAATAGAATTTTTTTCCAATGCTTTTTTATCATATTTTTCGACTTTCGTCTATAGGCTCATAGAGCCGTTCTTTCGTCTATTTCTCCATGCACTTGTTGATGCGTTCTTCGATTTCCTTCATCTTGTCTTCGTAGACCTTCTGGAGTTCTTCGTCCAGGGCAGGCTTGTTCACTTCCCACTCTTCCTGCATCTTGAGGAACCTGGCGTATTCTTCGCTGGGCCTGGTAGAGCCATCGCTGCAGGATTCTACCGCATTATTGATGACGGTCGGGGCGCCGTAAAGGGCTACGAACATGTCAAGTTCCCTGCGCAAGTTCTCGAGGCACATGGGCGTTTCTGCCAGGGTCTGCTTGATGGAATCAATCTTGTCTACGGCATCGTGCTTGGCCTGTTCCTCTTTCCACATCTTTTGGGTGTCTGCGCTGTAATCTGTAGCGAAATATGCGACACTGGAATCCATGGGTACACACGTGAAGTCTACTTCTACGCCGTAGGCGGGCATGATTTGTTCGAACACGCTGCTGGAACTTTCGGGTTTGGCCGCCTCGGAACTCGACGAAGCGGTTGTTTCGCTGGAACTGGACTGCGTGCCGTTTGCGTCGCTGCTTTCGGGGGCCTCCATGCAGTGGTTCGAATCGCAGGGCGGCGCTCCGTACATGGGCGCTTCATTAGGCGAGTTGTCGCAGCTGGCCCAGAAGAAAGCGGTCAACGTAAGTGCAATTTTTTTCCAATGCTTGTAGAACATGTTTCCTCCTAAATTATGTTTTGTGATTAATCCTGCTTTTCCGGACAGTCGATGATGGGGTGACAGCCTGCAAGCGAATCCAGTTCTTCGGAAATGTTCGGGTTCCGTTCGATGCAGACGTCACCATTTTCTGTGCAGTTTATGGCTTTTCCGCTGCCGGCCTTCGGGGCGAATACCTGGACTCCTTCGGGGAGCTCGACGCCTTCCGCACCCGCAGCAGAGGGGTCCCTCAGGTACTTGTTGCCGTCGGTGCAGTCGATAATCTTGAACACCTTGCCCGAATCGTTCGTTGCGGTATCGTTGTAGCAAAGGACTCCCTGTTCGATAATGACTGGAGCCTCTACCCCATAAAGGCAAACCGCACCCCCTATAGAGTCGGATGGCATTACCTGAACGCCATATTCGGGAGCAAACATAGAAACTTCATCGCTGGAGCCGTCGTCTCCGCAGCTGGCCCAAAAGAGCCCGGCCAGCGCAAGTGCAATCTTTTTCCAATGTTCGTAGAACATGTTTCCTCCTTTCTGCCACTGAGGGCATTCCGAATACTTTAAATATATACAAAATAAAAGCCCCCCGCAACGGCAGGTGGCTTTTGCGTGATAAAAGATGCGGTTTTTTGTTTAATTCTTGAATTTTACCGCTGTCCCGTAGGCGATAATTTCGGCAGAGCCGGCCATTACGGATGCCGTAGCGAATCGCACGTTCACGATGGCGTCTGCTCCGACGGCGGCCGCTTCGCGCGTCATGCGTTCGATGGCGATGTTGCGTGCGTCGTTGAGCATTTCGGTGTAGCCGGCAATTTCGCCGCCGATAATCGTCTTGAGGCTGGCAAATACGTCGCGGACCACGTTCTTGCTGAAGACCACGCTTCCACGCACCATCTGGAGGGTTTCGAATTCTTTGCCGCTGATAAAGTCTGTCGTGTAGAGCTTCATTGTTGTCTCCTTTTTTTATCGACTAAAAAAGATGTTTGTCTCACAGCGTGTTTTGGAACTGGTGGAACTTCTCGAGGAGTTCCGCGTACGTCTTTGTGGCCTCGAGCTGCGGAAACTGCGCCACGATGGAGTCCGGCGCGCAGAAGAAGCAGCCCTTGTCGGCCTGCTTGAGCATGCCCGTGTCATTGAAGGAGTCGCCCGAAGCAAACACTTTGAAGTTCAGCTCCTGCAGGTGCTTCACGACCTTCGTCTTCTGGTCGCTCATGCGCAGGTGGTAGCCCCTGATGCGGTCGTTTTCCACCACGAGATTGTGGCAGAAGATGGTCGGGAAGCCGAGGTTCTTCATGATGGGGTAGGCGAATTCCTGGAACGTGTCCGAAAGGATAATCACCTGCGTCTCGTCGCGGAGCTTGTCCATGAAGTCGCGCGCGCCGTCCAGAAGCCCGAGGTTCGCGATGACGTTCTGGATGTCCGAGAGCTTGATGCCCTCGCGGTCGAGGATGGCGATGCGGCCCTTCATGAGCACGTCGTAGTCGGGGATGTCGCGCGTGGTGAGTCGCAGGTCCGCGATACCCGTCTTCTCGGCGACGGCAATCCAGATTTCGGGGGCGAGGACACCTTCAAGGTCCAGGGTAACGACACATTGCTTCGTAAACATACGGCTATTTCTTTCTCTCGTTTATAATCTCGCGCAAGTCCGCGACCGTAATCTGGTACGGCGTGCGGCAGAAATCGCAGACGACTTCCAAGTTCTTGCCCTCGGCTTCGAGTTCCTGCAGGTCCTTGAGCGGGAGCGTGGCGAGTGTTGCCACCGTGCGTTCGCGGCTGCAGGGGCAGTAGGCCTTCGGGTCGATTTCCTTCACGATATCGATTTCGTACGGCCCGCGCAGCTGGTCCAGCAGCTCGTCCAGGTCAAAACCCTCGGGCGTGTTCATGTCCTTGAACTTCGGCAGGTTCTGCACGATGACTTCGATGAGGTTGATATCCTTGTCCTCGAGGTCGGGGAAAGCCTCGATGTAGAAACCCGCGGCGTAGTCGAGCTTGCTCGGGTCTTCGCGGTTGAACGCCGCCTCGATGCCCACGGCGGAGCGAATCTGCTCGGACTGCAGCAGGTAGGTGGCGAGGTTCTGGCCCATCGAAATGGCGGGCGCCTCGATGATGCTCTCGTGGACACGCTTGCCCTGCTCGTTCAGTTTCACGACCTGCACGCTCTGCGGGATGAGCGCGGGCTCGTTGCCGCCCACGGCCTGGAGTTCGGCCTGCGGGATCATCGCGCGCACAAGCCCCATCGGCGTCGTGTCAGACGATACCTTCGTGATTTCACCGCCAAAGCGCGTAGTCAGCGAGACCGTGCCCGCGTACTTGAGGCTTGCGCTCAGGAAAATGCTTGCGATGGAGTTTTCGGCCAAAAGCTTGAGGGCGAACCCCTGTGCGTTGTGCTGCTTGCCGATTTCGTTCATCGTCGCGGTCAAGTCGACGACAATCAAGCGGAAGGGCGTCTTTTTGCCCGTGGCGCGGATAATGCGGTCCTTGAAATTCATGGGCTCAAATGTAGTAAAAAATGTAGCCCGAGGGGAGTAGTGAAGTATGTGTTGTTATAATTGTACCAGTGAAAAAACAGCTATTTATCAAATTGATTCAACCCCAAATGCATCGTCGTCCAATGGATACGGACATAAAGTTGCACATGGCACCTCCTTTGGGCCTGCTCACGATTGTGAATCTGGTCAGGAAAGAGCACAGGGTGCAACTGGAAAATGAAAATATTCAGCAAATTCATTATGATGATGCGCCTGATATTGTTGGAATATCGGTTACGGTTGACACCTTGCCGAGGGCCATCGAGATAGCGCGACATTTTCGTGAAAAAGGCTCCATTGTTGTTGCTGGGGGAATTCATGTGACGACCGCCTTTGATACGATTCCGGCAAATGCTTTTGATGTGCTTTGCATTGGCGCTGCAGAAGGCACTTGGCCGGAGATTATAAAGGATTTTCTGGACAACAATCTGAAGCCTGTCTA
The DNA here is from genome assembly GCF_002374005.1 of Fibrobacter sp. UBA3629. Lineage (NCBI taxonomy): Bacteria > Pseudomonadati > Fibrobacterota > Fibrobacteria > Fibrobacterales > Fibrobacteraceae > Fibrobacter > Fibrobacter sp. UBA3629. The sequence goes on along the minus strand of NZ_DFLC01000006.1, from coordinate 118,638 downwards.
TCGCTGTCCAAAACTGCAAGATGGAAACCTTGTAGTTTCTCCTGCATACGATTTCCTCAAGAAAGGCGAATACTTATACTGTCATGTCGTTCACACAAGCAGGGGTTGTCCTTTTAGGTGTGATTTTTGCTATAACAGCGCTAAAGCACATCAATACCTAAATCGCAATATTCAAGATGTCTTGGCGGACATCAAGGCGGTTCGTTCGAGACACATCATGTTTATCGATGATAATTTTGCAGGGAACCCAGTATGGACAAAACAGTTCCTGAAAGAAATTATGCCGTTGCGATTAAAGTGGAGGGCGGCCGTGTCCATCAATGCGGCATTCGATGATGAATTGCTTGACTTGATGAAAAAATCAGGATGTCAAAGTCTGTTTATCGGTTTTGAAAGTATCAATCCGGATTCTGTAAGCGGGGTTCACAAAGTTCAGAACCACACGCAGGAATATGAGAAAGCGATAAGGGCTATTCATGAAAGGGGTATCATGATTAACGCTAGTTTCGTGTTCGGGCTGGATGGCGATACGCCTGAAGTCTTTAAGTCGACTCTAGATTGGATTGTGAAAAATAAGATTGAAACGGTCACATCCCATATTCTGACGCCTTATCCGGGAACGGCTCTCTATGACAGGATGAAATCGGAAGGAAGAATCCTTACCGATGACTTGACCCTTTACAATACGGCTCATGTGGTTTATCAACCAAGAGGAATGACTAGGCAGGATCTGTATCAAGGGTATCATTGGATTTATAAAGAAATATATAGCTTGAAAAATATATGGAGACGTCGTCCGGAGTCTAAGGGCATAAGAGCAGCCTACTTTACATTTAATCTTTTATACCGGAAGTATGGAAAGTTTACCGATATGCTCTGCCATTTGATATCGTATGAAAAAATAGGGGCGATTGCGGAACGAATAGCGAAGTCGGTCTAAGATGAATAGTCTTTGAATTTATTATTTTCCTCAAAAAGAGGTTCAATATGCAGATACTTTTCCTTATGGCCGATGGTTTCGAGGAAACCGAGTTCGTCACACCTTTCGATTACCTGCAGCGGGCGGGCTTTGAGGTGGCGCTTGCGAGCGTTTCGGGAGATTCGTTCGTGACGGGTGCCCACGGGCTCAAGATTGCGGCCGATTTTGCGCTTTCGGGTGCCGATACCGCCAAGTTCGATGCCGTTCTCCTGCCGGGTGGCGGTCCGGGCGTGCAGCGCCTCAAGGCATCTGCCGACGTGGAGCGCGTCGTGTGCGACTTCAACGACAAGAACAAGTGGATTTTCGCTATCTGCGCGGCCCCGCTCGTGTTGAGCAAGGCCGGGCTTCTTGTGGATAGGACGGCGACATGCTTCCCGGGCTGCGTGGAGGAACTTGTCTGCAACAAGTTTGTGGAAGACCGCGTGGTGGTGGACGGCAATATCGTCACGAGCCGCGGGGCCGGAACCGCCGAGGAATTCGCGTTCGAATGCATCGCACAGCTGGGCGGGCGCGATTTGTCCGAAAAAATCCGCAAGCAGGTCGTGGCCCGCTAGGCGTTTTTGTATATTGTTCACATAAACAACAAACGAGGAATTTATGAAGTTTTCTCATGCTTTGATTCTTGCAAGTTCGCTCGCATTTTTCGCTTGCGGTGACGATGAATCCTCCACCGGTCCGAGCAACAACGATACTGCGGACTGCTCCGTGACCGACGGCGTGAAGGTTGTTTCCCCGAAGGGCGGCGAGGAATTCAAGGTGGGCGAGACCATCAAGGTCGTGTTCGGCTCCGACATGGATTTTGGCGGCTTCGGTGTTGAGCTCCGCTTCGACGAGGGCGCGAAGAAGGTGAACCTGCTCGAAGAAAGCATCGACGACGCTGTAATCGATGGCAAGACCTGCAACGAGTACGGCATCAAGCTGGATGCCGAGGGCATTGTTGCGGCAGATGACGCCTATATCTACGTCTATCCGTATTCCAAGCAGGCCAAGGCGGGCAAGTCCGGGACCTTCAAGGTCAAGGAGTAATGACCCCCCGCTTCGACGACAGTAGTTTCACCGTGGCCATCGTGGGCTGCGGTGGTTTTATCGGTAGCCATTTGCTCGACGCCGTGCTGGAACGTACCCGCTGGCGCGTTTTTGGCGTGGATCTCGATTTCTACAGGCTACAGCACCGTCTGAACCATGAACGGTGCGAGTTCCTGTGTGCGGATTTGGCCGACCCTGCTGTCGTGGAGCGCATCGCGCAGTTCCCGCTGGTGGTGAACTTGGCAGCGATTTGTACGCCGAGCCGTTACATGGGGGAGGCGTGCGAGGTTATCCGGAGCAACTACGACCATCCGGCGGCTTTGGCCTCGGCCTGCGCGAAGAGCGGGGCCTGGCTCGTGCATTTTTCTACGTCTGAGATTTACGGGAAGACTGCGGTGGAGAGCGGAGAACTGGAGGAAGATTCGACTCCCGCCGTGTTCGGGCCCGTAACCGCGAGCCGCTGGAGTTACGCGACGGCGAAGCTCCTGGCGGAACGGTTTATCGCGGGGCTGCCCGGCTTGCGCTGGACTGTGGTTCGCCCGTTCAATTTTGTCGGGCCGTACATGGACTTTATGCCGGGCGTGGACGGCGAGGGAATTCCGCGGGTACTCGCGAACTTTTCAACGGCGCTTTTGCGGGGCGAACCCCTGAAGCTCGTGAACGGCGGGAAGGCGAAGCGCTGCTTTACGAGCGTGCACGACGCGATTGATTTCTTATTTGCGCTGTTCGATGCTGGGCTTGGATGCGCGTTGAGTTTTGGTGTCGGTGATTCGCCGGATGCTGCGGGTGTATCGAAGGTAGGTGCCGCGCCGAGCGCTGGTGTCTTCTCGCAGGCGTTCAATGTGGGGAATGCGGAGAACGAGGTTTCGATTGCGGAACTGGCGCAGAAAATGCGCGCGATTTTCGCGAAGGTGCGCGGGATTGATATCTCTACGCTGCCGGAACCGCAAAGCGTTTCGGGCGAGGAATACTACGGCGCGGGTTATGACGATTCGATGCGTCGCATGCCCTCGGTTACGAAGGCCGAGCGCCTGCTTGGGTTCAAGGCGCGCATCCCGCTCGACACGGCTCTGGAAGAATCGCTCTCCTGGTTCGTGAAGCATTATTCTGTGTAGAACTGTATTATGTGTCATCCTGAGCGAAGCAAAGCGAAGTCGAAGGATCTAGACTATTTCATTTTCATTCCGGCATACAATGTCGCCGCGACTCTCGCCGGCGTGCTGGGGAGCATTCCTCCCGCGGTCATGGAACGCGCGCTGGTGCTCGTGATTGACGACGGCTCGAAGGACGATACCCGCGGGGCTTACGAAAATTTTGTGGGGGAGGCCCACCTGCAGTACATGCGCTTTGAGTTCAATCGCGGTTACGGTGCCGTAGTCAAGACCGGAATTTCCGAGGGGCTCCGCTCCGGCGCGAGATACATCGCCTGCCTTCACGGCGACGGGCAGTACCCCGCAGAACAGCTAGATGAATTCTTCGCGTATCTTGAGCGCGAGCCCGAATTAGCCTTAGTCCAGGGTTCGCGTCATGCCATCGCAGGTGGCGCGAAAGCCGGAAACATGCCTCTCTATAAGCGCCTCGGCGGGGCTTTCCTTACCGCGCTCGAGAATGTCGCTTTCCGGCAGAAGCTTACGGACCGTCATAGCGGTTTTATTGTCTACAATGCGGAATTCCTGAAGACGCTCGACCTCCAGAAACTGAGCCCGAGTTTCGATATCGACCTGGAAATCATCTCCATCGCCGATGCCTGCGGCTACCGGCTGGCCGAACTTCCGATACCTACGCGATACGCAGACGAAAAATCCAACCTGAACGTAGTGACTTACGGCCTGCGCGTCTTGCGGCAGGTTTTGCGTCGACTGTGTTTGCGCTAATGACAAAGGATCCTGATATGAAAAAATTACAGCTAATCGCTGCTGCCATCGCCCTTCTTATGACGGGCTGCAATGAGGATGCTCCCTTCACGATGAAGGACAAGGCCGGCAACGTCTATAAGACTGTCATGATCGGGAACCAGGTTTGGATGGCCCAGAATCTGAATGTCGAGACTGAAGAGAGCTGGTGCTATTTCGACAATCCCGCGAACTGCGAAAAGTATGGCCGCCTGTATACGTGGAGTGCTGCAAAGAAAGCTTGCCCCGAAGGCTGGCATTTGCCTGACACGACAGAATGGAATGTCTTGATCCAAACGGCTGGTGGCGGCGAAATTGCTGGCGGCAAACTCAAGTCCACGTCCGGTTGGGATGAAGACAAGGGCGAAAGCGGCAACGGGACGGATGATTTCGGGTTCTCGGCGCTCCCAGCCGGCAGCAGGGGCATCTATGCGGGCTTTACCCTCAAGGGCGGCGTTGCATCCTCATGGACTTCTACGGGGACCAGCCGCTACTACGCGTACAGCATGTGCTTGAACTACAACTATGCCACAGCAAAACTGGGTGTCAGCAACAAGAACTACGGGTTCTCGGTCCGCTGCGTGAAGGACTAGCTGTCTAAGCAAAAATAAGGCGCTTTTTGCGTTTTTTGAGGGGCTTTGTCAAAAATGTTAAATAAGCGGTGATGTCTGAAGTTCTTTGAATTTTTTTTTCATTTGCTACGACATTTCAGTTTTTTTTATTTACATTGAATGTGATAGAACTAGTTTGAGGTTTTTATAGAAAACTAAAGGATGAAAATATGAAAAAATTACTGATAATTGCTGCCGGCATTGCCCTTCTTATGACGGGTTGCAATAAGGAAATTCCCCTGACAGTAAATGACCGGGATGGCAATACCTATAAGGTCATCAAAATCGGAAAGCAGGTTTGGATGGCACAGAATTTGAATGTCCGGACCGAAGATAGCTGGTGCTATGACGACAATCCCGCGAACTGTGAAAAGTATGGCCGTCTATATACATGGGATGCCGCTGCGAAAGCTTGTCCCGAGGGATGGCGCTTGCCTAGCAAGGATGAATGGGAAGATTTGTTCGATGCTGTTGGCGGCTCAATGAGTGCTGCCAAGAAACTCAAATCCACGTACGGTTGGAAAGAAGATGATGGTGAAAGTGGTAATGGTACGGATGATTTCGCTTTCACGGCACTTCCTGCTGGCGCTAGGGATAAGCGTGTGGGATCCTTTGATGAAGGCTACATTACGAGATTTTGGAGTTCTACTGAAATCAGCGCCGATTTGTTGTACAATATGGGCTTGTCGAACTCTGGCAGTGCGGACTTGGGCTCCAATGGTAAGTCCTTTGGAATTTCAGTTCGCTGTATCTTTGACTAGGCCTACAACCGTCAGAGCTTTTAGCCGGGCTTAAACTACCCGTTGCCGTGGTGCTTGTCGTGGTTGGGGCAGCCGCAGCCGCCCTTGCCGTCGCAGTTTTCCTTGTGCCCGTGGTGGCCATGGCCTTCGCCGCCGCATTCGCATTCATGGCCTTCCTCGCCGCAGTGGCACTCGTGCTCGCCTTCGCCCTTGCCGCCACAGCAGCAGTGGTGGCCTTGCGGGTTGAGTTCCTCTTCGGTGGCCTCGCGCACGCTCACGACCTCGATGGCGAAGTTCAGGTTCTTGCCCGCGAGTTCGTGGTTTGCGTCGATCACGGCCTTGTCGCCCGCGACGGACTTGACGCGGATGGGCATCGGGCCCATGGGCGTCTGCGCGTAGAACATCATGCCGGGTTCCACCTTCTCGACACCTTGGAAAGCGTCCATCGGGACTTCCTGCGTCATGCGCTCGTCATATTCGCCGTAGCCTTCGGCGGGGATGACCTTCACATCGAACTTGTCGCCGACTTCGTGGCCGACCATCGCGTTTTCGAGCCCCACGACGATCATGTGTGCGCCCTGGATGTACTGGAGCGGTTCGCGGCCTTCGGAGGAATCAATGACGGCTCCTTCGTCGGAGGTGAGGGTGTAGTGCATCTGGACGACGGTCTTATCGGCGATTTTCATGGTGTTCCTTTGGCCCTGAGTCTGGGCGGTGAAAATTATAGGCGCAATATAGAAAAATTAGACCTTCTTGCGGTCGTGCCACACGCTTTCGTTGAATAGCTGGCCTTCGGAAAGCCCGTATTTTTCTTCGACGCCGGCGAGGCGGATGGCCTCGTCGATGGATATTTTCCCGCGGATGGCCTGCGTGTAGATGAGCGCCTTCTTACGCACTGTTGCTGCGTCTTCCTGGAGCATTTCGAGGCGGAAATGGTTCACTCCGGCGGCGCGTAAATCCGGCAATAATTTCAGGGCGGATTGCGGTTTGCCTACGAACAGTGTGTTGCGGCATTCCGCGTCGCTCTGCAGAAAGTGACGTTCGCCCTTGTGGTCGAGAATTTCGACCTTGTGCTGGGTGCAAATCTTGCCGCATTCGGGGAATCGCCTGCCGGTAGTGAGCGCGCGGGCAAACGCGCAGTATTCGGAATGGAAGGCGGGCATGTACTGGTGGAGCGTGAGTTCCATGCGGCTCCCGTCGATATCATCCAGCAGGTCGAAAAGTTGAGTGGAGTTCAGGTCCCACGAGGGGTGGAGCGTCTGCAGCCCCTGCAAAAGCAACCAGTCGTAGCTCAGGCAGTTTGCTGCATTCAGGCTGTAGTCACCCGCGAGCGGAATGCCACTTTCCTTGAGGATGGAGAGCGCACCGAGGTTACGGACCAGCGCAAAGTCGGGGCATAGCCGCAGGATGTTCTTGAGGTAGTGGCTTTCGCCCGGCTTGTGGATACGGAGTGTGGCCATGCCTGCCCTGAAACCGAGTTCGCGGATTTGTTCGAGCGGTTCGTCGTATTTTACGCCCCAGTCGAAATCCATGACAACGTTGTCTATGTCGAGGCCTTCGAGGGCTGAGATTTGTTCGGGACTGCGGACGAGCACCGAAATGACCGGTCGCGCGGCAGTGGGCGCAACTTTCGTGCCGAACTTTACGCTGTTGAGGAGGGCACGGCCCGCATTGGCGCTCGGGTTCAGCTCGTGCCATATGCAGCGTTCGTTGTCAAGCGCTTCTATCGCCTTCTGGCGGAGCGTGCGGAGCATCTTTCCGGGGATGAAGGCTCCGCGTTCGACGTCAATTTCTAGATCCCTGAGGCTGTAGGCGGTCGCACTCAGGCCCGAAAGTTCCTTCTGTGCGAGGTCGCGCAGTTTATCGCCCATGTCACCGTTCTTCGCGGCTTCGAGCACCGTGTCACTTTCGATTTCAACGCGGTTGCGCGGTACATCGTAGACGGCGAGCTTGAGCACATTGCCGATGCTTCCCGAAAGTTCCATCTTCACGGGAATGCGCTTCGCCTGCTCGCGGTCGGTAAACGTCTTGCGCAGTTCCTTTTCCAGCGCAGGGGAATCATTCCTGTACACCTTCATCCCACGGGCGACCTGCCGCGTGTCGAAATCGCGCCCGAATTCCATTTTCAGGAGTTGCGGGCCGCAGCCGCGCGTAGATGGCTTGCCTTTGTACTCGTGCACGACTTGCGAGGCGTAGAGTCTCGCACCGGCGCTTTGAGCGAATTTCGGTTCCTCGAAGAGGATTCCGTCACCCGGCCGCGGCATCATATCCGCAAGAACATTTTCATCCAGTTCCACCACGACACACCCGCGCTCCACGCGTACGACCGTCCCGAGGAACATCCCGTGATGGTTGCTGAACGTGCCGTCCACGAGTTCCTGGTGGTTGTCCCCGTCAAGCCAGCCCGTGCGTAGCCCGCGGCTGAACAGCACTTCGAGCGGCGCCATGTCTTTGCCTTCGAGCGGGATGCGGCCAAGCGCCTTGCGGTAGGCGCTTGCGACCGCCGCTACGTATTCCGGGCTCTTGAGGCGGCCTTCCACCTTGAGCGAGCTCACGCCGATTTCTTCAAGTTCGCCGAGTCGCGGGAGGGCGCACAAATCGTGCGGACTGAACAGGTATTGCGCATCCGTATCGCGGTATTCCTTGCCGTCCACGAATATGCGATAGGGGAGCCTGCAGCTCTGGGCGCACTGCCCGCGGTTTGCGCTGCGACCGCCGAAATTCTCGCTGGTGAGGCACTGCCCCGAATAGCTCACGCATAGCGCGCCGTGAATGAACACTTCGAGCTCGAGCGGGGTCGCTTCCTTGATGCGGGCGATTTCCTTGAGCGAAAGTTCGCGGGCGAGCACGGCGCGGTTGAACCCCAGTTTTGCCGCCAGATTCACGCTTTCGGCGCTCGCGAGCGTCATCTGCGTGCTCGCGTGAATTTCCTGCGTGGGCGCGATGGCGCGTATCAGGCGCGCAAGCCCGATATCCTGGATGATGAAGGCGTCCGGTTCCAGCGAAATCACCTTCGCGAGGAATTCCGGCAACTCTCGCAGTTCGCGCTCGAATACGAGAACGTTCATCGCAAGGAACGTGCGCACGCCGCGTACCCTCGCATACCGGATCATCTCGCCGACGTCTTCGAGCGAAAAGTCCTCGGTGCGCCCGCGCGCGTTCCAGTGCGGAACCCCGAAATAAACGGCATCGGCGCCGTTAGCGACGGCGGCCTCGAGCATCTCGCGCGTACCCACGGGCAAGAGAAGTTCCGGAGATGGCCTAGTATTCGAATTCATTTTATCAAAGATAGTTTTTTCGTCTTCGCAGGGCGCTTTATGTCTACACGATATCTTCGAGCTTGTATCCGAATTTCACGACGGCTCCGGATTCGCGTACCATGAGGACCTTGCGGTGGGCGAGCCCCTCGAGGATAGCCTCGTCCAGCCGATCCTGGATGTCTTCGGGGCTGCCTTCGAACGAAATTTCCTCGATTCCGTTAGGGAAAACTTCTTCCGCCCAGTCGCGTGCTGCCTTGTTGCCCGCTTGCGTGATGACGGCCACTACGGTGTAATCCGGGTCCATCTCGTAGAGGGCTTCGTGGATGAATGTGTCGTCATCAGGTGTGTTTGCCTTGCTGGTGAACAATCTCGGCAGGCCAAGGGGGGGAACATTCGCATCTTTTACCGAAACGGAACCCTCGAAACCCTGAGCGACGAACCATGACCAGATTTTGTCAATCATAATACCCTTTTTTAAAGCTGATGGACTTTATTCTCTTTATTTATAATTAAATTTCGGCTATGAAAAAATTTTTCGCTATTTTGGCAATAACAGGTTGTTTTCTGGGACTTAGCGCTTGCGCTGATCAAGAAATGAACAATGAAATCGCACGGCTTACAGCGAACAAGGTCGAAATGGAACGCCAAATCCAGGCGATGCAGCAGGAACTTGATTCGCTGAAGCGTCAGAATGCGAAACTGGCGAGCGAACTATCCGCGCTGGACATGAACTAGCCCGGCGCAGAAGCCTTTAAGTTTTTTATTGCTCAATCCAGTTCATGCGGCCGGTAAAGCGCACTTCTTCGGGGACAACCTGGAAGGTGCAGCTGATTTCGACGGCGGCATTCTTCGGAAGCGCGGAAACACCCACGGCGGTACGCGCGTGCTTGCCGTTTTCACCGAGAATCTGGACGGCAAGTTCGCTTGCGCCGTTCAATACGGCGGGCTGTTCGTGGAAGTCGGTTGCGGACTGCACGAATCCCTGCATCTGCACTAGCTTGAGCGTTTCGCCGTGTTCGAGTTTCGTCATGGCGGCGGCGATGTTGTTGAGGAGGCAGACGCGTGCTGCCTCGGTCGCCTTTTCTGCAGAAAGTTCAGTCGGGACGGTTCCCGTGTAGGCCGAAAAATCGCCCTTGACGCTCGGGAGCTGTCCTGAGACGACGATGGTGTCGCCGAAGCGAACGGCGGGAACGTATGCGGCAAGCGGTGCCGGGCATTGCGGGAGCG
>NZ_DFLC01000006.1:104047-108797 GCF_002374005.1 Fibrobacter sp. UBA3629 | reverse complement strand
CTTTTTGTTAAACTTACTTCTTTTTAAACACCTTCGAGAAACAGAAGATGCATAGCCCGATGATGGCCGCCCACGAGGTGAGCATGAAAATGAGTCCGCCTGTCGTAAATTCTGCGTCCATGCTACTTCTCCTTTTTCTTCTTGTTTGCCAAGCGGTTGATGTATTCGTCCGACTTGCCGAGCGGCATCTTGTGGATGCTCGTGTCACGACCCATTTCGGCGGTGCCGCCCTTGCGCCAGGCATAGGCGATGGCGATATTCAGGAGCAGGACTATCAGGAGCATGAAGCCGCGGAAAGCCCAGGTGAAGTGGAGCTTCGAGAATTCTCCCCCGAGGAACGTCACTTTGGCATCGGCGGGAATGTTGCTCAGTGTGATGAGCGGGAGACCGTCGGTGAATGTGAACGAAACGAGCAGGATAATCAGGTAGGCCGGACAAACATACTGGATGATGGGCCTGAAGAAGCGGGGGAGCTTGAGTTGCGAGCCCTCGTTCATCAGGGCGAAAGCCACGGATTCGCCGGGCTGCACAATCTGGGACTTCTTGCGACCGAGCACGAACGAGAAGATGATGGCCTGGATGGCGCCGAATACCACCAGCAGGAACGTGCCGCCCCAGAAGTCGAGCTCGTCGACCGTCCCCGCGGCAAGGCCGAAGATGGCGGTGAGGCTGCCGATGAAGATGATGGTGCTGATGGTTGTGACGGACTTCTTGCGGCTGAACTTGAGATCGTCTTCGCAGAAACTGATGAGCGGCTGGATGATGGAAATGGCGCTGGTGATGCCTGCAAAGAACAGGAGCGCGAACCAGAGTGTCTGCAACGCACCGCCGAGCGGAAGCGTTCCGAACACGTAGGGCATGGTCTGGAATCCGAGGCCGAAGGTGCCGAGCTTCGCGCATTCCTCGATGTTGGCGCCTGCGATGATGACCGCGATGGGGATGACAACCGTACCGCCGATAATGATTTCGGCAAATCCGTTCGTGGCGCTAGCGGTAAGGGAAGAGAGCACTAGGTCTTCCTTGGGCTTGAGGTAGCTCGCATAGCACCAGATAATGCCCATGCCGAGGCTCATGGTGAAGAACACCTGACCCGCCGCCGCCATCCATACCTTGGGGTTGGCGAGTTCGCTGAAGTTCGGGTTCCACATGAAGGCGAGGCCCTTGCCGATGCCCGGGAGCGTTAGCACGCGGATTACGAGGATAATGCCCAAGAAGAGCAGGATGGGCATGCAGATTTTGTTCACCCGCTCGATACCCTTGCGCACGCCCAGGGCGAGAACGGTCATGTTGCAGGCGAACGTGATGAGGAAGAAGATGATGGCAGACGGGATGGGGCCCACGCATGTCTTGAGCATGATGAAGTCGCCGAAGAACTGCGTGACTGCGGCGCTACCCTGGGACGTGACTTCCATGAGCTTGCCCGTGAGAGAGTAGTAGGCGAACGCAAGGATCCACGACTGGATGAACACGTAGTAGAAGACGATGAAAATCGGTGGCAGGAGCCCGATGGAGCCGAGGTGCTTTGCCCAGGGCTTCTTCTTGTCGAAGATGATGTGGAGTGTGCTCGGGGCGGTGCCGTAGTTGTGGCGGCCCGCATAGCGTCCGAGTGTCCATTCCATCCAGGCAAGCGGAATGCCGAGGAAAATAAAGGCGATAAGGTAGGGGATGATGAATGCGCCACCGCCGTTGGTGGCCGCCTGTACGGGGAATCGAAGGAAGTTGCCGAGCCCGACTGCCGAACCTGCGACAGCGAGGATGACTCCTATCTTGGAGCCCCAGTTTTCACGATTGTTTTGCATGCCTTAAAATTAAGACATTCTATGCGGTATGGCAACCCGCTCTTAGCGCAAACGCAGTTTCTTTTGTGCGTAAATGCTCTTGCCGCCGTTGCACACGTAGGCTGCTGTGCAGACTACGAAGAATGCAGGGAGCAGGTCGAACCCGAAAATCTCCGCTCCGACGAGGATGGGGGCGAAGAGCGTGTTCGTGCCGGCTCCGAAAACAGCCGCGTAACCGAGGGCGGCGGCAATCGGGAGGGGGACGCCAACGATTGCGGCAAGTACCGTGCCGAGAGTCGCTCCGATGGTGAACAGCGGGGTGACTTCGCCGCCCTGGAACCCGACCGAGAGTGTGACGATGGTGAACAGCATCTTCAGAATCCAATCGTAGGCGTAGATATCGCTGGCGGCAGATGTCGGGGAACCCGAAAAAATCATGTCGGTGAGGTTCGTGCCGAGTCCGGAATAGCGGCCCTGCCAGCAGAGCAGCAAGAGAGCGCTGAGAACCACGCCCATGATGGCGACGCGCTTCACGGGGTTCGGGAACTTTTCCGCAAAGAATTTCTTGGAAAGCGGGAGGAGTCTTGCAAACCCGCCGCCGACAATCCCGAAAATGGCGCCAAGGACAGCGAGCCTCAAGATAAAGCAAATGTCGAGCCCGCTGTCGTTCCAGAGAATTCTCGAGATGTCGCTCGGGAATATGTCGTTCATGGCGATGACGGTAGTTTCTCCGAACATCTGCGAAACCTTGCAAGCGGTAAAGGCGGCAACGGCGGCGGGAAGGAGCGCCGCCATTTCGAGGTGGCCCGCCAGGAGGATTTCGAGCGAGAGCGCGATGGCCGCGAGCGGTGTCTGGAAAAGCCCCGCGAAGCCTGCCGCCATGCCTGCGACAAGCAAAATGCGGGGAGCGTTCTCCACGTGGATCTTTGAGCTGATGTTGTGCCCGAGGGTAGCGCCGATCTGCATGGCCACGCCCTCGCGGCCGGAACTTCCTCCGAAGAGGTGCGTAACCCAAGTCGTTACCATGATGAGCGGGATGAGACGGAGCGGAATTTCCCTTTCCTTGCCGTGCGCGACGTCGAAAATGATTCCCATGCCGCGTTCGGAGCCCTTGCCGATTTTCATGTAAGTGAGCACGATGGCGACGCCACCGAGGGCGAGAGCTGGAATCCAGTACAGCGGGTTTGTGTCGCGAATGGCACCGACGCGGTCGAGTACCTGGCCAAAGAATGCGGTAAGCGTTCCGACGATGGCGCCGAGCAGGAGCGCTGCAACCACAAGTATCGGCTGCGAAAACCAGCGGGCGAGCTTTTCCTTGATTTGTGCTTTGGCCATCTTCATGGCCTGCTCCTTCATCTCGGGGCTCATGTTCTTGTAGATTTCTTGCCAGTTCCTGTAATCCATCGCGTATCCTTTTTTCGCCGCCAAATTTAGAAAAAAGCCCCCGCTTTTGCGAGGGCTTATAAATGACTATTGACTTACGATTACTTGTTGTTCGCGCGGATCAGGTTGAGGGCGGAGCCAGCCTTGAACCATGCCCACTGCTGTTCGTTGTAGGTGTGGCTGAGCGCGATGTTATCGACAGAGCCATCCTTGTGGTGGGCGACGAGCGTGAACTCGGAACCCGGGGCGAACTTGGTGAGGCCAACGATGTCGAATACGTCCTGTTCCTGGATCTTGTCGTAGTCGGCGGCGTTCTTGAAGGTGAGGGCGAGCATGCCCTGCTTCTTGAGGTTCGTCTCGTGAATGCGGGCGAAGCTCTTCACAATCACGGCCTTCACGCCGAGGAAGCGCGGTTCCATGGCGGCGTGTTCGCGGCTGGAGCCTTCACCGTAGTTTTCGTCACCGATGACGATGGAGCCCGTGCCCTTGGCCTTGTAAATCTTGGCAAGTTCGGGGACTTCCTTGTATTCACCGCACTGGCAGAGAACCTTGTTGGTTTCGCCGTTGAAGGCGTTCACGGCGCCGATGAGCATGTTGTTCGAAATGTTTTCGAGGTGGCCGCGGTAGTTGAGCCACGGACCGGCCATGGAGATGTGGTCGGTGGTGCACTTGCCCTTCGCCTTGATGAGGAGCGGGGCGCCCGCGATGTCCTTGCCGTCCCAGGCTGCGAACGGAGCGAGAGCCTGGAGGCGCTTGCTTTCGGGGTTGATAGAAACGGTAATCTTGGAACCGTCTTCTGCAGGGGCCTGGTAGCCTGCGTCCTTGACTTCAAAACCCTTCGGCGGGAGTTCGCACTGTTCCGGCGGGTCGAGCTTCACGGCCTTGCCCTCATTGTTCACGAGGGTGTCGGTCATCGGGTTGAAGCGGATGTCGCCGCTGAGGGCTGCAATCACGGCCATGAGCGGGCTAGCCACAAAGGCGTGCGTGTTCGGGTTACCGTCGGCGCGCTTTGCGAAGTTGCGGTTAAAGCTGTGGACGATGGTGTTGAGTTCCTTCTTGTCGGCACCGGCACGGTCCCAACGGCCAATGCAAGGACCGCAAGCGTTCGTCATGATCGTTGCACCGAACTGCTTGAACAAGTCGATGAGGCCATCGCGTTCGGCAGTGTAGCGAACTTGTTCGGAACCCGGGTTGATGAGGAGCGGGCACTTCGGGGAAAGACCCTTCGCGAGGGCCTGCTTGATCATGTTGGCAGCCATGAAGAGGTCTTCGTAGCTAGAGTTCGTGCAAGAACCAATGAGGGCTGCGCTTACGACCGGCGTAGATTCCGGCTTGGTTTCGGTGGCCTTGAGGCTTTCTGCCATGTCGGTCACGGCGTAGGCGCGGTCCGGACTGAACGGGCCGTTGTAATGCGGGATGAGCGTGTTGAGGTCGATTTCCACAACACGGTCAAAATACTTTTCCGGATTTGCTTCGACTTCCGGGTCGGCCTTGAGGTGTTCTGCAATCTTGTCGGCAGCGGCGGCCACGTCGGCACGGCCAGTCACCTTGAGGTAGCGGCTCATGGAATCGTCGTAGCTGAAGGTGGA
>NZ_DFLC01000006.1:0-103935 GCF_002374005.1 Fibrobacter sp. UBA3629 | reverse complement strand
GCGGAGAGGCTGCGTGCGCCTTCGCCGAAGTATTCGATAATGGCGTTGGTGCCACCCTTCACGGTCAAGATGCCAGCGAGCTTCAGGATAATGTCCTTGGCGGTAGCGAAGCCCTGGAGCTTGCCGGTGAGCTTCACACCGATCATCTTCGGGTACTTGAGTTCCCACGGGAGGCCGACCATCGCGTCAACAGCGTCTGCACCGCCCACGCCAATCGCGAGCATGCCGAGGCCGCCGGCGTTCACGGTGTGGGAGTCGGTACCGATCATCATTCCGCCCGGGAAGGCGTAGTTTTCGAGCACCACCTGGTGGATGATGCCAGCACCCGGGAGCCAGCAGTCAATGCCGTACTTGGCGGAGACGGACTGGAGGAAATCGTAAACTTCCTTGCTTTCTTCCTTGGCGCGGGGGAGGTCCTTTTCGACACCTTCGCGGGCGATAATCAGGTGGTCGCAGTGCACGGAGCTCGGCACTGCCACGCGGGCCTTACCGGCGGTGGTGAACTGGAGGAGTGCCATCTGGGCGGTAGCGTCCTGCATGGCCACGCGGTCGGGGTGGAATTCGGCAAAATCCTTGCCGCGCTCGTAAGTCCTGTTCTCGGCGCCATCAATCAGGTGGCTGTAGATAATCTTTTCGGCGAGGGTGAGCGGACGGCCCAGCTGCTTGCGGGCAGCTTCAACGCGGGCGGGAATGCGGGCATAGACGCCCTGGATCATGTCGAAATTGAAAAGCATAGTCTCTTTGGGTTATAGGTTGAATTTTCGGGCGTAAAGATAGAAAATTATCGGGTCACGATGCGGTGGGCGATGTTGTTCCACAGGTTGTCGATGTGGCCTTCGCCGAGCCGCAAGCGTTGTGGGAGCGTTGGTGTGCGGTCGTAGAGCATCTGGATGTATTCGTCCTTCTGCCCGCCAAAATCAAGAATCTCGACGGTATAGACGCTCGGGATGCGCGGGCTTCGTGTATTGCGGATGGCAACGACAGTTCCCGTAACCTGCAAGGTGTACATCTTCTTCGATATGGTGAGGCTGATGGGCTCGCCTAGGTTCAGGATGTTCAGTTCGTCGGTAAAGATGTCCACTCCGTGTTCCGTCAACTTCGTGGTAATGCCCTCGATTTCGTGTCCGTCCTGCTTTTTCACCATCACGTTCTCGGCGGCAAGGACCTTCACGGGTTCGCCGTCGGAGTCGCGGCCCATCCCGAGGAACAAGCACATGGTGAGGTAGTAGGCGTTACGGAAAAGCCAGAAGAGAACGGCGAGAATTTCGATGTATCCGAGTGCGATAATCATGTAGCTCATGTGGACGATACCCGCGAGAGTGAGTACGAGCAATACGGCAAACGGGGCGATAGTCTTCCCGTCGGCCTGCGGTCGGACTGCGCGCTTGTCTTTCTGGGTCACCTTGAACTTGGAAAGCGTCATACCCAGAGTCTCTTTGACGATGGGCAAAAGCAGGAACGGCATGACGGATGTCTCGTAGATGCCGCTCCAGCGGGCGCTAATCTTTCCGTGGCTTGTGAAGCGGAGGGCCCACATCGACATCAGGTGCATCGGGAGCCAGAACAGGGCAAGGTCAACCAGAGTGCACTTGAATATCGGTACGCAGAATACGGCGAACATCAGGGGCGAAAGCAGGTAGATCAGGTTCTTGACGGGGGAGAACCAGTAAAGTACAGAACTCAGGTAACTCAGTTTTTGCGAGATGTTCAACTTGCGGTTGAACATAAACTTGAGCTGCTTTGTGGTCGCAATGACGCCGCGTCCCCAGCGGGTGCGCTGCTGGATGTGTTCCTTGAATGTCGAGGGCGCAATGCCCGATGCGAGCGGTTGCGAAAGACCGAGGCTCACAAAGCCTGCCGATTCGATCAGCATGCCTGTCGCAAAGTCTTCCGTGATGGATTTTGTGTAGAACCCGCCGATATCTTTGAGTGCCTTGCGCGAAATAATCGTGTTCGACCCGCCGTAAATCACGCTGTTTGTTGATGTCTTTGCCGCCTCGATGACGCAGTAGAAGTAGTCCTGCTCGTTAGGGACCTTCGTTTCGGCGTAGAGGTTGTGCTGGAACACGTCGGGCGTGTAGAAACTTTGCGGTGTCTGGATAAACCCGAGCGGGCGGCGCGTTTCTTCGGGGAGGCTTTCGTTGATGCGTTCGGCGTCTACAAAATAGGGGATAGTCTTGAGCAGGAATTTTCTCTGCGGAATCATGTCCGCGTCAAAAGTCACCACGTAGGGCGAACTCGTGCGGGCGAGTGCCGCGTTCAGGTTACCCGCCTTCGCGCCCTCGTTGTTCGGGCGGTCGAAGTAGTTTATCTCCAGTTCCTCGGCGAGTTTGCGCATTTCGCTACGGCGGTTGTCGTCGCAGAGGTAGATATGCACCTTGGAGCGGTCGGGGTAGTCCATGTGTTTGCAGCCGACGATGGTCTTGCGCAAAAGTTCGGGCGGTTCGTTATAAGTCGAAATGAAAATATCTACGTCGGGGTAGTCTGTGTCGGCAATTTCTGGCAGGGGATGTTCCCGCAGCTTGAGCATTCCGCTGTAGTGTATGAGCGATTCGATAAAGCCGAGGACTTCTATGGCGAGCAGGATGCAGCTTCCGATGATGGCAATCCAGCCGTAGGCATACGGGATGGAACATGTAAAGCGCCAGCATAGATAAATTAACGTAAAGAAAGTGCTCAGGAAGAGAAACAGGTCGCCGAGTAATTGCTTTGCTGGCCTGGAGTTGAATTTTTTCGCGCTTTCGTTCTTGCTGAATTTAAGAAGGTCGTCGTAGGTGCGGATTTTCTTGTTCCTGAATCTTTTCTTGATTTTCTGGAACAGGAATATGATGGCGAGCAATACAAATACGGGAGCGGCAAATATGGCCCACACAATATAGGGCTTCGTGCGGGCGAGAATCTTGAAACTCAATACGGGCTCGTAGATAAGCGGAATCTGGTTCAGGTCCTTGCCTTGGAAAAGAGCCCGCGCGTAAAGCCCCGAAAGGCTCAGGTCGGCGTCGGTAAGGGAATCTACCGCCCGGGAGTCGGAGTGGACCATGGCGGATTCCTCTTCCTTGTTCGACATGCTCCAGATGGTGTAGCTCAGGTGCAGGGAATCTAGGGTGGCGTACCACTGCTTGACGCTTTCCAGGTCAATCTTTCCGTCGCCGCTCGCTTCGCAGAGTCCGCTTTCGGTAATGAAGATGGGGGTGCCGCCGCCTACGACTTCCTTGAGGAGCGCAAGCGATTCGCCCTTGTGAGAAGTAGCATAGAAGTGGAACGAATACATCACGTTGTCGAAGGCCACCGGGTCCTTTGCCGGCTCCTGGATTTCGCGGTCGTAATTCGGGGTGCCGATGAGAATCAGCGCGTCGGGCTTGTGCCTGCGGATAACGGGGATGATGATGTTCGCGTATTCCTTGATGTCTTCCCAGGTGCAGTCGCCGTTGGGCTCGTTGCAGATTTCAAAGATCACGTTTGGGACGTTCGCGTATTCCTTTGCCATCATGTTGAAGAAATTGATGGCTTCGGCAAGGTTCTCGTTCGGGTTGTTGTCGATGAGAATATGCCAGTCCACCATCACGTACATGTCGTTCTCGATGGCGTACTGCACGCCTTTCCGCAGAATTTCGAGGTTCTTTTCGCGGTCTCCGTGCACGTAGTCGTTCGAATACATGGCTAGGCGAATCAGGTTCGTGTTCCATTCCCTGCTGAGCTGGCGGAAAAGGTTGGTGTTTACGTATTGCGGGAACCAGGTGAGCCCGTGGGTACTCGCGCCCTTGATGACAACCTGGTTGCCATGTTCGTCGAAGAGGTTCGTGCCTTCTACATGGAGCTTGCCGTTTATGGAGGGTCGGGCGTTTATGACGCTGGTCGAGTCCGCGAAAGCCCATGCGGCAAGGAGAAAGACTACGGCTGTAATCAAACGTAATTTTTTTAGATAGAAGGTCATGATTAGAAATATACGAAAAGATTTTTCTTTGTTTTAAAGGGGAATATGGGAGGGGAGAGGGTTGACCGAGGGTGCTTTTTTCTATATTTATGCATAAAATTGAATAAGCGCATAAAAGAGGATGCGCTAAGAATGGCGGTTTGTGCTATGGAAAAGAAAATGACGCTACGCGAAGCTTTCGAAAGCAAGATGTTGCTGCTGGACGGCGGCATGGGTTCAGTCATCCAGACTTACGGGATCAAGGGCGCGAACAACGACATGCTCTCCATCGAGAAGCCGGAAATCATTCTCGATATCCAGCGCCGCTACGTGGATGCGGGCGTGGACTGCCTGACCACGAACACGTTCTCGAGCCAGCGCGTAAGCCAGCACGAATACCATCAGGAACACCGCATTGCCGAAATGAACCGCGCCGCCGTGAAGATTGCAAAGCAGGCCGCGGCAGAGGCCATGGAAAAGTATGGCCGTCAGGTGTACATCCTCGGTGACGTGGGCCCCACCAGCAAGATGCTCTCCATGAGCGAAGACGTGAACGACCCCGCGAGCCGTAGCATTACTTTCGACGAACTGGAAGACGCCTACCTGGAACAGATTCAGGTGCTGGTGGATGAAGGCGTCGACGCCATCTTGATTGAAACGATTTTTGACACGCTGAACGCGAAGGCCGCCGCAAGTGCATTTACCAAGGTGATGGAAAAACGCGCTGCCGACGCCGGTGACAAAGCCGCCGACCTCAAGTCAGTCGAAGTCATGTTCTCCATGACAGTGAGCGACGCTTCGGGCAGAACACTTTCGGGCCAGACGGTGGAAGCTTTCGCCGTGAGCGTGATGCACATGCATCCGCTCTCCATCGGCCTGAACTGCGGTCTCGGTGCCGACGGCATGGTGCCTTACCTGCGCCGCATGGGCAAGGTCGCGCCCTGCTACATTAGCTGTCACCCGAATGCGGGACTGCCAAACCAGTTCGGCGGTTACGACGACACGCCCGAAGACATGGTCAACAAGATGCATGTCTATCTGGACGACAAGCTGGTGAACATGATTGGCGGCTGCTGCGGTACCACACCGGAACACATCGCCGCCATGCGCAAGATGCTGGACGCCCTGCCGGCCGATTACGAACGCCGTAAGCCCGCGCCCAAGTATGCGACGAGCCCGCTACTCCGACTCGCCGGTCTCGAGCCGCTGTTCAAGGAACAGGTGCGCCCGAGCGACGGTGCTGACAGCTGCAACGCCGAAGACTTCGTGAAGGTGGGCGAACGCTGCAACGTAGCTGGCTCCAAGAAGTTCCTGCGGCTCATCAACGAAAAGAATTACGATGAGGCGCTCGACATTGCCCGCAAACAGGTCGAAGACGGCGCCGACGTGATTGACGTGAATATGGACGATGGTCTGCTGGACGCCACCGCCGAAATGCAGACCTTCCTGAACCTGATTGCCTCGGACCCGGCCGTGAGCCGCGTACCCATCATGGTGGACTCTTCCCGGTTCGAAGTCATCGAGGCGGGCCTCAAGTGCATCCAGGGCAAGAGCATCGTGAACTCCATCTCCCTCAAGATGGGCGAACAGGCGTTTATCGAGCACGCACTCACCATCAAGCGCCTGGGGGCCGCCGTCATCGTGATGCTCTTCGACGAAGAAGGTCAGGCCACCAACTACGAGCGTCGCGTGAATATTGCCGCCCGCGCATACGACATTCTGGTGAAGCAACTGGATTTCGCGCCATCGGACATCATCTTTGACCCGAACGTTTTGACAGTCGCAACCGGCATGGCGGAACACAACGCCTACGCCATCGACTTTATCCGCGCGGTCCGCTGGATTATGGACAACTTGCCCGGCGTGCGCATCTCGGGCGGTCTTTCGAACCTTTCGTTCGCCTTCCGCGGCAACAACTACCTGCGCGAAGCGATGCATACCACCTTCTTGCATTACGCGATTCCGAACGGCATGGGCATGGCCATCATGAACCCGAGCGCGATTATCGAATACAAGACGATTCCGCTGGAACTCCGCATGGCCATTACCGAAGTGCTGTTGAACACGGAACCGGACGCGAGCGAAGCGCTCATCGAAATTGCAAGCCGCATGACCGCAGCAGCCGCTGCCGCCAAGGAAGCGGGCACCAAGTACGACCCGAAGGCGATTTTCGCCATGAGCACGGGCGCGGGCAGTTCCGACGCGGGAAGCAACAGCGTCGCCGACTCCGCGCAGGCAAAAACAACGCCCGAAGAACGCCTGCAAGAAGCACTCCTCAAGGGAACCTCCACCACACTTCAGCCCGACCTGATGGAACTCATCAACCGCGGCGATAGCCCGGTGGGAATCATCTCTGGCCCGCTCATGGACGGCATGAACGAAGTCGGTCGTCGCTTCGGTGAAGGCAAGATGTTCTTACCGCAGGTGGTAAAAACCGCTCGCACCATGAAGAAGGCGGTGGAAATTTTGCAGCCCTACATCGAGGCGGGCAAAGACGCCAACGCATCGAGCCGCGGTAAAATCGTGATTGCAACCGTCAAGGGCGACGTGCACGATATCGGCAAGAACATCGTCTCCGTGATTATGGCCTGTAACGGCTACGAGATGGTGGACCTCGGCGTGATGGTTCCCGAAGATGTAATCGTGAAGGCGGTCATCGAAAACAAGGCCGATATCTTGAGCCTCTCCGGACTGATTACGCCCTCGCTCGAAGAAATGTGCACTGTCGCGAAGGCCATGCAGGCTGCGGGCCAGCGCATCCCGATTATCGTCGGCGGCGCCACCACCTCGCCCACGCACACGGCCGTAAAGATTGCTCCGTGCTACGACGGCCCCGTATTCCACGTGCGCGACGCCGCAAGCAACCCTGGCCTCGTGCAAAAGCTCTTGGACCCGGCGACTAGCGAACAGACCATTCAAGAAAACCGCGAAGAACAGCAGAGAATTCGCGACAAGCAAAACGGCATCCAGACCGAAGCAGCAAGCGCCATGGCCGCAGCAGAGAAAACGACCGTCGAACGCCGCTACCAATGCGACTGGAGCAAGTACCAGCCCGTGGAGCCTCCGTTCATGGGCGAAAGCAAGCTCCCGCCGATTCCGCTCGAAAAAGTCATCCCGCTTATCAGCTGGGAATACTTCTTCTTTACCTGGAAGGTCAAGGCTGACCAGGAAGAAGCGCAAAAGCTCAAGGCCGATGCCGAAGAACTTATCAGGAGCCTCACGAAGCCCGAGTATGCGCTGCGTGCCGTGCAGGCGTTCTACCCTGCCGCCGGTACGGACAAATCCGTTGTTTTCAACACGGGCCGTACCGGCACCGACTCCGACCTTGTCGAAGTCGCTACGGCACGCCAGCAGAACCCGGAAGGCACTTGCCTCGCCCTCTGCGACTACGTAGCCCCTGCCAACGCAACGACAGCAAGCGTCTTTAACGCTCCCGCCGGCAAAGATGTTTTCCGCGACATCGTGGGCGCCTTCGCCGTCACCGTGAGCGACGCCTTCGTCAAACGCCTCGAAAAGCTCAAGGCCGAGCAGGGCGGCAGCGACTACGACGTTCTCTTGATGCAGACCGTCGCCGACCGCCTCGCCGAAGCAGGCGCCGAATACCTGAGCCAGGAACTCGCACGCGTAAGCAACTGGAAGGGCATCCGTCCGGCCGTCGGTTACCCCGTGCTCCCGAACATCAAGGAAATCTTCAACATCGCAAAGCTCATCGACTTTGGCAGCGTGGGCATCACCCTCACCGAGAACGGCGCCATGTACCCGCAAGCCTCCGTGAGCGGCCTCTACATCAGTCACCCCGACGTTGACTATTTCCATGTAAAGGTTTAGATTAGAAAATTCTATATTTGTAGCAATGAAAGCCATCCTGATTATTGCTCATCATTGCATTTTGCCCGGGGCCTACAAGGGCTTCGAAGGTATTTTGGACAAACTTCATCATGATTTGCCCGGCACGCGAGTGGCAAGTACGAGCCTGTTGGATTTGGAAAACGACCTGCGCACGCTCCTCCGCGAGGATGTGGAATCGGTGACGCTCCTGCCTTTTTTGCTTTTGAACGGCCAGCATACGAAAAACGATGTTCCCCGTGTGGTCGCGAAATTGCAGGCGGAATACCCGCAGATTCCTATAACGCTTATGCCCTGCCTTGGTGACTGGAAGGAATTTGCAAGCATGGTCGTGGACGGCATCCGCAATGTCCAAAATGATTTTGCTCAAAGTGCCGCAGGTACGACCTCATACCCCAACGCTCCGCAGGAGCGCGCCCATAGCTCAAGCCTCTTCTCCATCGAACTGAATCTCGAAGGCAGGAACGTTCTTGTCGTGGGTGGGGGCCGCATCGCGCTGCGCAAGGTCAAGACGCTCCTCCCGACGGGAGCCCACATTACCGTGGTTGCCCCGCAGCTCGACCCCGAATTTACAACGATATCGTCTATCGTCTTGAAAAGCCGTCCCTATGAGCCGCTCGACCTTCGCGGGATCTTTATGGTCTTTATCTGCACCGACAAGCCCGCCGTCAACGCCCAGGTTTCTAACGATGCCCGTGCCCGCCGCATTCTGGTGAACAATGCCTGTGATTACCTCGACGGCGATTTCATCGTGCCCGCCCGCATGGATTTCGGCGAAAACATCGCCGTGACCGTCTCCACGCAGGGCCGCGCCCCCTCGCTTGCCAAGAAACTCAAGCAGAAAATCCAGGAGGATTGGGGCGAAAGCTTAGTGCAAGTCGAACGCGATTTTTTACATTAAACAATAATCATTCCACATCTAACATTCCACATTTCACACTTGATATGATTATCCGTCCTCGTCGCTTACGCAAGAATGAAACTATCCGCAACATGGTTGCGGAAACCGCAGTGAACCCCGATTCCCTCGTGTACCCGATGTTCGTGGTAGAGGGGGAGGGTGTCAAGGAAGAAATCCCCTCGATGCCCGGCCAGTTCCGGTTCTCTATCGATGAAATTCTCCAGGAACTTGAATCCTGCGTCATTGCGGGCATCAAGTCCATCCTCCTGTTCGGAATCCCCAATATCAAGGATGAGATGGCGACTTCGGCCTACGATGACGATGGCATCGTGCAGCGAGCGGTGCGCTCCATCAAGGCGAAGTTTCCCGACCTCTTCGTAATTACGGACGTATGTCTCTGCGAATATATGAGCCACGGCCATTGCGGAATCATCAAGGACGGCGACGTGGATAACGACCCGACGCTCGAACTCCTGGCGAAAACCGCTGTTTCGCATGCGCGCGCGGGGGCGAACATGGTTGCTCCTTCCGACATGATGGACGGGCGCGTGGCGGCAATCCGCGCAAAGCTTGATGAGAATGGCTATGCGGATACACCCATCATGGCCTACAGCGCGAAGTTTGCGAGCGCCTACTACGGCCCGTTCCGCGATGCTGCCGATTCCGCTCCGCATTTCGGGAACCGCAAGAGCTACCAGATGGACGTGCGCAACGCTCGCGAGGCCCAGCGCGAAGTGGAACTCGACATCGAAGAAGGTGCCGACATCGTGATGGTGAAGCCCGGGCTTGCTTTCCTCGACATCTTGCGCCAGACTGCTGAAATCAGCACTGTCCCCGTGGCCGTCTACAATGTGAGCGGCGAGTACTCGATGGTGAAGGCTGCCGCGAAGATGGGCTGGATTGACGAGAATGCGATTATCCGCGAGAACCTGCTTGCGATGAAGCGCGCCGGTGCCGATATCATCATCACCTACCATGCGAAGGAAGCGCTCGAGAAGGGGCTGGTATGAACCGCACCTTGAGCGAAAAACTTTTTGCAGAAGCTAAGAACCTGATGCCGGGTGGCGTGAACAGCCCTGTTCGCGCATTCAGTAATGTAGGTGCGACGCCTCCGTTTATTGCCCGCGCGAAGGGCAGCCACATTTATGATGTGGACGGCAACGATTACATCGACTACGTGGGCAGCTGGGGCCCGATGCTCCTGGGACACGCTCACGACGCGGTAATCAGTGCTGTTGCAGAAACGGCGAAGAACGGCCTCAGTTTCGGGGCTCCGTGCGGGCTCGAATCCGAACTTGCGAAGCTCGTGATGAGCCTTGTGCCGAGTGTCGAGATGATTCGCATGGTGAACAGCGGGACCGAGGCGACGATGAGTGCCATCCGTGCGGCCCGCGGTTTTACCGGCCGCGACAAGATCGTGAAGTTTGAGGGCTGTTACCACGGCCATAGCGATAGCCTCTTGATCAAGGCGGGTTCGGGCATGCTCACGACGGGCAAGCCAAGCAGCAAGGGAGTTCCGGCGGATCTCGCGAAGTACACGCTCACGCTCCAGTACAATGATGTGGCAGGCGTTAAGGAACTCTTCGACAAGATTGGCGACGAGATTGCGGGTGTCATCGTGGAGCCTGTGGCAGGGAATATGGGTGTCGTGCCCGCGAAGCCCGAGTTTCTGCAGACGCTTTCCGCAGAAACTAAGAAGCACGGTGCGCTCCTAATTGTGGACGAGGTCATGACGGGTTTCCGCGTGGGCATCCACTGTGCGCAAGGGCTTTATGGCATTAAGCCCGACCTCACGACATTTGGAAAAATCATCGGCGGCGGTATGCCCGTCGGTGCATACGGCGGCCGGCTCGACGTGATGCAGCAGATTGCGCCGCTCGGCGGAATCTACCAGGCGGGTACGCTTTCGGGGAACCCGGTCGCGATGGCGGCGGGGCTTTCCACTATGCGTGAACTGCATACTCACCCGGAGTACTACGTTCACGCCGAAGCGATGACGAAGCGCCTGATTGCGGGCCTCCAGGATGCGGCAAAGACTGCAGGAATCCCGCTTGCTGCAAACCAGGTGGGTTCCATGGGCTGCATCTTCTTTACGGAAGGTCCGGTCACATGCTTTGCCGACGTACAGAAGTCCGATTTGGAACTCTTCCGCAGGTATTTCCTCGGAATGCTTGAAGAAGGATTCTACTTTGCTCCAAGCCAGTTCGAAGCGATTTTTGTGAGTGCTGCGCATACCGAAGACGAAATCGACCGCACAGTCGAGGCTGCGCACAAGGTTCTCAAGTCCCTCTAAAATTCTATATTTGGCGAAAAAGGTGGAATTTATGCAAATCGTAAAAGTTACTCCGAAATCTGCTGAAATTGAACGCATTTGCGGGCGCGAAGTCGCCCCGAGCAAGGAAATTCACGACAAGGTGATGCAGATCCTTGCCGACATCAAGAAGGGTGGCATCGCGAAGGCGACGGAATACGCCCAGAAGTTCGACGGCCTAAAGGGCAAGAACATCCGCGTGCCGGTTTCGGCCATCGCGAAGTCTGCCGCCAAGTGCCCGAAGGAACTGCAGAAGGCCCTGAAGCAGGCCATCAAGAACGTGCGCGATTTCCACCAGAACCAGATGGAAGAATCCTGGCTCATGGAAGGGAAGGACGGCGTGGTCTTGGGCCAGCGTATCCGCCCGATGAAGCGCGTGGGCCTCTACGTGCCGGGCGGTGCGGGAATTTACCCGAGCACCGTCATCATGAACGCTGTCCCGGCTCTCGTGGCTGGCGTGGAAGACATCGTGGTCGTGACCCCCATCAAGGGCGAAATCAACCGTGCTGTGGCATTCGTGCTGCAGGAACTCGGCATTGAAGAAGTCTACCACATCGGCGGCGCTCAGGCTATCGGCTTGCTCGCTTATGGTGCGAAGGATGCCAAGGGCAAGACCGTCGTGGAGCGC
The DNA here is from genome assembly GCF_002374005.1 of Fibrobacter sp. UBA3629. Classification (NCBI taxonomy): domain Bacteria; kingdom Pseudomonadati; phylum Fibrobacterota; class Fibrobacteria; order Fibrobacterales; family Fibrobacteraceae; genus Fibrobacter; species Fibrobacter sp. UBA3629. The sequence continues at coordinate 92,336 of NZ_DFLC01000006.1, read as the reverse complement.
GTCGACAAGATTGTGGGACCGGGCAACGTTTTTGCGGCCATCGCCAAGAAGGAAGTCTTTGGTGTCGTGGACATCGACATGGTGGCTGGCCCCAGCGAAGTGCTCGTGATGGCCGACAACACCTGCGATCCGGACTTCGTGGCGGCAGACCTTTTGAGCCAGGCGGAACACGGTTCCGGCTTCGAGGCGGCCATCTGCATTACCGACAACATGGAAACCGCCCAGATGATTAGCGCCTGCGTGGATATCCAGGTGGAAAATTCCCCGAAGAAGGAACTCCTCGAGAAGGTGCTCGGCAACTTCGGGCGCATCCTCGTGGTGAAGGACTGGTTCGACGGAGTGGAAATAGCGAACCGCATCGCTCCGGAACACCTCGAAGTTATGACCAGCGAAGCGGAATCTATGGCGGCGCAAATCGAAAATGCGGGTGCGGTGTTTATCGGCCCGTGGTCCTCTGAGCCGGTGGGCGACTACTTCGCGGGCCCGAACCACGTGCTGCCAACCAACGGCACGGGTCGCTTCTTCAGCCCGCTCGGCGTGTACGACTTCTTAAAGCGCATGAGCATCATCCGCTACAGCGAGAAAGCCATCAAGAAGAACGCGAAGGCCATTGCCGCCGTCGCTACTGAAGAAGGCTTTATCCACCACGCTGCCGCGGTTCTCAAGAGGCTGTAGAGTCTGTTTCGATAGAAATATGCAAAAGCAAAAAAGCCGGCATTGCCGGCTTTCTTTGTCTCTGTAGGAACCTTATTCGCCGAGGCAGTTGTCCATCGCGGCGATAATCTTCTTCTTGTCCATGTGCTGGCCGATGAAGACAAGGCGGATGATGCGGTCACCGTACTTTTCGTCCCACACCTTTACGAGGTCCGGATTCTCGCGCAGCAGGCGCTTCTGCTCTTCTTCGCTCTCGCTGGCGAACCAGGGACCGAAATTCTGTGCGGAAGCCTGCTTGCCGGCCTGCTCGAACAGGTAGCTGTTGTTGCGTTCGTCCTCGAACCACACGAGGCCCTTGGTGCGGATGATGCTCGTGGGGTAGTTGTCGAGGAACGTCTCGAACTTGTCGCGGACTAGCGGGCGGCGGCGTTCGTACACGAACGTGCTGATGCCGTATTCGTCGCCATGCGGATGGTCCTTGTCGTGGTGGTGGCCGCAGTGGCACACGCCGTGCTCGTGGTCGCAGTGGCTATGGTCTTCGTGGTCGTGCTCATCGTCATGGTCGTGATGGTGGTGATGCTCGTGTTCGTCGTGGCCATCATCGTCGTCTTCGGGCTTCGTCTCTTTCATGAGTTCCTTCGCCCAGGCGGCGGAGTTCCCGACCTTCTCGAAGTCGAACTGCTTGGTATCGAGGATGTCCTTCATCTCGACCTTGCCGTAGTTCGTCTCGATCATCTTCGCTTCGGGCTGGAGCGCGCGGACAACCGCCTTCACGTGTTCGAGGTCGTTCTTGCTGATGGAATCGACCTTGTTCATTACGATGGTGTTGCAGAACTCAATCTGCTGGATAAGGAGGTTCGCGATGTCCTCTTCTTCGAGATCGTTCGAAAGCAACTTCTGGCCGCCCGCGAATTCGTCGGCGAGGCGGGCGACGTCCACCACGGAAACGACGTTGTCGAGGTGGCAGGCGAGAGGGCGTCCGTCGCGGCTCTGCAGCTGGCTGCCCGCCATGCAGATGGTCTGCGCGATAGGCACGGGCTCGCAGATGCCGCTCGCTTCGATGAGGATGTAGTCGAACTTGTTCATCTCGAGGAGTTCGGCAATCTGTTCCAGGAGGTCGGTCTTGAGGCTGCAGCAGATGCAGCCGTTGCTGAGCGGCACCACCTTTCCGGAATCTTCCTTCGTGATGTTCCCGCCCTTCTCGATGAGCGTCTGGTCGATGTTCACTTCGCCGATGTCGTTCACGATGACGGCGACGTGGTAACCCTGCTGGTTGTTGAGGACAAAGTTCAGGAGGGTCGTCTTTCCGGCTCCGAGGTAACCGGTGAGCAGCGTAATAGGTACAGATTTCATTTTCATATCCTTCGGATGAAAGTTTTTTTCTAAAAAACGCAGACTGTTCAGCCTGCGTAGTTCAATCGGAATGTCACCCTGGAGCCGTAGGCGATAGGGTCCAGAATGACTTTTCCATTTACAATTCCGGTTTATTCCCGGTGAGGCGCACGAAGATTTCTTCGTACTTCGCGAGCGTGTTCTTCACGACGTCTGCCGGAATTTCCGGACCCGGGTAGGTCTTGCCCCAGTCGAGAGTTTCAAGCCAGTCGCGCACGTACTGCTTGTCGAAGCTTTCCTGGTTCTTGCCCACTTGGTACTTGTCAGCCGGCCAGTAGCGGCTGGAGTCCGGCGTGAGCACTTCATCGATGAGCACGGTTTCGCCGTCGATTTCACCGAATTCGAACTTGGTGTCGGCGAGGATGATTCCCTTGCTGGCAGCGTAGTCGCGGGCCTTGGTGTAGATGTCGAGGGACATGCTCTTGAGTTCGGTGGCGACCTTTTCGCCCACGATGTCGAAGGTCTGTTCGAAGCTGATGTTTTCGTCGTGGCCGACGTCAGGCTTGGTGCTCGGCGTGTAGAGCGGAGTCTCGAGCTTCTGGCAGAGCTGCAGGTTGGAGGGGAGCACGTGACCGCAGATGCGGCCCGTCTTCTGGTAGTCCTTCCAGCCGGAACCCACGATGTAGCCGCGGACGATGCATTCCACGGAGTGGCGCTTCGCCTTCTTCACGATCATGGAACGGCCGCGCAGGTAGTCGGCGTGCTTCTTGAGCACTTCGGGGTATTCGTTCACGTCGGCAGTGATGAGGTGGTTCTTCATGCCGAGGTGCTTGAACCAGAACAGCGAAAGCTGGTTGAGGATTTTGCCCTTACCAGGGATCGGGGTGGGGAGCACCACGTCAAAAGCGGAAAGACGGTCGCTGGCGACCATCAGGAAGCTGTCGCCCAGGTCGTACATGTCGCGTACTTTACCCTGGTGGAACAGCGGAACTTCGGTAATGGGGGTATCAAATTTTAGACTCATAGTGCCCCCAAATATAGCAATTTACTCGACTTGCTATTCGACTTTTTCGGGCCAGGGGTGCTTGGGGTAGCGGCCTCGGAGTTCCTTCCGGACTTCGGCGTAGGTATTCTGCCAGAATCCGGTCAGGTCCCAGGTTTTCTGGATGGTGCGGAAATTCGGGGCGAGGATGTCGTAGCGGACTTTTAGCTTGCCATCGGCGATTCGGTGTTCGCCGCGGAGCTGCATCAGGTCTTCGATTCGGGCGGATATTTCGACCAGTACGCCGTCTACGCTCTGGACAGACTTCCCGTCTTCGCTGTTGTTGACGGGCTGGTAGCTATAGCGTGCGCGTTTGCCGTTCGGGAGCATGTAGTGGTCGGGGAAGGTCTTGTTGAGCCAAGGCAACATGGATTTGCCGAAATAATCTTCCACGATACCCCGGTAGCGGTCCTCGTTGATATCGCGCAGCAGGAATTTCCCGCTGGTAAGTTCGTCGAATATCAGTTCCATGTCCTCGTCGTTGAATTCGGGAAGCCCGTATTCGGGGTATAGCTTCGCGGCGAGTCGCATCTTGGTGAGGAGAGTCAGGACATCCTCGGTGAGGTAGCGTCCGCTCCAGTTTTCCTTTTCGATTTTTTCGCTCCAGGCGACGGCTGTGAGTTTTTTCAGTTCGTCGAGAACTTTCGGCGATGCTTCCTGCGTGAGGATTTCCTTGCGTGAAAGTTCGGTGCGGCCTCCGTCTGCGTTTGCCGTTTCGCGGATCTCGATACCGATGAACCGTTCCTGTCCGTTTCTCCAAAGGAGCTCGTAGCGGGTGGAGGCGCTTTCGCCTTCGAGCATCTCCTTTGCGATGGGGGCGTAGAGGTTGACCTTGAGTTCGGACTTGGTGGTCCCGGTACGGAGCATGCAGAGGGCAAGGATTGCATAGGGCGGTTCTGCAACCTGTAAACGGATGACGCTCTGGTTTGCGAGTTTGTATGCACTTCCGCTTGGGGTGGCAAGTCTGTCGGGAAAGGCTTTCAGAAGCTGCTTGCAGACAAAGGAATGGTTCCCGTCTGCCGATTCCGACGGGGCTAAGGTGTCCCTGTAATCGCGCAACTGACGGAGCGTAAACATGACTTCGCGAGGTGCTGCCGCTGTCTTTGATAGCGTATCGGCTGCGAGCGTGAGAATGTCGTAGGCGATTTTGCTTTTTTGCAAAAATTCGGTGCCGGAATGAATCCAGGCGAGAGCGGCGAGCAACAAGTCGGGAAGCTCGCTCTTGCTTTTTGCGGAAGCGAGGAGCAATGCGAGCGGGATGTTTGAAACGGGAGTGCGGATGGCCTTGAGACCTAGTTCGGTAATGGCGCCGTCCTTGATCATTCCGAAACCTTCGAGGAGCTTGGTCGCCGCAATTTCTCGGGCTTCCGGAATCGCCGTCGGGAGCGTTATTCCTGTCCCTGCGGAGGAGGAAATCTCACGTTCTAGCGCCGCTTTTTGCAGCAACAGTTCTGAGGGCTCTATCTGAGTGACTTCGGGGACGATTCCGCGCGGCATGCGCTTTTCGCTTTCCTCGCTCCACAGGCGTATGGCGCATCCGTTCTGCGTGCGTCCGCTACGGCCGCTTCTCTGGATGGCGTTCTGCATCGAGATGGGTAGCGTGCGGAGAACATTTACCTTTTCGCTGTCGTCGTAGAGGCTCACTCGTTCGATACCGCTATCCACGACGCCCGATACGTTCGGGACGGTGATGGATGTTTCCGCGATGTTCGTTGTGAATATGACCCGCGGGCGTTCGGTCGTTTCGAAAATGCGGTCTTGCGTTTCGCGGTCCTGTCCGCCGTAGAGTTCCAGGAATTCGGCGCTGTTTTGTCCGAGCGCTTCTGCGGCGGCGCTGTGGCAGCGGGCGATTTCGGCCTTGCCCGGCAAGAACACCAGGGTGGTCTGCCAGATATGGTTGTGGTAAAGTGTCTTGAGCGCCCGCACCACTTCGGCGTCGATGCCCACGCCCGATGTAAGCGACGTTCCCGTGGCGGGGGCCTGGTGGATAATTTGCACGGGATAGAGCGGGTGGCCGAGCGTGAGGCGTTTGACGCCGAGAACCGCTTCGAGTTCCTCGCGGTTCAGCGCCGCCGACATCACTGCAATTCTTGGCGCAGCCTTCTCCGGCTCTTGCTCTCGATTGACGGGGTTGGCCGGGGTCCTTCGATTGAAAAACGCGAACAGCAGGTCCATGTCGGCCTTGCGCTCGTGGTATTCGTCGAATACGATCCAGTCTGCATCCATTTTCCCGTGCAGGAGTTCCTGCAAGAAATTTCCGTAGGTCTGGAAGAGGATTCGCGTCTCCGCGCTCTTGCAGCTATCCTGCCTGAACTGGTAGCCGACGGTCTTTCCGCAGGGTTCTCCGTGCAGCTTCGCCGAAAATTGCGCCAAAGCTAACGCCGCAATCCTGCGCGGTTGCAAAACGACAACACGTCCTGTGCAGTGCTTGCTTAAAAAGTAGGGGATGAATAGCGATTTTCCCGATCCCGTGGGAGCTTCGACAAGCAGGTTGCGCGACTCCAGGAGGGCCGCTTCCAGCTTGCCTTTTTCTTCGGCGAGGGCGAGGTCTTTGTAGGTCATTCAGCTCTAGTCGAGAGAAATGGACCCATTACCTCGGGTACTTGAGCTTTTCGCCGGTGGCAACGTCCATGTAGGGCGGTTTGCCTTCGCGGAACTTCTGGTTGATGACCAGGTTTTCGATGCGGCGGCGCAGTCCCTGTTCCGTCTTGCAGAAGAAGTACACGACCTTGTTCGTGCCCGGCACGAGGAACATGGCGAGCTTGTACTTTTGCTTCACGGCGCGGCGGAAAAACATCATGTCTTCCTTTTTCGGCATCACGAGGTTGCTTCCTTCCTTCGTTTCGCAAATCATGTCGGCATCGGCGAGGAGGGCCTTCGACTTTTGCTTCAGGGCCGCGAAGTTCGGTGCGGTGTTTTTCTGGATGGTTTCAAGGTTGAATGCTCCGCCGCCTTCCTTGAGGGCCTTGCGGAGTCCGCGGAAAGCAAAAATGGCAAGAACGATGACAACGACTGCGATGAGCCAGGGCCAGTAGTTTGCAAGAAAATCAAGCATGGAAACCTCGGTGCTTCTCAAATTTTTGACGCTCCAAATATAGAAAAGGATAGGGCGTTTGGTGTGGGTTGCGGGCTTCGGAGAGGCGAATTTCTATATTTTGTAAGGTGAACCGAATTCGTAAAGTCGTATACATGGTCCTTTTCGCGCTTGTCTCGGCTGCATTTGCGGCTGCGGATTCGGCGTCTGCCGGTTGCGCGGATGGCCTGGTGGTCGCTTCGATCAACTTCGAAGGCCTCGTGCATACGAACTCCCGCGTGGTGGAGCGCGAACTCGTGAACCGCGTAGGGGAGCCTTTTGCTGCCGAAAAGTTCGAGGCTGAAAAGCTCCGCCTGCAGGACCTCGACCTGTTCACCGAGATTTCCGTTTCTTGCGAAAAGGCCGGTGAGCCTGCCGAACCGGGTCTTGTAAAACTCACATATTCCTTCAAGGAAATCTTCCGCTGGATTCCGGCACCCGCGGGCAAGAAGACCGACCGCGACGGTCTGATGCTCGGAGCCGCGCTTGCGAACATCAATGTGGCGGGCGAAGATATTCGGCTTGAGGTGCAGTACCGCACGACGGTGGACCCGTTCTTCGACAAGAACGAGGCCGCCTTCTATGCGAGTTCCCCCTACCTGTTCGGGCTTCCGCTCGGGTGGAACTTCGAGTTCCTCTTGACCGACAGTTACGACAACATCCGCGATTTCCAGGAAAAAAGCATCTTGCTCGACCTGGATTTGGAATACAAGTTCTTGCCGCACCTGTCGCTGCTGGGGACTGCCGCCTACCGTCGGTTGAGGGACTTTGCGAATCTTCCTGAATTGGGGCTTGGCTTTGCTTTCGATTATCGTGACAGCAAACTCGACACGCGCGATGGCGTGTATTTCGAATATATGCTTACGCACGTGGGCGCGGGTGAAGAATATGTTGCGTGCGGCGTCAATATCGAATCGGACGAATCAGGTGAACCGGTCGAAACGGAATCGCGCTTTTGCAACAGGGATAACGGCGAAAACTACTGGGAACTCCTGACCGATGCGCGTGCCTACAAGACCTTCGGGCGCTTTGTAACAGGTGCGACGGCGCTCGTGCGTTACCGTCCGGGCGAGGTGAAGTTCTATGATTATTACTACCATGGCGGTGCCAATACGTTCCGCGGGCACGAGGCCGACTCGGGCTCTCTCGGCGTCCACGAGGCACTCCTTACGTTCGAAGAAAGGTTCGTGCTTTTGGAACGCCGTTCCGCAAGTATTGCCGGCGTGAACTTCTTCTATGGGGTGCAACTTGTGGCCGGTCTCGACGGAAGCCTGCTCTGGGACAGGGGCCGCCCCGGCTGGGACGATTACGAGGGCGCCGTCTATGGCGGTGTGCATCTCGTGATTCCGGCACTCGACCGCATCCGCTTCGAGGTCGGCTACAGTCCCGACAGGGGAGAACCGGTGTTCTATTTCGGGCTGTTCGACAAGGTGACATCATCCAGGTGGCGCAGTCGGTAAATGGTTTTCTGCGAGCCGGAACACTTGACTATTTCATACATAAATGTTAAATTTGCGTTACTTTTTGAAGAATAAATAGAGAGTAAATAAAATCGGGCTCGACGTGGGCCCCTGGAGTATAAATGGCTATTAACTATCTCGATCTCCCTATCGGACGCAAGTATCCCTATGAAGTGGATTGCGTCGTGGAAATCGGCAAGGACACGAACCTCAAGTACGAGTACGATGAACGTCTGCATGTGTTCCGCCTGGACCGTTGCCTGCTCAGTTCGATGAGCTATCCTTGCACCTACGGATTTATCCCGAGCACCAAGGCAGACGACGGCGATGCGCTCGATATGCTCATCTACAGCCCTGCTTCCATGATGACGGGTTCCGTCTGCACCTGTCGCGTGATTGGCGCTCTCGACATGACCGATGGCGGCAAGAAGGACTACAAGGTGCTGGGCGTGCCGACATTCAACCCGCGCCCCATCAAGGATATCGGCGACGTGGACCAGATGTTCCTGCGCATTACGAAAAACTTCTTCCAGAACTACAAGGAACTGGAAGGCAAGGACGTGCAGATTGGGGAGTGGCAGGATGCCGCGTTCGCCCGTGAACGCGTGATTGCCGCGCACAGGGCCTATTTCCAGAATCAGGTCCAGATTCCCGAGACCTTCTACCAGGAACCGGAAAGCGCGGAACACCTCCCGCCCGACGAACTGATCTGATTGCGTTTGTATAGAAAAATCGCCGGATTATTCCGGCGTTTTTTTGAGGTGTTTTTTTTTGGATGCCTGGAGTGGGGCTTCGGTTGCATGTTGCTTTTTTCGGGTGTTTCTAGTCAAAAAAAATGGCGTTTTATCTAGTTTTTTTTCTATAGCCGTGCTTTTCGATGAAAAAAAAGTATATTTAGGCCATAGTTAATCAGTAAACATAAACTCTTATGAAAGGAGAACAAATGAAAAAGTCCCTTCTTGCAGTTATCGCTGCAACGCTTGTGCTTTCGTCTGGTGCCTGGGCAGGATTCTCTGTCCATGTGGATAACAGGAAGTCTGAACGCCGTAGCGATCCTCCTCCTCCGCCGCCGCGCGAACGCCTGGAATGCCGTTTCGAGAAGCCGGACTGCCGTCCCCGTGACCGCAGTTTCCGACTCGATTACCGCAACCGCCGTGTTCAGGTTGAAGGCCGCTGCGAACGTGGCGATGCCGAAGGCCGTTTCGATTACTACTGCAATGACGGTACCCGCTGGATGATCGTTGACTTCCACCGCAACCGTCCGGAACGCGTCGACTGCCTCGATCCGCGCCGTGGCCGTATGTTCGCCGCACGCAACGTGCGTGAATGCGTCGACATCCACGACCGCTAGTCTATCCTAAATTTTATAGACGGCCCCTCCCGTACGGAGGGGCTTATTTTATTCAAAATGAAGGGACGGCTACGGTGAAAAGGAGAAGGCCCCCGCGGTTGGCGGGAGCCTTCAAGTCGGGTATCTATAAGCCGGGTTCTGTACCCCTTGCGGGGCGATGACCATCTCTCTGGGCCAGTCGTTACCGACCGCCTCAAGCGACCTACCCGGATATCCAACAGCCGCGGGCCGCAGCCGGTCCTTGCGGACGGATTCCTGCTTGGTCTTGCACCGGATGAGGTTTACCGTGCCGTCCCTGTCACCAGGAACGCGGTGAGCTCTTACCTCGCCATTTCACCCTTACCTTGCTCAGGCTTGCGCCCGAACCTGGCGGTTTGCTTTCTGTTGCACTGTCTGTCGCGTTTCCGCGCCTGGACGTTATCCAGCATCCTGCCCTGTGGTGCCCGGACTTTCCTCCAGCATTGCTGCCGGCGGCCATCCGCTACCCGCAGGCAAATTTAGAAAAATGGCATGGTTCGTGCAAGATGCGTATTTTCTATATTGTGCGTGTGCGTTTCTTGATTGCTTTTTCATTTCTTTTACTGCTTGTGGCTTTTCCCGTGGCGGCCGAATTGCCGGTTGCGGATTCTACTTCCCTTTTTCATGTGGATAGCATCGTCTACGATATCGGCGATGCGTTCGACGATTCCAAGGTGCATACCAAGTACGATGCGCTTGCCTATCGCTTCTTGAACTGGATCCATATCGAGACCCGCGAGCACACGGTCCGCAAGCTCCTCCTTTTTAATCAGGGCGATTTGGCGAATCTCGACCTGATGCTTGAATCGGAACGCTTCCTGCGCGAGCAGCGTTTCTTGAGCGACGCCTCCATTACGGTCTCCGAGGATGGCGGGAAAAACATCGTGAATGTGCATACGAGCGACAACTGGACGCTGACGATTCCGGTTAGTTTCGGGTTCAGCGGCAGCGAATGGAGCTACGACAATTTCAACTGGGGTGTCGGCGTGCAGGAAAGCAACTTCCTCGGCCTCGGCCAGTTGCTCGGGTTCTATTTCGGGCATAACGAGTTTCGCGACATGTGGCAGGTGGAATACGGCGACCCGCATTTCATTTTCCGCTACAACCATCTCGATTTTCTCTACAGCTACAATACCGACGGCTACCTCGCGAGCTGGCAGATGTATGTGCCGTTCCTCAGCCGGAGCGTGAACCAGTGGGCCTACACGCTTGCAGGCCTCAAGAACGAGAGCTATTACTACGTTTATGGCAGTGGCGACATGCCTGCCGGGGCAGTTGAGTACCCGACGGACAAACCCCTGGATTCCTTGCAGAAATATAACGGCAAGAAAACGGTCGAACTCATGCAGGTAAAGAAGTTCGTGAGCGACTCGCTGAGCTTCAGGATTAGCCGTTCCTTTGGCGGAACGCAGCGTAAGATTTACCTCGGTGCGACTTACGACTACCGCAGGCTTACCGCGAGCAAGGGAGAACTTTCGCGGTACTTGTTCACCGATGGCGAAAAGTCCTATGCCATCGATTCGGCCTCGGCATGGAACGAATGGCTTCCGGAACGCAAGGATTCGAGGCTCGGCGCTTACGTTATGTATTCGAACCTGCGCTACGAGAAGATCCGCAACTTCCACAATGCGAAGTGGACCGAGGACGTGGATCGTGGCTGGACGGCGAAGGTGCAGGTTTCCAAGAACTACGAGCAGATCGGGGCTGCCGATAACGACATCCGGTTCGATTTCTGGATGAATCTCTACCTCGGTTTCGGCATGCACCACCTGACTCTTTCGTCGAATGCGCATTTTTACCTGGACCATGGCGAAAAGCACGACTTTTTCGGCCGGCTCAAGGGAGAATACATTTTCCACCCGAATGACCGGTTCTCGACGGTGCTGACCGGGCTTGCCGACTTCTATGACGATGCGCGCCTTGGCTACCAGCTTTCGCTGGGCGGCTCCGACGGCTTTGTTGGTTTCCCGACCGGATATTACACGGGACAGGCGAGGGTCTACGGCAGCCTTGAACAGCGCTGGTTCCCGCGATTCGAAATTCTCACGCTGGTTCCCGTTTTTGTCGGGTATGGAAGCATCGGCGAAACGGCGTGGAACTTCTCGGATATCAACCGCGACGACCTGGTCTATGTGCTTGGGCTAGGCGTTCGATTTGTACAGACTAAGTCCATCTCCAGGCTGGTGAACAAGGTCGACGTGAGTGTGCCCCTGAACGGGGAGCGCAAGGGGGATCTGCATTACTCCATTACGACGAGCTACTCGTTGTAGCGTCTCCCATCCTTTTGTATATTTTCGATTATGGATGAACAAAAACAAAACGAGGTCCGTTCCCTAGCGCGCAAGATAAAGTCCATGTTCCTGCGTGTAGAGGTCATCATCGGCTTTTTTGCGATGGTGGCGGGCATTGTCGTTACGGTGATGGTCTGGAACGAGGGCTACTTCGCGGGTGCGCTGATGATGGTGCTTACGGGCATCCTCAACATGTTCCTCGCTGTCAAGGAACTGGTTGCGCCGACGGACGGCATCCTGCATTGGCAGGCGGTGTTCTTCATGATAGTGCGCCGCGCCATGTTCTTCTTGAATATCGCGCTCCTTGCGCTTGTGCTCGGCACGTTCACCAATTTGATTTAATTGCTGCTCGAAACGCGCATGCCTAGTGCACGCCGTCTTCGTTTGCGAATTCCTTTTCGCCGTACCAGGCCTGGATTTTCATGCGGGCGCTTTCGTCGAATGAACCCGAATCCTTCAGGATGTGTTCTGCCGTTTCGAGCGTCTGGCTGATGAGTTCCTGGTCGGCGATCCAGTCGAACCAGCGGAACACCCATGCGCCGCTCTGTTCGTTGCCTTCGAGGTTGCCTGCGCCGCGGTTTTGCAGGTCGAGTTCGGCAATCTCGAAGCCGTCTTCGGTTTGCGAGAACTGCGATAGCCGTTCTATGCTGGAATCCGCCGCGTCGCCCTCGGGAATCATCAGGAAGCACCATGCCTGGGCATCGCCCCGGCCTACACGGCCGCGCAGCTGGTGCAGCTGCGCCAGACCGAATCGGTCTGGCTGGTCGATGACCATGAGGTTCGCGGCGGGCACGTTCACGCCGACTTCGATGACGGTCGTCGCTACGAGAATGTGGATTTCGCCTTTCGCGAATCTTGCGATGATGGCGTCGCGCTGCGCCTCGTCCATCTGGCCGTGGACTCCCGCGACCTTGAGCGTTGCTCCTCCCGGAATGGCGCGGCCCGGCCCCGCGATGTAGTTCCTCAGTTCATCGACAATTTCGTCGACGCTCCGGGCGCTACCTTCCTCGTCCGTGCCGACGCGGCTCGCAATCCAGTAGCAGAGGTTCCCGCCGGCGGCTTCCGTGCAAATGAATTTCTTCATGTCGTCGCGCTTGCTTGCGTTTACGAGGCGCGTCTTGATGGGCTTCCGGCCTGCGGGCTTTTCCTTGATGCTTATGACCTTCAGGTCGCCATAGAGCGTCATCGCGAGACTTCGGGGAATGGGGGTGGCGCTCATCACGAGCATGTCGGGGTAGTCTCCCTTGGCAAGAAGCGCTTCGCGCTGGCCTACGCCGAAGCGGTGCTGTTCGTCGATGATGACGAACCCGAGCTTCGCGAATGTGACATCCTTGCTGAACAGCGCGTGCGTGCCGATGACGACGTTTGCAAGTCCCATCTGCAGTTCGCCGAGGATTGTCTTCTTTTCTGCGGCGGGGGTGGCGCCTACCAGCAGGCGCACGCTGAGCCCTGCCGCGTCAAAAAACGGCTTGAGGCTCTTGAAGTGCTGCCGCGCGAGGATGTCGGTCGGGACCATGAGGGCGCATTGTTCGCCCGCGCCGCATACGGCCATTATCGCAAGCATCGCTACAACTGTCTTTCCGCAGCCGACGTCGCCCTGCAAAAGCGCGTGGAACTGCTTTTTGCCGTTGAGCCCCGCGACAATCGTGTCGAGAGCCTCTTCCTGTCCGCGCGTGAGCGAGAACGGCAACCTTGCTTTTGCGGCCATTACCGTCCCGAGGTCGATTTGGCGCTCGTGACCGCGCAGTTTCTGGTTCTCGCGGCGCTTGACCATGCGCAGGCAGAACGGCAGTAGCTCGAGTACCTTGAGTTCGCGTTTCGCCTTGTAGATCGATGGGAAATCCTGCGGCTGGTGCAGCGTGCGGAGATTCGCCATGACGGGCGCGAAATGCAGGTAGTCGGTCAGTTCCCTGGGGCATAGCCCGGAGAGCGTGAGTCCCGGGAAGTTGAAAACCGTCTTGTAGAGACCGCGGAAGAACTTCTGTTCCATCCGGGCTTCGCGGCAGGCTTCGCTGATGGGGTAGATGGGCTGGATGCAGCCGTTGAATTCTTCTCCTTCGTCGATAGGCTGCAGGTCGGGATGCGTTATTTGCAGTCCGCGGTATTCACCGACCTGGCCCGTGACGAGCCAGCGGGTGCCGTTCTTGATTTTCCTGGCCCAGAAACTCGTGCCTCGGAAAAAAAGCAACTGGATTTCGCCGGAGCCGTCGGTGAGGGTGGCGATAAATCTGGAACTGCGCCCCCGCACGATTCCGGAACGGCTGATGGTGCCGATAAGCACGACCTTTTCGCCCGGATGGCAGTTGCCGATGGTTGAAACCTTGGTCTGGTCGAGGTAGGTGCGCGGTATATTGTAGAGGAGGTCCGCGATGGAGACTAGCCCCGATTTACGGAGAGCCTCGACGCGTTTGGGGCCGAGTCCTGGAAGCTGTGAAATTTCCATGGGTGGAGCCTTCTTGCTTGCGCGTTACTCGCTCTCGGCGGGGCCGGAATCCGGAAGGCTTTCTCCTTTTTCGGCACGGAGTTTCGCCTTTTCGCGGGCTGTCTTGCCGATAAGGTTCGTGTTCTTCCAGGTGAAGAGCCTGACTTCTTTGCCCTGGTCGTCGTACATCTTGACGCCCTTCGTGTCGATGGCGGCGATGAGCGCCTGCGTCTTCTTGACAAGGTCGTTCGCGCGGTCGACGAGGTCCTTCGTGTTCAGGAGCTTGTCCACGGCGGGGGTGCTCTCGATGGTTGCGATAATCTGTTCGGCCTTCTTCGTGCCTTCGGTGATGGCGTGGATGGCGCTGTCGGCCTGCGCAATTTTCTCGTTGAGGGCGTCCGTCGTCACCTTGACGGTCGTGTCCACCTGGTTTGCCATGTCGGCTACGGAATTCGCCGCTTGGTTCAGCTGTCCTACAAGCTGTTTGATGGCGGGGGAGAGCTTGTCGAGAGTCTTGTCGGCATTGTCGAGGATCCCTTCGGTCGTCTGCATCACGGTCTCGTAGATTTCCTTTACGGACTTGTGGGTGGAGTCGCCCTCGGTAATGAGCGTGATGACCTCGCGCACGTGGTTAAGCTGTTCGTTGACGTCTTCCATGTAGCGGAGCGCCTCGGCGATGCCGGGCTCGAAGTTGCCCTGGTGGATAAAGTCTTCGGGGAGGACCTTGCCGTTCTTGTTCGGGACGATTTCGAGCCTGCGCTGGCCCATGATGGCGTAGTTCACGTTGTTGAACTTCGTGCCCTCGCGGATGGTGCGGGGCTCGTCGAACTTGATTTCCACGCGGGCGCGGTCGCCCATCCAGGTCACCTTACCGATGGTGCCCACGGTGTAGCCGCGGATGACCACCGGGTCTTCGGGCTGTAGCGACCCGAGTTCCTTGAAGTCGACGTAGGCCTTGTAGGTGACCTTTTCGTGTGCCTCGAACATGCCGTAGGCGATGCCCGCGAACAGCCCGAGTAGGGCGAGTAGCGAAAAGTAGCCGATAGCCTTGTCCGAAATTTTCATGTGGTGAAATTTAACAAAAAAACGAGAAAAAGGCGCGATTCGCGCCCGAAAAAACATATATTCCTATGTAGTGAGGTGTGCTCTATGGGTCCAGGAAAATGTCTTTGGCGTTCAGTTTCGATTTTGGCTTTCGCGTGCACGGTTGCCTTTGCCGAGGAATCCCCGCGCGATACCTTCGGCATCGAGAAGTTCTATCCCACGAAGTCGGGTACTGTCGAATGGAATTCGGCGCATTGGGCGAACGGCCATGCGCGCGGTATCGAATGGGATGGCGATGCCGACGATCCGCTGGAATGGACGGACAACCGTAGCGCGGGCGACGCGTCTCCCTTCTTCAAGATAGACGGCAAGGGTGTCATGCAGATGATGAGTTCCGGCCCGCGGTTCCACATCAACAGTCAGACGTCTCGGGCCGCAAAGAAGCAGTTCTATCGCGACGTGGAGTTTACCGCCTACTACCGCAGGGGCGAGGCTTCCGCAAACGGCCCCGACTACGGCGGCATGGTGATCGGCGTGCGGAGTGGCGCGCTTGGGCATGCGAGCGGCGGGGGCAACAACTGCGACGCGAGTACTTACTACGCACGCTTCCGGCACGATGGCAAGTGGGATTTCGAGAAGGAATGGAAACACCCCGGCAGCTACTACCAGAGCGAGGGCGTGATGGGCAAGCAGACGCCTCTCTGGGGCGGCGCGAAGCTCCCGACGGGGCGCTGGATCGGCATGAAGTTTATTGTGTACAACATAACGGATGCATCCGTGAAGCTCGAACTCTACATCGATTCCACCTCGAACGGCGAGCCCGCTAACGCGAAATGGGAGAAGGTCGGCGAGGCGCTCGACGAGGGGAAGGACTGGTCCGGGGCTTCGGGCGGGGCCGCGAAAATCGACGGCTGCAAGGATTATAACGGTCTCGAGGACGCCCTCGCGCCTATCGTCGAGGGCGGGGGAATAGCCCTGATGCGCACCGACGGCAACCAGAGCAACGTGGTCCAGGGCGAATATAAATATGTAAGTATCCGCGAAATCGACCCGGAGGGCTCGTTCGGGGATGGTCCGACCTCCATCCGCCGTTCCCCCTACACGTACAGGGGCGTTTTTCCCTCGAAAGCGGCCAAGTTCGACCTCAAGGGCCGGTCCGTGTTGACAAAAAGGCCTCGTTTTCTATATTTGCCGCACCGATTTTAGTCGGAACCCTCCCGGAGCCAATGTCGGTAGCCGGGCGATAGACCAAAGGGACTCATTATGAGACAATACGAAACGATGGTTATCATCGACGCTATGATCTCTGACGACGCCATCAACGCTGAAGTCGAGAACATCGGTGCCATGATCACCAACGGCGGCGGTGAAATTCTCCGTCGCGACGACTGGGGCAAGCGCAAGCTCGCCTACACCATCAACAAGCGCCAGCACGGCTACTACGTGATTTTCTACTACAAGGCCGAAGCCTCTGTGGTGGCGAACATGGAAGCTGCCCTCAAGCTGAACGAGAACGCTCTCCGCTGGATGACCCTCGCTGATTATCCGATGAGCGAAATCGTCTACAACCAGGATATGGCTCAGTCCACCGAGGAAATCATCCCGGTCGACGCAGAAGAAGGGGAGGCTGAATAATGGCTTTTGAAGACAAGAAACAGGCTCCGCGTATCCGCCGCAAGAAGACTTGCTGGTTCACGGAAAACAATGTCAAGTTCATTGACTACAAGGACGAGAAGACTCTCCGTCGCTTCATCTCTGAACGTGGCAAGATTATCCCGCGTCGCATCTCCGGCACGTCCGCCAAGTACCAGCGTATGCTGAACGAGGCTATCAAGCGCGCCCGCCAGATGGCCATTCTCCCGTTCGTTTCGGACAGCCTGCGCTAAGGAGGAACTAGACTATGGAAATTATTCTTAAAGCCAATGTTCCCCACTTGGGCAAGATGCTCGACGTCGTGAAGGTGAAGGACGGCTATGCCCGTAACTTCCTCTTCCCGCGCAAACTCGCCGTCCGTGCTACCAAGGAAGCCAAGGCCCAGATCGAAAGCAACCGCGCCGCCCTCGAGGCCCAGTTCCAGAAGGAACTCGCCGCCGCCGGTGACGTCGCTGCCAAGCTCTCCCAGGTTTCTGTCAACCTCGAACGCCGCGTCGTGGAAGGCGAACGTCTGTACGGTTCTGTGACCGCTGCCGACATCGCCGATGCCATCACCAAGCAGGGTGTCAAGGTCAGCCGTGCTCAGGTTGCCCTCGAAGAGCCCATCAAGCAGCTCGGTGTCTACACTGTCACCATCAAGGTGTTCAGCGACGTAGAAGCTCAGGTCAAGGTTTGGGTGGTCGCTGAGAAGTAATAATTCTCGCAACTACAAAAACTTTTAAAAGTCGCTCCTGTTATGGGGGCGATTTTTGCTATTTTAAGGCTATATGCGTAAGTTCGCTCTTTCATTTGTGGCCTGCGTGGCCAGTGTCTTTGTGGGCCAGTCCCTTGCCCAGCCCCGCGACCTGTTCGCGGAGTTCGAGGCCGAAAACGAGGCTGCCCAGGAGGTTTCCAGTTCCTCGGTGGTGTTATCCTCGTCGAGTGTCGCCGTTTCTTCTAGCGCGGTTGCCTCGTCTTCCAGCGTACCCGTTTCGCCGTCGAGCGCCCCGCTCTCGTCTTCTGCCGAACAGCCTGCCGCTCCGGCTGATTCTGCTGCCCCCGCGGTTGCCGACACGACCGCCCCCGCTGTGGCGGACACGGCTGCTCCTGCCGATACGGCGGTTGCCGACTCCGCTGCCGGCGATTCCGCGATGCAGATGACTCCCGAGGAGGCATACGCTGCAGAGATGAAGAGGCTTTCCGAAGAGAACCGTATCCGCGATTCGCTTGCTGCCCTCAGCTCCAGCAGTTCCGAACAGCCGGCTCCGGACATCTCTTCCAGTTCCATGAGCCGCCGCGACCTTCTCGGTCCGGTGAAGGTGTCCAAGGTCTACGGCATTGACGAACTCAAGGGCCGTTACAAGAGCCCGCGCAAGGCGCTGTTCATGTCGCTCGTGGTTCCTGGTTCGGGCCAGCTCTACGTGGGCGGGTCCACGTTCACCTATGTCCGCGGTGGCGCCTACCTCGCGCTCGAGGCCGCCCTTTGGACCAGCTGGGGCTATTTCTCGGTCTACAAGTATAACGACCAGGTCGACAAGTACAAGAAGTTCGCGAAGAAGCACTATTCCATTGGCCGCTACGAGGCCGGCATGCGCGAACTTTACGGCCAGCTCTCGGACGAGACGGAAGAATCGCGCTTCGAGACCCGCTACATGAACAGCCGCGAGGCGTTCTGCGAGGCCATCTATGGCGATGCGGGCAACTCGGGATGCTACACGGCGGGAAGGCTCTTCTATAAGGACAAGGCGCATACGGACCGGTTCTCCGTCTCGAACGCGTCGGCGCTGGAAGATGCTTCGCTTGGCGATGAGACCAAGGCGGTGGGCGCATTCTTCGATGCTTCCGCCCTGTTCCAGCAGATTTCTGACAAGACCTATGTGCTCGGCTGGGACGATGTGGAAGACCCGGCGGTGGCCATCAACCTTGGGCTCGAGGACGACGAACTGGAAGACGGAATCGTCCCGCTGGGAAAGTCGTCCAACATGGACAAGTACCGTTCCATGCGCAACAAGGCGAACGACTACGCCGATTTGCAGGTGTGGTTCTTTGGAGGTCTTATCCTCAACCATATTATCTCGGCGGTTGACGCTGCGTTTACGGCCAATGCGCACAACAAGGCGCTCTATTCCGAAGAACTTTCGTGGTACGACCATCTCCACTTCGACAGCTACGTGAACATATTCAACGGACTCGACGTGGGCGTGCAGGCTAGCTGGGGATTCTGATGCGGCTGATCCTGTCGGTTCTCCTGGGAGTCCTCGTTGCCTCGTCTGCCGCTTTTTCGCAGGTCGTGATTTCGGTCGACGAGAGCGTGAGCAAGAACCAGGACAAGAGTCTGTGGTTGGCGTTGGGCGCATCTGCTCTCTTGCCAGGCATGGGCGAACTTTACTTGGGCGAGAAGTCTCTTGTGCGGCCTTTTGTATGGACTGATGCGGCCCTCTGGCTTACGACTTTCGGTTCGTATTTTATTGGCGAAAAATACATCGCTTCGGCGCATTCCTATGCTGTCCGGTATGCGGGACTCACGAGTTCTAGCAAGAAAATCTCGATGCTCAATACGGTGGGCGACTACCGGAGCCGTGGTGGCGTTGCGGGGCAGAATTCCTCGCCCGACATGGACGAGGACTACAACCAGGCGATGATCCGCGCGGGAAAGGATGTCAACAGCGAACTGGACGAAAGCATCCAGTGGGACTGGGGCTCCAGCGACAATCCCGAGACGACGGAACATATCGACGAGTTCAAGAGCCGTTTGCGCCATTACCGTGTTAGCCGCATTATTTTCCAGGTGTCGGTGGGGGCGCTGGTGCTGAACCGCGTCGTCTCCATGCTCGATGCCATGCGGATCTACCGCGCGACGTCCTCCAAATCGTTCACGGAGCGCTTCGATGTGACTCCCGAATTTTTTGAGGATGGAAGCGGGCTTCTTTTCAATGTGAAATTCTGACTGGAAAATTTCATTTAAATGCAACCATTAGTACCCGATATGCATCTAAATCGCGTGAAAAAGTTTATTGTATTCGTTTTTGTAGCCCTTTTCCTTGCCGCCTGCGGTGGCGAAGATTCCGCTGCGAGCGGTGCGAAGGGCTCCGGTGCTCCGGGCAAGGGTGGCCCGAGCGGGAAAGGCGGACCGGGAGGCAGGCCCGCGCGCGAAATTGCGGTTGAAGGCTATATTGCCGAAGCCCACGAGGGCGGCAAGACGTTCTCTGCGATGGCGACGCTCGAACCCCTCAACAGTGTGGAACTGACCGCGGCAACATCCGGCAGGCTCATGAACCTTTACGCGAAGGATGGCGCCCAGGTGCAGAAGGGCTCGCTCCTTGCAAAGATTGACGATTCCGAACTCAGGGCGCAGCTCAAGCAGGCGGAATCGAACAAGCAGCTCGCCCAGCAGAAGTACGACCGCGCGAAGGGGCTCTACGAGAAGGATGGTGCGACGAAGGCCGACATGGAAGCGGCGGAAGCGTCGCTCAAGTCTGCGGAAGCGTCGGTGGAACTCATCAGGGCGCAGATTGCGAAGACCGAAGTTCGTGCCCCGTTCGCTGGCAAGCTCGGTTTCGTGAACGTTTCGGTGGGCGCGTGGCTCACGACCGGGACCTCGGTCGCGACTCTCAGCGAAGTGAAGAAGTTGAAGGCGAAATTCGCCCTCCCGCAACGCTATGCATCGGCCCTCAAGCCGGGCGATGCCGTGGAACTCAAGGACGAGGAACGCAATATTTCCGCAAGCGGCAAGGTGAAGGCCCTGGAAGCGGGACTTTCGGAAAGTAGCCGTACCCGCCAGGTGCTGGTGGAAGTCAATAACGCAGGGGGCGAACTCCTTGCAGGTTCTTACGCAAAAGTGAACGTGACTATGCAGGCGGGAGTCGCAAAGAGCATCCCGATTCCGGCCGAGGCGTTCACGCTGGACAAGGACGGCGCCTACGTGTTCGTGGCTACGGGCGGGAAGGCGAAAATCAAGCACGTACAGACCGGGCTCCGCACGCCGATTACGGTCGATGTGACCGGAGGGCTCGACGAGGGCGATACCGTGATTACTTCGGGCCTCATTAGCCTGCGCGAAGGCATTTCTGTGCGCATTCGTGAAATCCGCCACAACGCCGATTACGAAGTGGAGTAAACGCGGATGAGTGTCGCGAACCTTTCCGTACGTCGCCCGGTACTCATGACGGTGATGGCGCTTGTCATCATCTTGCTCGGTGCGTTTGGCGCAAGCAACCTGGGCGTGCGCGAATACCCGAATGTCGACTATCCCTTGATTCAGGTGCGTACCTCGTACCCGGGCGCTAACGCCGCGGTGGTGGAGGCCGAAGTCACCGAAATCTTGGAAGCATCCATCAACAGCGCATCGGGCATCAAGGCGCTTACCTCTACGAGCCGAGATGGCTTCTCGTTCATCAACATCGAGTTTGAAACGGGAATGGATTTGGAGGCGGCCGCCAACGAAATCCGCGACCGCGTGAGCCGCGTGCGCCGCCGTTTGCCGGACGATGTCGATGAACCGACGGTCTACAAGTCCGATAGCGACAACGACCCGATTTTGATGGTGAGCCTCGTGAGCGACAAGCTCGACCCGATGGAAGTTTCGGAAATCGCGAACAACTTTGTGAAGGAGCGCCTGCAGACCATCAACGGTGTGTCGGAAGTCGCCATCTGGGGCGAGAAGCGCCCGACGGTGCGCCTGTGGATTGACCCGGTGCGCCTGCAGGCACTTGGCGTTTCGGGAGCCGAGATGTCGGCGGCGCTCAAACGCGGCAACCTGGAACTGCCCTCCGGTTCTATCGAGGGTAGCGAGACGACGCTTTCTATCCGCACGCTGGGCCGCATTCTGGACCCGAAAGCGTTCGAGAACATTGCCGTAAAGACGGCTGCCGACGGGACCGTCATCCGCATTTCCGATGTGGCGGATATCCATTACGAACCGAAGGATACGCGTACCGGGTTTCGCCGCAACGGCAAGAACTCCATCACGCTCGCCCTGATGGCGCAGCCGGGCTCTAATCACGTGGAAATTGCAAACGAGTTCTACAGGCGCGTGGAGGATATCCGCCGCGAGATTCCCGAGGGCGTCCAGGTGCTTTACGGGCGCGATACTTCCATCAACATCCGCGCTTCCATCAAGGAGGTGGTGGAAACCATCTTCATCGCGTTCCTCTTGGTGATTGCGATTATCTTTGCTTTCTTGCGGCAGGCCCGCACGACGCTCATCCCGATGGTGGTGGTGCCGGTGGCCGTTATCGGAAGCTTCTTCGTGCTGTATCTGTGCGGGTTCAGTATCAACGTGCTGACCTTGCTTGCGATGGTCTTGGCGATTGGCCTTGTGGTGGACGATGCCATCGTGATTGTGGAAAACATCTACCACAAGATTGAACGCGGAATGACGCCCAAGCAGGCGGCGGTCGCGGGTACAAACGAAATCTTCTTCGCGGTAATTGCGACCTCGGTCGTTTTGATGGCGGTGTTCGTGCCGGTGCTTGCGCTGGGCGGTACTACGGGTCTCCTTTTCCGCGAGTTCGTGGCGGTGATGATCGGTACGGTGTTCCTCTCGACGCTCTGTGCGCTTACGCTCTCGCCGATGCTCTGTTCCAAGTTCCTGAGCCGCCAAAAACAGGGCTGGTTCTTCCGCGTTACCGAGCCGTTCTTTGACTGGCTCAACCGCATTTACGCTGTGCTTCTCGGTGGGTTCCTCAAGTTGCGATTCTTGCTTTTCCCGGTAGTGGCGGGCCTCCTGGCTATTGCGTACCTCTGCTTCAACAACATGAGTAGCGAGATGGCCCCGACGGAAGACTCCAACGCGGTCATGGTGAACCTGAACATGCCCGAAGGCGTGACGCTCACGCGCACCAAGCGCATGGCCGATGCCTTTGCCGAAGAAGTCATCGCGCTCATGGATACCAACGAGTATACCGAAATTCAGGCGGGCGCTTGGAACGCGGGCAACTCCAGAATGCGCATATTCCTGAACGCTGACAAGAAGGCGCGCCGCCCGCAGAGCGAAATCGCCCGCAGCATCCAGGTGCTCGGTAATGAGTACCCCGATTTGCGCGTGATGGTTTTTGAACCGCAGAGCATCAGCACGCAGCGCGGTGGACTTCCGGTGCAGTTCGTGTTGCAGGCCCCGAATATCGAGATTCTCCGCACGCTTGTGCCCAAGTTCGAGGAAGAGGCGAGCAAGAGCCCGGTGTTCAGCGTGGTGAACACGAACCTGAGATTCACGAAGCCCGAATTGCATATCGAGATTCTGCGCGACAAGGCGAACGAGGAAGGCGTTTCGGTGAACGACATCGCCCAGGCGGTGCAACTTGCGATAAGCGATCAGAGCTATGGCGAATTCTACAAGGACGGACGCCAGTACGATATTATCGGTGCGGTGGGTTACCAGTACAGGAGCATGCCCGAAAACATCGCGATGCTCACGGTCAAGAACGCGAAGGGCGAACTCGTGAGTCTCGATAACTTCATTACGTTCAGCGAGCAGTCCGCATCGCCGTCGCTCCCGCGATTCAACCGATTCTCTGCGGCCACCATCCAGGCGGGCCTTGTTCCCGGGAAGACGATTGGCGACGGCGTGGAGGAGATGCGCCGGATTGCGAAGCACTTGCTGAAGGATTACCCGAGCGTGAGTACCGCATTGAGCGGGTCGTCGAAGGAGTTCGAGGAAAGTTCCAGCGGTCTCTACATCGTGTTCCTGCTGGCGCTTGCGCTTGTGTTCCTGGTGCTTGCGGGGCAATTCGAAAGTTTCCGCGCTCCCTTCGTGATTTTCTTTACGGTGCCTCTCGCACTTGCGGGCGCGCTCGCCTGCCTGTTCATTACCGGCCAGACGCTCAACATCTTCAGCGAGATTGCGCTCATCTTGCTTATCGCGCTCGTGACGAAGAACGGCATATTGATTGTGGAATTTGCAAACCAGATTGCGGCGAATACCGGGTGCTCTAAGCTCGAGGCGGCTCGGCTAGCGGCGGAACGCCGCTTCCGCCCAATCCTCATGACGAGCCTTTCCACAGTGTTGGGCGCGGTGCCGCTGATACTCACCGGCACCCCGAGCCGCATCGCGATGGGCATCGCCATTGCGGGTGGCCTCACGTTTGCCACGTTCCTCTCGCTGTTTATTGTGCCTGCGGCCTACAGCTTCTTTGCGGGCAAGGTCGATGCGTCGAATGCAACCGACGCGTCGAAGATGGCTTAGGGAAAGCTATTCCTTACAGTCGGTCCTGATCTTGAATGCCATGATGGCGAATGCGCCCGCGACGTTCATGCTCGCCTTGCGGCCTGCCATCGGGATGGTCACCTTCATCGTCGCTTCGGCCATGAGCTCGGGGGCGATTCCCAGTTCTTCGTTTCCGAGGAGGATGAGTCCCTTTTTGGGCCACTTCACATCGTTGATGCTCGGGATGTCTTCGCCGGTTTCGAGCGCGATGATTTCGTAGCCGTTGTCCTTGTGCCACTTGACGCAGTCGAAGGGGGAGTCCCAGCGCTTGATGGGAATCCATGCCTGGCATCCGCGGGCGGCGCTTTTTACCGTCACGTGGTCGGGTCCGCAGCTGTAACCGCTCAGGTGGACTCCTTCGAGCCCAAAACAGTCGGTGCTCCGGATGATGGATCCCACGTTAAAGGCGCTGCGCAAGTTGTGGACGAGCACCGCGAAGGGGAGGGGCTTTTCGTTCGGGGTTTCGCGGTCCCCCGGTTCCTGTTCCAGGTAGACGTCGCGTTCGAATCCGAGGCCTGCCCTTGTGCGGAACGTCTTGTACAGGTCAATCATCTGGGCCTGGTTTTTGCCTACGAGACGCTCTGTTTCGGGGAGCTTCATCCATCCGGCGTAGGTCTCGAATTCGCGCCTTGCGCGAGCCACGTCGTCGCCCAGTTGGAGTATGATGACGCGCAGGAGTTCCGCCATGCGTTTTGCCTTGGAGGTCTCCTTCATTGCGAGGAATTTCGGTTCGGTATACATCACGTAAAAAGCTAGAAAAATATGCTGATTTTTCCTTAAAATTTCCTGTTTTTTCTATATTTCCGATGACATGCAGAACACGCAAAAACCACGCGTCCTCATCTCGAACGATGACGGGATAAAAAGCGGCTATATGCTTGCTTTGGCGAATGCTCTTGTGCCCATAGCGGAGGTTTACGTGTTTGCTCCCGAAGAAGAACAGAGCGGTGTCTCGCATGCCTTTACGGTACGTCGCGGGCTCTCGGTAAAAAAGGTGAACCTGGGGAAGGATTGTTCCTCTGTTGAAGCCTATTCGATGTCCGGGACTCCTGCTGATTGTGTGAAATTTGCCCTCGGGCATTTTGCCTCCCATGGTCTTTCTACCGAGGGGGCCGGTCCGGGGCCCTTTGACGTGTGTTTTTCGGGCGTGAACCAGGGTGAAAATTCCGGAGTCTCCTCGCTTTACTCGGGGACGGTTGCCGGTGCGCGCGAGGCTGCCCTCTGGGGGGTTCCTGGCATTGCGCTTTCGCTGCACGGGGTGACGCCGAACATGCTTGAATTTGCAAAGGTATTTGCGGAGCGGGTCGTCCAAAATCGCCTGTTTGAAAAAATCCCCGCAGGAGTGTTCTGGAATGTGAATTTTCCAAAGGCCACTGCCGAAACCTTCAGGGGTTTCAGGGAAGCAAGAATGGCCCTTGGAATGTTTACGGACCACTACTCGCATGAGGGTGGACTTTGGCAACTGGATGGCGACAAGTTGTGGGAAAAACAGCCCGAGGATAGCGACGATTACTTGCTCCATCAGGGCTACGCGACGATTACGCCGCACCGCATCGACCAGACCGATGAAAAAAGTTTAGAAGTGATAAATAAAATGCTTGCCGGGAACGGCTAAGCAATAACTAGAGGATAGAGAATGTCAGAAGAATTGGTTCCAGGATCGCAGTTCAAGAGCCTGATTGAACAGGACATGCAGGATAGCTATCTGCGCTATTCCATGAGCGTGATTGTCGCGCGTGCGCTTCCCGATGCACGAGACGGCTTCAAGCCGGTGCACCGCCGCGTGATGTTCAGCATGCACAAGCTGGGCGTGGTCCCGAACAAGTCGACGGTGAAGAGCGCCCGTATCGTGGGCGATGTCATCGGTAAGTACCACCCGCATGGCGACTCGGCTGTCTACGAGACCTTGGTCCGCATGGCCCAGGACTTCTCGCTGCGCTATCCGCTGGTATTCGGCCAGGGAAACTTCGGCAACATCGACGGTGACGGTGCAGCCGCCATGCGTTACACCGAAGCGAAGATGAACAACGTGGGCGCCCTGATGCTCGAGGATCTCGAAAAGGATACCGTCGACATGGGCCCGAACTTCGACGAAACCCTCGAAGAACCGCTGGTGCTGCCTTCCGCGCTTCCGAACATGCTCGTGAACGGAACGACGGGTATCGCCGTGGGTATGGCGACCTCGATGGCTCCGCACAACCTGCGCGAAATCGCCGCTGCAATCCATGCGGTTGCCGAAAATCCCGAAATCCCGGGCGAAGATCTGCTCCAGTACGTGAAGGGTCCGGACTTCCCGACGGGCGCCATCATCTGCGGTCGTTCCGGTTTCCGCGAAGCTTACCTCACGGGTCATGGCCGCGTGCGCGTGCGCGCCCGTACCGAAATCGAAACTGATTCCAAGGGCAAACCGCGCATCATCGTGACCGAAATCCCGTACATGGTGAACAAGTCCGAACTCTGCAAGAAGATTGCGGACCTCGTTCGCGAAAAGCGCGTGGACGGCATTACCGACATCCGTGATGAATCGGCGAAGGATGTGCGCATCGTGATTGAACTCAGGCGCGACGCGGTGGGTGAGGTTGTCCTGAATAATTTGTTCAAATACACGCAGTTGCAGACGACCTTCAGCATCTACAACCTCGCGCTCGTGAACAACCTGCCGAAGCTTTTGACCCTCAAGGATCTCGTCCAGATCTATATCGATCACCGCATGGACGTGGTGACCCGTGCTACGCAGTTCGATTTGAACAAGGCGAAGGCTCGCCTGCACATCATCGAGGGACTTCGCATCGCGACTCAGAATATCGACGAGGTCGTGCAGATTATCAAGTCGAGCAAGACGACCGAAATCGCGAAGCAGAGCTTGCAGGATCGCTTTAATCTCGACGAAATCCAGTCGCAGGCGATTGTCGATATGCGACTCTCCCAGCTTACGGGCCTCAACCTCGAAAAGTTGGAAGCGGAATACAACGAACTCATCGCGACGGTTGCCGACTTGGAAGATATCCTTGCCAAGCGCGAACGCCGCATTGCGATTATCCTCAAGCGCCTCGATGAAATTGTCGACAAGTACGGTGACGAACGTCGCACCACGATTGGCGAATCTGTGGACGATAGCGACTACGAAGACCTGATTGCCGAAGAGGAACAGGTGATTACCCTGAGCAAGGAAGGCTACATCAAGCGTCTTCCGATCGATACGTTCAAGGCCCAGAACCGCGGCGGCAAGGGCATCATCGGTGCCACCCTCAAGGAAGAAGACAACGTGGATCAGATTTTCACGGCGTCTACCCACAGCTACCTGCTTGTATTCACCAACAAGGGGCGCGCCTACTGGACCAAGGTTTATCGCTTGCCCGAAGGCACGCGTAACGGCAAGGGCCGCCCGATAGTTAACTTCGTGGGACTTGTCGAGGGCGAGAAGGTACAGGCGATTGTTCCGGTGCGCAAGTTCGGAGGCTATTTCTGCCTCGTGTTTGCGACCAAGAAGGGCGTTATCAACAAGATGGATTTGACGCTGTTCAGCCGTCCGCGCAAGGCGGGCGTGAACGCCATCAGCCTCGACGAAGGCGACGAACTCGTGAAGGTTCAGCTCGTTGGCATGTCCGAAGAAGAATATAAGGCTTCCTTGAATGCCGGTGAAGGCGACGATAACGCGCCCGAAGCCGAAGTCACCGATGCGCCGGAAGTCGAAGGCGACGACGCCGACGATTTGGAAGCCCGACCGATTCCTAAGGACTTGCTGATGCTTGCGACCCGCAATGGTCAGGCCGTTACATTCCCGATTAGCTGCTTCCGCGCCATGGGCCGCGGCACGCACGGCGTGAAGGGCATTACTTTGGCCGAAGGCGACGAAGTGATTTCTCTCCTGTGGCTCAAGGCCGGCAACAAGATTGTGACCATCACCGAAAATGGCTACGGCAAGCGCAGCGAACCTTCGACCTACCGCATTACCCGTCGCGGTAGCAAGGGTGTGCGCAACTTGAACGTGACCGACAAGGTGGGCGCCGCCGTGTTCGTTGAAAGCGTTGCAGACGACTACGACTTGATCATTACCAGCCGCGAAGGCCAGGTGATTCGAATCAAGGCTGCCGATATCCGCCTCACGGGCCGTAACGCCCAGGGCGTCAAGGCGATTAGCCTCCGCGATGGTGACGTGGTGCAAGATGCGACTGCGCTCCCGAGCGTGGAAGACATCGAGCAGGATAGCGCCGAGGCGAAGGAAACCTTCGATCACGTGGAGGGTGTCGAAGTCGACGACGACTCCGTCGAGAAGGTTGACCCCGCCGATGCCGCTCCCGAAGTTCCCGTCGAAGAATAACTCCGGCAATACATGTAACATATATTAACAAAGGCGCCTCCGGGCGCCTTTTGTCGTGAAATAAGTTTACAAAAACTGCCCGAATTTTGACAAATTCGGCGTTGAAATTTACAACAACGCTTTGTATATCTTGTGTAAAAGAAAAGAACGTTTTCAATATAAATTACAGATAAGGGATCGCGTCGATTCTTTATAGGAGTAATTATGATGAAATGTTCTTTGGCCGGTATCGGCCTTGCCATGACGCTGGGGTTAGCGGTATCGGCTTTCGCTGCTGATGCCTGCAACGACAACATGGGTCATACAGGAAACGGCTCACAAGTGAGCGGCAACAGGGTGGGTTCTATCAATGGGACCCCTTGGGGCTTTGAACAGTGGTATCAGGGTGGCAACGCCTCGATGACCTACTACAGCAATGGTACGTTCAAGGCCAACTGGAGTGGTTCTAGCGACTACCTGACTCGCGTGGGCTACCAGTACAACGGTAACGGCATCAGCCACAAAACAAAGAACTTTGCGGTCGACTACAAGTACACCAAGAGCGGTAACGCCCAGTACGGTTACATCGGCGTTTACGGCTGGACCAAGAACCCGGAAACGGAATACTACATCGTGGACGACTGGTTCAGTAAGCCGAGCGAACAGTATGTGGGTGAAAAGTTCGGCGAAATCACGGTGGATGGCGCCAAGTACTCCATCCACGCGTTCCTCCGCCAGCAGGAACCCTCCAAGTCGGGTACTTCTACGTTCGTGCAGTTCTTCAGCATTCGCGAGACTCCGCGTCAGTGTGGCCATATCGACATTTCTGCCCACTTCAAGAAGTGGGATGAACTCTTCACCGGCCAGCAGAAGCAGCTTCGCGGTTCGAAGGGCGGTGGATCTGCTTCGCTCAAGTTCGGTAACGTGACCGAAGTGATGCTCATGACCGAAGCGGGTGGCAATGCTACGGGTTCCGTGGACTACACATACTTTAATATGGTCGACAATGCTACGCCGTCGCCGACTTCTAGCGCCTCGTCGAAGTCTAGTTCCTCCGTGGCAAAGTCTAGCTCTTCTAAGGGTGGGACTGCAGTTTCGGGCACCATCGACGCCTGCAAGGACGCTATGGGCCATGAAGGCCAGAGCAAGACAGACAATGGCCGCAATAACTCAAGCTCTACGGGCAATATCGGCTCCACTGGTTACCATTACGAAATCTGGTACCAGGGTGGCAACAACTCCATGACCTACTACGACAACGGAACCTACACCGCCAAATGGAGCGGCACAAACGATTTCCTTGCCCGCGTAGGCTTCAAGTATGATGAAAAGCAGACTTATGAACAAGTTGGTCCCATCGATGCTTACTACAAGTGGAGCCACCAGGGCAGCGCAGGCGGTTACAACTACATTGGTATCTACGGCTGGACAGTTGACCCGCTCGTAGAATACTACATCGTGGACGACTGGTTCAACAAGCCGGGCGCAAACCTCCTCGGCCAAAGAAAGGGTGAATTCACGGTTGACGGCGATACCTACGAAATTTACCAGAATACCCGCTACAACGCCCCCTCTATCAAGGGCGACCAGACCTTCCCGCAGTACTTCAGCGTGCGTAAGAGTGCCCGTCAGTGTGGCCATATCGACATCACGGCTCACTTCAAGAAGTGGGAATCCCTCGGCATGAAGATGGGCAAGATGTACGAAGCCAAGGTACTCGTAGAAGCGGGTGGTGGAACGGGTTCGTTCGACGTGACCTACTTCAAGATGACCGACGCCAAGCATCCGCTCCCGCAGCCGGAACCGGAATCTAGCTCCAACGTGGCCAAGTCCAGCTCCAGCGGTAGCGCTAAATCCAGTTCTAGCCGTGGCGGGTGGAACTGGGGCCGCAGCAGTAGCAGCACGGATGCTCTCCCGTTCATGACCCAGGCTCTCGCGACTATGGATGGCCAGTTCATGGTGTTCGACATGCAGGGCCGCTCTCTTGGCGCAATTGATGTGCCGGCCGGTTCTACGGTTGCATCTGCCATCAAGGCGAAGTTCAAGAATACGGGCATCTACCTCGTGAAGCAGGGCAAGACCTTCCTCCGCGTGAAGGTGACTCCGTAAAAAACGCTTAATCTTCAGATACTCCTGAACGAGATTCCCTGCGAAAGTGGGGAATTTTCGCTAAAAACGGCAATTTTTTGCTCGTTGCGTGTTGTTTTTTGCAACAACGCCTTTTTGTTGGTTGTATTCCAGTTTAGAGTGTTCTGATATATCTTTAGGGCAGAAACCTAAACATTCAGGAGTTAGAAAATGAATAGGAGTATTGCAAAAATTACGAAGATGGGGATTGCCATAGCCGCAATTATGTCTTCCGTTTCCTGGGGGCAGACCACCCTTAACTGCTCTAATGGCCAATCCCAGAAAATGGGTAGCGGCGCTGGCTATGATTACGAACTCTGGAGCCAGAATGGTGCCGGCAACGCAACTATGACGCTTAACCCGAGCACCGAAAATGGTGGTGCATTCTCCGTTGAATGGAGTGGTACTATCAACATGTTGGCCCGTTCCGGAAAGCGTTGGGGGTCTAACTCCACTGTTACCGTTCAGAATGTGGGTAATATTACCGCCGAATTTGAAGTGGAATGGAGCTCCACCGACAACGTGAAGTATGTCAGCGTCTATGGCTGGGGTTATTACGACCAGCAGGACATTCCCAGTGGTTTCAGCAACGAAATTGAATACTACATTGTCCAGGATCGCGGAAGCTACAATCCTACCCAGGGCGGTAAAAAGTTCGGTTCTGCAGTTATCGATGGTATTAGCTACGATTTCTATACGACCGACCGTATTCAGCAACCTTCTCTTTCGGGTACCAGCACCTTTAAGCAGTATTGGTCCATCCCGTCGAATACGAGCCAGCATCGCACCAAGGGCACCATTTCTATTTCCAAGCACTTCAGCGAATGGGCTAAAGTGGGTATGAAGATGGGTAGACTGTATGAAGTTGCTTCCATGAAAATTGAATCCTACACTGGAAATACGGGCACTGCAAAAGGTCATGCTACCGTTAAGAAGAACCTGCTGAAAATCGGTGGCAGTGCCGATGAACTCGCCCTCAATGTAACTGCATCTCCGGCTGCTGCAGGTACTGTGACAAAGAGCCCGAGCGCTAACTATTATGCTCCCAAGACAACTGTTCAGCTCACCGCCAAAGCCAACGAAGGCTGGAAGTTTGTGGGTTGGGAAGGTGCTGTTACCGGCACTACCGAAACCATTTCTGTAACTATGGACAAGGAAAAGGATGTGGTCGCCAAGTTTGAATTGGTTGGCGAAACCACAGTGAACCTTCTTAAGGATGGTGATTTCCCGAGCAGCAGCGTGATTTCTACAAACCAAGATGCATCTTGGTTCCTAGGTCAGGGTTCAAACTGGGGTAACTCTGCTGCAAAGACTTCTGTTTCTGGTGGCACGGCTACGGTTGACGTTACCACTATTGGTTCAGAACCTTACCAGCCGCAGCTTGTTCAGTACAATCTGGCTCTTGATAAGGACATGACGTACAAGCTGTCCTTTAAGGCTAGCGCTGATGTAGATCGCAAGATTGAAGCTACTTTCCAGCAATCCGTAGACCCCTGGGGTGCATACGCCACTAAGGAATTTGACATCACCACTACGGAAAAGGAATACTCATTCATCTTTACTATGGAAGAAGCTTCTGATGATGCCGCTCAGTTTGCCTTCAACTTGGGACAAGCTACAGGTTCGGTCAAGTTTAGTGACGTCAAGCTGGTCTTCACCACTGCTAAACCGGGTTCCGAAAACGGTCCGGGCGACGATACGACGACTGTTATTGCCCAGCAGCTCCGCATGGACTATGCGCAGACGGTCAGTGTCTTTGACATGCAGGGCAAGTTCATGGGCAAGGTGGAACTCTCTGCGGGCACGTCGCTCAAGGATGCCGTCGCTGCAAAGTTCCAGAAGTCCGGCATCTACATGGTGAAGGGCGCCATGGGCGTCCAGAAGGTCCGTGTGGTGAACCGCTAGTTTATAGCATACTCCCTCTTTCTTTTGAAAATCCCTGCCTTCGGGCGGGGATTTTTAAGATTATGGGGGATGCCTTTTATTTTCAATGATTAGCTATTGACGGCAAGTAAAAAAAAACTTAAATTCAGAATAGCTTTATACCCTTTTCGAAAGAGGCGTGTATGAAAAAAATATCGACTTGTTTCCTGGCGTTGCTGGCGACGCTCGTTTTCGCTGTTGCAGGCTTTGCCTACGATCTCACGGGCGGCGGATACGGCCAGGTCCAGAAGAATCGTCCTTCCATTGCGTTCGTTCTCACCACGTGGGAAAAGAAGGGAATCGCCATTTCCAAGACGACAACCCAGGATACCAAGGTCCAGGGCTCCCGCGAGGAAGCTTCCGAGGATGGATTCGACGGCTCCAGGACCGATATCGAGACGAACAATCGTACCCAGACCGATGTCACGATTGGAGTCTTTACCGAAAATATCTGGAAGAAGATTCCTGACGCCCAGATTGTTGACAAGTTCCAGCAGCAGTTCGTGAAGCAGCAGTTCAACGTGAAGGCTTCCGATCTCGCTCGCAACATCGCGCTTGCGCCCTCGCTTGCCAAGACGGGGGTGGATCCTTCGGATCGTGCTGCCGTTCGCAAGCTTGCCGAGAAGGAGGGCGTGAATTTCGTGGCCCGTGGCGAAGTGGCGGTCATCAGCTACCAACGCGCATCGGGCAACAAGATCAAGGCTTCGCTGCAGATTGGCGTCGAAGTGGTCAATGTGAATTCCGGTGAGATTGTAGCCACGTTCTCCAATGCGGTGCACACGGTCGCATCTACCATGGAAGTTGCCCGTAACGGCGGGATCAACAAGGCTGCTGTCGTCGCTGCCCGCAACCTTTCCGAACAGGTTCTGGAAGCCTGGATTAGCGCTGCGGACAATGGCTCGCAGTATACGGTCGAGCTTCGCAACATGAAGTCGGCCCGCAGCCAGAGGATGCCGTTTGAAAAGGCTCTCAAGGGTATCGCGACGCTCAACTCGCAGTCGCAGCCTCAAAAGGATATCGTGACCTACGCCGTGACGTTCAGGGGCTCCAAGAGCGACCTCGGCATGGCGATTCTTGAAGCGATTGGCGACAAGCCCGGCTTCGACGAAAAGTCCTTCGAGGGTCCGAACGACGACGAAGGCAAGATTGTATTTGAATTCCTAAAATAACGGAGAATCCTCAGAATGAAAAAGACATGGCTAGCCCTGCTCTCTGCAGCCACATTTGCTCTCATATCTTGCGCCGCGACAGGTCCGCACGTTGATGCTTTCAACCGTGCCCAGAAGGCATATAATGATGGCAAGGACGACAAGGCTATCGAAGAGGCTCTCAAGTCCTTGAAAATCAAGCCCGACTATCAGCCTGCTATTGACTTCCTCAACAAGACGTTTGACGATGTGGTTTCTGCGAAGAACGACACGATTGCGATGTTCAAGAAGCGCGATGACCCGAACCCGAAGCGCTGGGACAAGATTGTTCACATGGAAGAACAGAAGGCGGAATACGCAAAGCAGATCAAGCTGATAGCCCGCCGCAACGAGAAAATCAAGTTGAGCGTGGACTTCAACCCGAGGGATCTTAAGGTTGCAAAGGATAGTGCCGCTGCTTCGCACTATGCTGCGGGTCTCGAAAAGATGAACGGCCGTAACAAGTCCGACCAGCAGCAGGCCGCCATCCATTTCCGCAAGGCGTTTACCTACCACGATGATTACGAGGATTCCAAGAGGCTCTATGCGGAATGCAAGAAGCGCGGAACCGTACGTGTGGTCGTGGACCCGTTCAAGAACGACTACAGTGGCCGCATGGACGCAGCCCTTATTTCGGAACTCCAGAAGAACAAGGAAGCTTCCGAGTTCCTGCTGTTCCTCACGCGAGCCGACCTCGATCGCCTGCTCGACGAACAGAACCTGAGTTCTTCGGCAGACTTCCAGGATAGCGAAGGCGAGGAGATGATGGGCAAGCTCCGCAGTGCCGAATACCTCATCGCGGGTTCCATCGAGAAGCACGTCTGTTCCGATGATGAACGCGACGTGGAACGCGACCGCGAAGAGAAAGAAAACACCGCGCGCGTCCAGTATGGCAGCCACCAGGAATGTGAAACTCTGAAGAGCGGCAAGCGCCGTTGCTACAACGTGCCCGACTACAAGACGGTCTATGCGCACATCGTTATCGACTCCCTGACCAAGAAGGCTTCGACCTCCGG
The DNA here is from genome assembly GCF_002374005.1 of Fibrobacter sp. UBA3629. NCBI lineage: Bacteria > Pseudomonadati > Fibrobacterota > Fibrobacteria > Fibrobacterales > Fibrobacteraceae > Fibrobacter > Fibrobacter sp. UBA3629. Next base: position 58,260 of record NZ_DFLC01000006.1, on the reverse strand, counting down.
CTTTATCCAGATTCTCGATTTCGCGACGGGTGAAATCAAGAAAAAGTCAGACATTCGCGTGGGCGTGCTCTCGTCGGGAATCGTTGCCGGTTGCACGGGTGCGCCTGAAGCGTACAAGCCGGTGTGCAAGCATACGACGATTACGCTCCGCGCTTGCAGCGAGATGAACGACCAGATGACAATCGACTTCGCGCGCAAGTCCGTGAACGAGATTGCGAAATTTACGAAAGAATTCAAAAAGTAACATTGGTTCCGAACAACCTTTTTCTAAATTTTACATTCAACAACAATACCCCCCCTTTAAGGAGAGATCATTATGAAGAAGATGTTCCTGTTCCTTGCTGCCGCAAGCCTTGTTAGCGCGACGGCATTTGCTCAGGATGACTATGACTACGGCGAGGACTACGGTTCTTCTGAATCCGCACCGGCGTCTGAAGACGGCTATACTGACATGGGTAGCAGCGACGAATCGACCTCCGACAATTCCGGTTCTGACGTCGAATACAAGAGCATGGACGACGAGAGCAAGAAGACCAGCCGCACCGAAGGCGAAGGCGGCTCCGTTTTCGATAAGCCCTACAACCTCGGCTGGAATGTCGGTGTCGGTTTTAGCGGCTTCTTCAGCACGGAAGTTTGCATTCCCAATATTCCGGGCTCCTGCGATGACTACGGTGGAGACCTCTTCGGTGGCGCAATGGAGTTCGGTGGATCTTTGAACTACCACTTCAACAACAACCTCAGCTTGATTGCCGAAGCGAACATCGACATTCGCTTCTACATGGCCAACCTCGGTCGGTTCAGCATCTATGATAGCTATGGATATTCCTACGACAGCGACGTGACCTTGGATGCCTTTGTCTTTGGTCTCCAGGTTCCGGTGCTTGCCCGTTACAACTTCACCCCGACCATCTATGCCGAAGCCGGTCTGCAGTTGGAACTCAACCTCGGCACGGGCATCAGCTTCTCCGACGAAGACGGCACGGAAGTGACAGGCATGACGGAAGCGATGATGAAAGACAAGTGGATCTACAATTACTTCGATGCCCAGTCCTTCGTGGCTTCGATTGTCATCGGTGGCGGTACCACGATCGATGTCGGCAAGTTCTATACCGATGTTGGTGTCCGCGTCATCATCGACTTCCTGCCTTACATCAAGCTTGATGACATATTCACCAATTCTGGTTACGAAGAAAGCTCCGCCAAGTCCTGGCAGATCCAGTTCTACATGAACCCCTGGTTCAAGTAATCGGCTAACGATTCAGGAATTCGGCTCCGCTTCGGCGGGGCCTTTTCGTTTGCTGTTGCGATGGTTATTGCTGCAATAAAAAACACCCTCGCGAGGGCGAGGGTGTAAATATTTGCCTTGAAGCGGCCGCTTACTTCTTGTTCTTCTTGGGCGGGTGCGCGGCAATCTTCTTTGTGCCCTTGGCCTTGGCGGTTGCGGCCTTTGCAGCCTTCTCTTCGGCTTCGTAGACAGCCTGTGCCTGACGGAGAGCGTCGGTCGGGTCGATTTCGATGGCTTCGGAAGCTTCGTCCACGAGTTCGGCGAATTCGTCGTACCAGTCAGCGAAGATTTCCACTTCGAGGTGGTCGACGCCCGGAACTGTGAGGCGTGCACCGCAGGCTTCGCCGATGCGGTCGAGGAACTTCGCCATCTGCGGCTTCAACAGCGTGAGGTCGAGTCCGTCGAGGTCCTCGGGTTCAAAGTACACGGCGTCGACATCGCTGTCGTCGTCCTTCGCCTTCTTGCCCTTCTTGCACTTGCAGTCTTCGCCGCAGCACTTGCATTCCACGTTCTCGTTGCCGTAGAGCGCCATGTACTCTTCGTCGTCCATGCCGCTGTCGTAGTAGAACTCGTCGTCTTCGAGGTAGAGTTCTTCCACGAAGATTCCCTTTGCGCCGAGCGTCTTGGCCGCGGCAATGAATTCCTTGAGGTCGCCGCCGAAGTAGCGGGTCGATTCTGCTTCCTCGTTCAGGGTCTGGACGGGAATGGGGGAGAGCTTCTGCTTCTTGAGGTAGTCGCAGATTTCGTCAGTAATGGATTTCTGAATCTTAGCCATGGGGCCTCCTATACGTGATACTTCTTGAGGCTCGGGGCCTTTTCTTCGATAAGCTTCATGATGCGGGCGACAGCGTCGGCGCCGTTGGCCGTGTCCTTCACGCTCACGAGCGGCTGGAACAGCGGGCTGTTGAACAGCGTGCCGAGAGGAATCGGGTTCTTGCGGCAGAACGTGATGTCGATGAAGTCGCGTGCGTCCTTCTGCAGGTTGTGCGCCTTCTCCTTGTCGCCGGCCTGGAAAGCCTTGTAGAGTTCTACGAAGGTCTTCGTGGCCTCGGGGATGTTGCCCGAAGCGCTGATGAGGCCCGTGCCGCCCATTTCGAGGAGGTCGGCGAACAAGCCGTCTTCACCGCTCATCACGGCGAAGTCCTTGCCCTTCGTTTCCTTGATGACGCGCATCGTGTCTTCGTGGAATTTTTCGCCAAAGCCGAATTCAACAGCCTGCTTGAGGCCGATGATGTTCTTGTCTTCGGCAAGCTCGATGAGGGTGTCGGGATGCACGTAGCTGGAGGTGCGGCCCGGAACGTTGTAGATAACGATTTTGGCACCCGTCTCGCTGCTGAGCGTGCGGTAGTGCTTCAGGAGGCCTTCCTGCGGCGGGTTGTTGTAGTAGCCAGTCACGCAGAGGACTGCCACCGGGGCAATCTTCTGCACGTTCTCGATCATTTCGATGGATTCGCGGGTGCAGTTGGAACCGGCACCGGCAATCACGGGCACGCGGCCGTCCACGTAGTCGAGCGTAAACTTGATGACATCGAGGTGCTGCTGCGGAGAGACCGTCGCACTCTGACCCGTGGTCACGGCAGGGAGCACGCCACTTGCGCCGTTTGCAATCACGTCGTCGATCATCTGTCCCATCTTCTTGTAGTCGATGGAGTTGCGAAGGTTCTTGGGATCGTCGTTCTTGAGCGGGGTGAACAACGCGGGGAAAACACCGGTAAGTTGAGAAGCGTTAGTAATCTGCATAGTGCCTTAAATATACTAAAAGGCGAGAGTCGCGGCAAAAGCTATTTTGTTTTTGATATGGATGGCCGCGAAAAAAACTATATTTGTCGCCTGATTACAATAACGGGCTTTTGAACCATGAACGCAGAAATTGAGAAACGCCGCACTTTCGCCATCGTAAGCCACCCCGACGCGGGTAAGACCACCATCACCGAAAAGTTCCTGTGGTACGGGAACGTCATCCGCGAGGCGGGTCACGTTCGCGCCAAGGCGAACCGCAGCTACACCGTGAGTGACTGGATGAAGATCGAGCAGCAGCGCGGTATTTCGGTTTCGAGTTCCGTGTTGAACTTCCCGTTCGAAGGCTGCATGTTCAACCTCGTCGATACCCCGGGGCACCAGGACTTCTGTGAAGATACCTACCGCGCCCTGACCGCCGTGGATGCGGCCCTCGTGCTTATCGACAGCGTGAACGGCGTGGAAAAGCAGACCATCAAGCTCATGGACGTGTGCCGCATGCGCCACACCCCGATTATCACGTTCATCAACAAGATGGACCTCGATGGTCGCCATGTGCTCGACCTGCTCGACCAGATTGAAAACGTTCTGCACATCAAGACGGCTCCGTTTACGCTCCCGATTGGCGTGGGCAAGCTTTTCAAGGGCGTGTATTCCATCGCTGAGAATACGTTCCATACCTTCAACAAGGAAGAAGGCCATCAGGAAATCATCCAGATGGAAGGCCCGGACGATCCGCGCCTCGTGGAAATGTGCGGCGAGAACTGGGTAAACCAGTTCAAGGAAGAATACGAGATGGTCACGGGCGGCATGGACCCGTTCGACCACGAGAAGTTCCTGAAGGGCGAGATGTGCCCCGTGTTCTTCGGTTCTGCCGTGAACAACTTCGGTGTGCGCCAGTTGCTGAACGCTTTTGCGAAGCTCGCGCCGCCCCCGATGGTGCGCGAGACCGACAAGCGCCCCGTGAGCCCCGACGAGGATGCCTTCAGCGCATTTGTGTTCAAGATTCAGGCCAACATGGACCCCAAGCACCGCGATCGCACGGCCTTCCTGCGAATTTGTTCGGGAAGCTTTACCCGCGGGGAGAAGGTTTTTCACGTGCGTACCGGTCGCGAAATCCGCCTGGCCGCCCCGACGGCGTTCCTCGCGAAGGACAAGGAAGTCATCGACCACGCCTGGGCGGGCGACATCGTGGGTATCAACGACCCGGGACTGTTCCGCATCGGCGACACGCTCACGGACGGCGAGAAGATGAACTTCACGGGCATTCCTGACTTCGCTCCGGAACACTTCGCCCGCGTTACTTTGTTGAACCCGCTCAAGTCGAAGCAGATGGCGAAGGGCCTTGCCGAATTGAGCGAAGAAGGCGCAACGCAGTTGTACGAACCGCTCAAGTCCGCGATTCCGGTTATCGGCGTGGTGGGCGAGCTGCAGTTCGACGTGCTCAAGTTCCGCCTGCAGAGTGAATACGGCGCCGACGTCTCGCTGGACCGCGTGCCTGCCCACGGAATCCGCTGGGTTTCTGGCCCCGAGAAGGACGTGGGCAAGTTCGCCGAGGAATACGCGATGGACTGCATGATGGACAAGGAAAGGAACCTCGTGTGCCTCTTCCCGAACGAGTATCGTCTGAACCTCGCGATGAAGAACTACGAGAATTTGAAGTTTGCCGAGACGTCGCAGGGTTAACCCTTGCGGGTTCCGGTGGTCTAGAGCCGCTGTTCTTTACTATATTGTTGGGTGATTGGTTTAAATAAAGGAGTTCTCTATGAAATTGAGATTTTTTGCAGCGGGTGTAGCCGTTACGGCGGTTGCCCTGCTGTCTGGTTGTGCCGGAAGCGTAAATGCGACACGGTCGATTGAATATGCATCTGCCAATAAGGCGATTGCCGAGGAGGCGAAAGCGGATCCCGCACAGGTCGAATCGACAAATGCGAAACTCGATTCCGCAAAGGCCTTGCAGGCAAGTGGAGAAGACGAGCAGGCTGCCGCCCTTGCCGAACAGAGTGCCCTTGAATACAGGCTTGCCGTTGCGACGGCCGAGCGCGATGCGGCAAAGAAGGAAGATGAACGCGTCGAGAAGGAACTTCGTGGCGATGTCGAACGCAAGCTCATCTACCAGAACATCCTTGACCAGGAAACGAAAAAGGCGGAGGCGAAGTAATGAAGACAAGGAATCTGTTTGTTATTACTGCCCTGGTGGCATCCGCTTGCTTTGCTGCCGAAGAAGCCATGGCCGAGGCTCCTGCTGTTGAAGCCCCTGCGGCCGAAGCCCCCGCTGCAGAACCGAATGCCGTTGAGGCGTGCAAGGCGTCTATCGATGCGGCGTCCAAGGATGTTCCCGCAAATGCCGTTTCTGCAAAGTATTCTCTCGCAGCCGCAAAGGCTACTCTCGCCGACCTGGAAGCGGCGTTCAATGATGACCCCGAATCCGATGGCGTAAAGGCTCTTGCGAACAAATGCGACATGACGGCGAAAATTGCTGCGGTCCAGGCCGAAACGCAGGCTCTCCGCAACCATACCGCCGAGAACTGGGAAAAGCGTGCAGCGACAGCGCGCTCCATTGAAGCCATCCAGGAACAGATTGGCCAGGCCCGTAGTGGTAAGGTAAACGACCTCGAGGCTGAAAAGGCCAAGATGAAGGACCAGGAAGCCCGCCTCCAGGCCGAAATGCAGCAGAATCAGGAAAAGTTCCAGGCTGAAGCTGCCGCCAAGGAAGCCGCCCTCAAGGCTGCCAGCGAGCGCGAAGCCAATCTCCAGAAGCAGCAGGCTGCCTTGCAGCAACAGCTTGAAGCTGAGAAGAAGGCCCTTGCCGAGGAGCGCGCGAAGGCCGAAGCCCGCCAGGCCGAAGCCATGAACAAGCTGAACGAACTCCAGTCCAAGCTCATCCAGGTGACGAAGGACGCCCGTGGTATTATCCTTTCCATGTCCGACATCCTGTTCGACGTGAACAAGGCTTCCCTCAAGGCTGATCTCAAGACGAGCCTCGCGAAGGTGGCGGGAATCCTCTCCGTGTACCAGCAGTTCAATGTCTCCATCGAAGGTAACACGGACAACACGGGTTCTGCCGAGCATAACATGAAGCTCTCGCAGCAGCGTGCCGACAACGTGAAGAACTTCCTCGTGGAACAGGGCATCGACGCAGGCCGCCTTACCGCCAAGGGGCTCGGGATGACCATGCCCATTGCCGACAACAAGACGAAGGAAGGTCGCCAGAAGAATCGCCGCGTGGACCTCGTCATTCAGGACAAGGCCCTGCAGAATGCTGAACCTGTGGCTGAACCCGCCGCACCTGCTGAAGGTGCCGCTCCGGCCGCTGAACCTGCAAAGAAGTAAGGTTCCGTATGGCAAAGACAGTCACCGCCATGGAGGCGAGGCAAAACTTCGGCAACTTGCTGAACCAGGTCTCGCTCTCGCAAGAAGAAATCGTGATTGAACGTGCGGGCAAGCCGCTTGCGCGTCTCGTGAACGTTTCATCTTCGCGTTCCGGCGGTGAACTGGACTTTCGCGATATCGGCAAGCTCCCGAACGGCATCTGGGAGGAACGTTAGATCGCGGGCGTCTTGAAGCGACCCCTTGCCACGTAGCCCAAAACTTTGTATATTCTATGGCATGAGAAAGAACCTTAACCTTCGACTTCTACTTGGTATCGCGCACGGAGCGAGGTTTTAGGCTATTTCGTTTTAAATAGGAATTAACTTAAAGGGCCCGCTTCCGTGACGAAGCGGGTTCTTTTTTATGGCAAAATGCTATTTTTGAACAGGAAAAGGAACTTTGCGGCGCATGGAAGTCGGCAAGGAGATGAAAAATGAGCGAAAATAAGAACACGATTGAAAGACAACCTTTCTTTTACGATGTCACCCTGCGTGACGGCAACCAGGCGCTCCCGAAGCCCTGGAACAACGCCCAGAAGAAGGACGTATACCTGCAGCTCTTGAAGCTCGGCGTGCAGGGTGCCGAAGTCGGCTTCCCGGCTTCGAGCGAGATGGACTTTGAATCGTGCAAGGAACTTGCCCAGCTGACCGCCAAGATGGCTGAAGAAGGCGACGAAGTCGCAAAGCGCATCGTGGTTTCGGGCCTGGCCCGCTGTGTGGAAAGCGATATCCAGCGCTGCTGGGAAGCGGTGCAGTACGCTCCGCACCCGCGTATTCATACCTTCCTCGCCACAAGCCCGCTCTCGATGGAGTACGTGCTGCACCTGACCCCCGAACAGGTCAAGGAGAAGGCGGTGCATTGCGTGAAGTTTGCAAAGTCGCTCGTAGGTAGCAAGGGCGATGTGGAATTCAGCGCCGAGCATTTCGGTGACTGTCTCGAAAACATGGATTTCGTGATTGACGTGCTGAAGGCCGTGGTCGAAGCCGGTGCGACGACCATCAACCTGCCGAATACGGTGGAACGCTACCGTCCGTTCCTGTATGTGAACCAGATTAAGCAGGTGTACGAGGCGCTCCCGAAGGACGTCACGATTTCGGTGCACTGCCATAATGACCTTGGCATGGCGACGGCCGCCACCGTCGAAAGTTTCTTCGTGGGGGCAACCCAGCTGGAAGTCGCGCTGAACGGCTTGGGCGAACGCTGCGGCAACACGAATTTTTACGAAGTTGCGGTCGCGCTGCACAACTCCGGCGTACAGACCGGCCTGCACATGGAACGCATCTACGAGACGGCCATCTTGATTTCCCAGTGGTCCGGCATCAACATCTACAGCCGCGCCCCGCTGATTGGCGCCGAAGCCATCGTGCACCGTAGCGGCATCCACCAGGATGGCGCCTCCAAGACGAAGGACATGAAGAAGGGCGCCTACCGCCCGATCGACTACTCCATCATCGGCCGCCACCAGAACGACGCCCTGAGCTTCACGAGCCAGAGCGGCCGCACCGCCGTGTACGAGATTATCACGAAGTTCGGCTACAAGATGACGCTCGCCGAAGCCGCCGAACTGCAGCCGATCCTGAAGTCCTACAGCGAAAAGGAAGGCGAACTCAGCGCCGAGCGCGTGCTGGACGTGTTCCGCGAGCAGCGCGTGAACGTGAACGGCCGCCTGGTGTTCAACAACATCGAGGTTATCCCCGACGAGAACCGCTTCATTTTCCACTTCAAGAAGGACGGCGAACCGCTGGTGAGGTCCATTACGGCAGAAGGCCCGATCGAGGCCGCCCTCATGCTCATGCGCGAAATCGGCATGCCGGTGGAACTCGTGAAGTACCGCCAGCTTGTGGTACCTGAAAAGGACAAGTTGTGGGCTGGCCGCGGGCTTAGCCGCATGCTCCTGAAGGCGGGCGATGTTGAGGTCGAAGGCCGCGGCGTCAGTAGCGATACGCTCAAGGCCAACATGCGCGCCCTCTTCGGCGGCGTGAACCTCCTGTACAAGAAGGCCTAATTGTCATCCCCGCGAAGGCGGGGATCTTTTAAGAAAAGGAAATCCACATGCTCGAACAACTCAAGCGCCCGTTCAAGAAGCGCTACAACAAGTACCGCGGTAAGCTGGAAGGCTTTGTCGGGCCTGTCAGGGAATCGGCGTCGAAGTTGCTCGCGATGATCCCGAAGGGGGAGGCCTTCGCGGGTTCCGAAGATTTGGGCGAGGAATCCGGCGAAGCAACTCCGGGCAAGAAGCCCGGGCTGCTTGCCAAACTCAAGGATTTCAAGAAATCGCTGAAGGGACTTTCTGATTTCCAGAAGCTCATCCTGTTGACCATCGCGGTCGTGCTCCCTGCGGGCATCCTCATCGCGGTGGCGTTGGCTGGCTTCCTGCGCCGTAAGAAGTAGTTTTTTTTGTAAAGAGGAGGAGAAAAAATGAAGTCGGTTTCAAGGTTGTCTTCGTGGAAGTTGCTGGCCCTAGTCGGGGCTTTTGCTTGCACAATGCTTGTCGCTTGCGGAGACGATGGAAGCGATGTCTTCCTGACGCGCTCTGACACGGAGTCTTCGGATGTTTCGTCATCTTCCGCCCAATCATCCTCGTCTTCGGACAGGTATTCTTCGAGCGTGAGGTCTAGCAGCGCTCGCTCCAGCAGCAGTATAAGCGTGGCTTACGCGGAACCTTGTAGAGACGAGTACTTTGATGATTGCGAATACGGAACCCTGGTTGACGAACGTGATGGGCAATCCTACAAGACCGTAAAAATCGGTGACCAGTGGTGGATGGCCGAGAACTTGAATTTTGCCTACCTGCAGCCGACCGAAACTCGAGATTCCTCCAGTTTTTGCTACGATGACGATGCTTTGAATTGTGAAAAATATGGTCGCTTGTATTTATGGGGCGCAGCGATGGACAGTGCCGCTATTTATAGCGATGACGGCATAGGATGCGGGTATATTCACGATTGCAATCCCGCTGAGAGGGTGCAGGGTGTTTGCCCTCAGGGTTGGCATGTGCCTACAAGGGCTGAATTCATGGTTCTTTATGAATCCGTAGGCGGTTATGACGATAATGATGTTGCAAAGAAAAAATTGATGGCGGTCGATGAATGGCGCGACTGCGGTGCTGGGTGTACAGACTCCTACGGGTTCACTGTTCTGCCCGTAGGCTATTTCGATGAAAAGTATGAGGACTTGGGCAGCAATGCGCTTTTCTGGAGTTCTACTCCATATGATGAGGGGTCTTCTACTGATAACGCCTACTATATGTATGTCAATTTTTATATGGGTTTTGGTACTGCTGACAAAGATGATGCCAACTCTGCGAAATCGGTCCGTTGCTTAAAGGACTAAACTTGATGCTCTCTTCCCGTTTGCCTAAAGATCTTTCTCCGTCGCCGTTTTTTGTGTTCTGTCTAGCTATTTGTTCCATTGTCGGAATAAAGTAACGCTCAGTAGTGAACTTATTGTATATTTACGGAAAAAAGGAGGATTTTGTGAAAAAAAGTCTTTTGCTTCTTGGAACCGGCATCTTCTTGACGGCGCTTTTCTCCGCTTGCGGCGATAACGGTTCGTCTACGGATGTTGACGATTCGTCTTCCAGTGTCGCTGACGACAACGGATATTCGTCATCTTCCGTTTGGGCATGGGATACCCTTCCAGCGGCACTGCAATATATGGCAGATTCGCTACCCGAAATGAATCCGACGACGCCACCTTGCAAGACGGATAGCACGGATACTTGCGAATATGGATCCTTGACTGACGATCGTGATGGTCAAACTTACAAGACCGTAAAAATTGGTGACCAGGTCTGGATGGCGCAAAACCTGAACTTCGAAACGGGGAACAGCGTTTGCTTTGGAGACGCCGATTCCAATTGCGTTGAGTACGGGCGCTTCTATACATGGGCGGAGGCGATGGATAGCGCCGCCGTTTTCAGTACGAATGGTGAGGGTTGCGGGCATGAGCATGAATGTTCGCCGACTTACCCCGTACAGGGCATTTGCCCCGAAGGTTGGCATTTGCCTACAAGGGATGAATGGTGGATTTTGCTTCGAGCTGTGGTTGACACGAGTTTTAGAGGTAATCAGTTGGATACCGCAGGTTCCATGGCAGGAATGGTGTTAAAATCAACGAGTGGCTGGAACGCTAGCGAATATGGCGGATGGTACATCCCCTGTAATGATTCGATTTTTTGTTTTGTTCCTAGTGGAAACGGAACGGATGAATATGGGTTCACGGCATTGCCTGTAAGCAAACAGTCTTTGTTGGGGGAATGGGAATATGGTGATGATGCCTCCTTCTGGAGTTCTTCGGAGTCTGATGAAACTCCTGGTTGTGCTGGTGTAATGGGGCTGACAGGTGCGTATTTTAAGGCTTCGCTGTTCGACTCTAGAATGTATAATCGAAAGAGTATTCGTTGCCTTAAGGACTAGCTATTAATCACTTCCTATGCTTTCTTCCCGCTTGCCTAAAGATCTTTCCCCGTCGCCGTTCTTTGCCGAATTGGAACGCGCGAAGGCCGATGTGTGTGCGGAATGTGCAGGCTCAAACGCGCTCCCGTTTATCGACATGACGGTAAGCAGCCCGGTCAAGGCTGGCTTGCCGATAGACTTGAATGCGGCGGTGGAGGAGACGCGCAAGGATTTCGGTTGCTGGAATCCGGATGCGGCGGGGTGGAAGTCTGCACGCGAGGCGGTGGTGGAGTACTATCGCGAACGCGGCGGTAACTTTACCGCAGGCCAGATTATTCTGACTGCTAGTACGAGCGAAGCATACTCTGTTTTGTTCAAGACATTCTGCGATCCGGGCGATGTAATCCTCACGCCGATGCCGGGCTATCCGCTGCTCGATACGCTTGCCCAGCTGGAACATCTGGAATGTGCACCGTACTTTTTAAGTCTTAAACGGGAGAATAAAAAAAAGATCCCCGCCTGCGCGGGGATGACATCGGGCGTGGATTTTCGATTCATACTCGATACTGATAGCTTGCTGGCTGCGCCGGAAAAGGCGAAAATCCTGCTGCTCGTTTCGCCGCATAACCCGACGGGGCACTGCGTTTCCCGCGAAGAATGGAATGCGGCGGTTCGCTTTTGCGAAGAAAACGACATGATTCTTGTGGTGGACGAAGTCTTCGGTGATTACGGTTTTTCGCCGGAGGTCCGCCGTAGTTGGGAATATGTGTTTGGCGGAAAGAGAGATTCCCGCCTTCGCGGGAATGACTGTGGGCGAGAGTCTCTTTGGGATGCCGGTGGCGGCGACTTCATTAACCTTCCCGAAGACGGCCCCAAGTGCCCCATATTCTGGCTGAACGGCTTAAGCAAGGCCGTGGGTTCCCCGCAGCTCAAGCTCGGCTGGATGGCTTTCTACGCGCCCCGCGAACGCTTTGAAGAAATCCGCGCGGCACTCGAATTCGTGGAAGACGCCTACCTGAGCGTATCTGCCCCGGCACAGGCTCTCGGCTTCGCGCTCCTCAAGCAGTCCGCCGCCTACGAATCGCGCGTCAAGGGACGCCTTTTGCAGAACTGGCAGACCCTTCGTGAAGCCTTCCCGTCCAAGTACTGCCCCGAGGTCCTCGGCGGCTGGTATGCGGTTATCCGCCTGGGCGAAGACGACGAGGAACTCACACTCCGTTTACTCCGCGAAAAGCACGTGCTGGTGCAGCCCGGGTTCTTCTTCGACTTTGACGAAGATGGCTGGGTGGTTATCTCGCTCCTGCAGGAACCGGCGCTGTTTAAGGAAGCAGTAGCGAGGATGCGCTCGCTTGCGGATTCCTAGTACCTGAAAATTTGTATATTACACGCGGAAATTGAACAGGTCGTAACGTGGAAAAGAAAAAGATTTTGCTTATCAACTGGCGCGACATCAAGAACCCGGAAGCGGGTGGCGCCGAACTGTACTTTCACGAGATTTTCAAGCGCATCAACGCTCGCAACTATGAGGTGACTGTCCTTTCGCATAGCGTGAAGGGCCTGCCCGACGAAGAGGTGGTCGACGGCATGCGCACCATCCGCACGGGCAACAAGTTCCTGTTCAACTACACAGCGCACCGCTATGCCCGCAAGCACCAGCACGAATACGACCTCATCGTGGAGGACCTGAACAAGATTCCGTTCTTCACGCCGTGCAACACGAAGGTCAAGCGCCTCCACATGGTGATGCACTTTTTCCGCAAGTCGATTTTCCGCGAGACGTTCTTCCCGATGGCGCTGTACGTGTACTTGATGGAACGTGCGGTGGCGCTCTTCTACAAGGGCGAGAACTTCCTCGCGATTTCGCAGAGCACCGCCGACGAGATTGCCGACATGGGAATCAAGCCCAGGTGGACCGAGGTGGTGGAGCCGGGCATCGATACGGTGTACTTCCATCCGACACAACCCAAGGCTGACCCTCCGGTGATTTCTTACGTGGGCCGCCTCATGAAGTACAAGAACGCGCAGTTCGTGATCAACGCCATGCCGCGCCTCCGCGAACTGGTGCCGGGCGTCGTACTTGAGGTCGCGGGTGGCGGGGACTACCGCGCCGAACTCGAAAAGTTGGTCGATAAGCTTGGCGTGCGTGATTCCGTGAAGTTCCTCGGACGCGTATCCGAAGACGAAAAGCGCGACCTCCTGAGCCGCTCCTCCCTTTTCATAAACCCCTCGTTCAAGGAAGGCTGGGGCATCAACAACATCGAGGCGAACCTCTGCGGAACGATCTCGATGAGCAACAACGTCGCTGGCCTCAAGGATTCGGTGGTGGACGGCGTGACCGGCCTCCTGTACGAGAATGACGATCCCGAAGGCTTCTGCGAGAAGGCCGCGGCCGTTCTGCATGACAAGGCCCGCCTTGCCGAACTCGAAAAGAACGCCCGCGAGCGTGCCCTGACCATGAGTTGGGACGCAATGGCCGAAAAAATGGAAAAAGTTGTTGAAAAAGCGTTTGTATAACGTTTTTTGACACAAAATTTTGTTAAATTTCCGCCCGTGATTGCCCCCTGCGGTTCATCGCTGCGGCGAAAACCGCCCTGCTCCAGATTCCTGAGTCGGACTCAAGTCCGCTGGATAGGAGCCCCTGGCCGTCAAGCTTCCCTAGAAGCGCTATTAAGATGGCCCTAAACTACACACACTCGCAATCACCCCTACGGCGGGTCTTTTCCAGCCTTCCGTTGTGGCTTAACCCTTATTTATGAGGTGCCCAGATGGAAACATACATCGCAATTGCTCTGTCGCTCGTCGCAGTGATTCTGAGCATCGTTATCCTGACTAAGGTTAACAAGGTTCTCGACAATCTCCATACTCCGATTGTTAAAAAGCTCACCCCGGACATGAACTTGAAGCCGAATTCCCGTCGCCCCGTAAGCGCACAGGACATGGCTCAGCGCGGTGACCGCAACAACAAGGACCATGGCAAGGATCGTCAGAACAACAAGGAAGCTCGCGGTGACAAGCAGGCCCAGCCCGCCCAGAACCGTGACCGCAACGAACAGCGCTCCGACCGTGGCCCGCGCCGTGACCGCCGTGAAGGCCGTCCCGACCGTCCGCGTCGTGAATTCAACAAGCCGGCTGCCGAAGCCGCAGCTCCTGCCGAGGCCGTCCAGGCTCCGGCCGCCGAAACTGCCGCTCCCGTTGCAACCGAAGCCCGCCGTCCGCTCGCTCCGCGCATCCCGGTTGAAACTCCGGCTGCCCCTGCCGCTCCGGCTGTCGAAGCTCCTGTGGCCGCTCCCGCAGCCGCCGAAGCTCCGGTGATTGCCACTCCGACCGAGTTCGACCCGAACAAGGTCCGCTATGGCCGTCGCAACGTGATTAAGAAGCTCCCTGAGCTCGCTGACGAAGCATAATCGCGGTAGCCAAGCGCACAACAGGCGAAAAGCTTGAAAAAAGTCCCCTGGTCCTAGACCGGGGGATTTTTAGTTTGTGCGAAATACGGTGGTGTAGGCTACAGGCGCCTGCGGGCCTGCGCGTTAGAATTTTTCGTCGTAGCGGTCGCTGTAGCCGTCGTCGTAGCCGTCTTCATAATCGTCGTCGTCCGGGAATCCCGATTCGAGTTCCGTGAAGCTCGGTTCTTCGATGGAGACGACCTCCACCTCGAAGGTGAGGTCCTTGCCCGCAAAGGGGTGGTTCCCGTCTACGAGTACGGAATCGCGGTAGATTTCCTTGACGATGAAGATGCCGTCGCTTTCGTCGCTGTCGAGGTTGAGGTCTTCAACGAATTCGTCGGCGGTATCGGGCAACTGGAATTCGCGGATGTCGTTGTCCATGAACATCTCGAGCTCCATCCCGAGCCAGAGTTCACCCACGTCCTGGAGTTCTGCCTTGGGCACCTTCATGATGAGGTCGTCGCGGTAGGGGCCGTACCCGAGGTTTGCGGGAATGTCGACAGAAAACCTTTCTCCGAGCTTTCGACCGGCAAGAGCGGATTCGAGCCCCGGGATGATGTTGTTGTACCCGTGAATGTAGACAAAGGGGTAGGAGGCGGGAATTTCTTCGAGAATACGTCCCTTTTCCTTGAGTACATAGGCGATACTGACCTTTGTCCTGTCTTCGATAACTTCCATACGCGCGCAAATATAGATTTTTTTGCTACATTGCTGCCATGCTTTACGGAATTTGCTCTGACATTCATTCCAACGCGACGGCGTTCGAGGCGGTGCTTCAGTCCATGGAAGAAAACGGGGTCGAAAGGCGCGTCTGCCTGGGCGACCTGGTGGGCTACGGTGCAGACCCTGACGAATGTGTAAAACTCGCTCGCGAAAACATGGATATCTGCCTTATCGGAAATCACGATAGCGTGGCCATCAAGTACGAGTCGAGCGTCGGGTTCAACCCTTATGCGAAACAGGCAATCGACTGGACACAGGCGCACCTGAGCGAAGAATCGGCGGATTACTTGAAGGCGCTTCCTTATATCCGTGAAGAAAATGACATCACGTTCGTGCACGCCTCTCCGCTTTCGCCTGCGGACTGGGTCTACGTGACCGACCTCGAGGAGGCGCTTGAGGCGTTTGACCATTTTCGTGGCACCTACTGCTTTATTGGCCACACGCACAGCCCTGTGATTGTCGCGAGCCGCCCGATGGCCATCCCCAAGATTTTGGACGAGTACGAATACACCATCGTGAATACGGAGCGTTTGCTCGTAAACGTGGGAAGTGTCGGGCAACCGCGCGACCGCGACTGCCGCGCCTGCTGGTGCCTTCTCGATACCGAGACCAAGTGTGTGAGGCTCATCCGCGTAGAATACGATGTGTTCCAGACGCAGGAACGCATGCGCAAGGCGGGAATGCCGAGCTTCCTCATCGACCGTCTGAGCGTGGGTCGCTAGCTCCATGAAATGGGTCCTCGCTGTTTTCGGTAAGGCCGGTTCGCCGTTTATCGCCGACGAGGTTGAAAAATACGTGAAGCGCCTGCGCGGTGGCATGTTCCCGCTCGAGGTCGTGGAACTCAGGGAATCAAAACTCGATGACCGCGTGCAGTCGCTTGCGCAGGAGGCCGCGCTATTCGAGAAAAAGTTCCCGAAGTCGGAATACCGCCGCGTCATCCTTTCCGAAGAGGGCAAGCTTATGGATACGGTAAAGCTTTCGGACACGCTCCGTGACCGCTTCTCGGGCAATATCGTGTTCTTGATTGGGTCCGCCTACGGGATCGACGAGAGCCTGAAAAAGACGGCGGACCTGCTGTTGTCGCTTTCGCCTCTGACGTTCACGCACGACCATGCCCGTGTGATTATGGCAGAACAGCTCTACCGCGTGCAGATGGTGATGCAGAACCACCCGTACCATCACCGATGATACGGGCTTGATACACTTGCTACACTTTGATATTTTTATAAAACACTTCTGTTTTTTCTTGTAAACGAAAAAAGGCATTTTATAGGGTGAACGTTGGTTTCCACAATCTATATTGTGCTAAAAAAGAGGTTTACTATGGATTTTTCGAAGACTGCGGCTGCCCTGGCTCTCTCTGCCGCTTTTCTCGCTGCGCCCTCGATGGCGAAGAACGTGCTGAGCAACGGCGATATGGAATATGGAGACGGGGGCTGGTACCTGTGGAACAATCCCGACGGTCCGGCGAAGGTTGAGATGCAGCTTGCCAAGCCCGGCCTTGGATTCGACGGCTCGCAGGGCGTTAAGGTGGTGGTGAAGGATCTTCCTAAAATTTGGTGGGGACTCCAGCTGCAGCCGCCCCAGTGGCTGGCCGATTCAGCCTATTACACGCTCACCTTCAAGGCGAAGGGCAACATGCCTATCAATGCGGTGGTGCAGGGCGGGCCGCCCGACTATCGTCAAAAAGAAAGCGGGAGCTTCCAGCTTACCGACAAGTGGCAGACGTTCTCGATGACCTTCCTTGCCGACCAGAAGGGTTATGGCCTCAACAATGTGACGTTCCATGTAGGCCTGCAAAAGGGCTGGCTGCAGATGGACGATGTGGAAATCGAGAAGTCCGAGGCCATGGATACGGCCTGGTACAATAATGCGGAAACCCGCATCGACAGCCTGCGCAAGGCGGACTTCACGGTGAAGGCGGCTCCCGGTTCCCAGGTGTCCGTAAAGCTTGTCGAACATGCGTTCCCGTTCGGAACCGCCCTCAACATTACCACGAGCGACAAGAGTGACAGCATCGAGAACTGGTACAAGGGCGAAGCGAAAAAGCTCTTTTGGCATGCGGTGAGCGAGAACCAGTTCAAGTGGCCGGAATACGAACCCAAGAAGGGCAAGATTCTGAAGGACGAGATGTACCGCTACGTGGATTTCACCAGGGAAAACGGCTGGAAGCTGCGTGGACATGCGCTCATGTGGGGCCACCAGGGCTATGGTTTCGACAAGCACTACTCCAACCCCAAGAATGCGAAACAGTGCAAGGATTTCGCGAAGTTCCTCAAGGCCCGTATCGAGCGCGACCTCAAGGAATACAAGGGGAAAATTACGGAATATGACGTGTGGAACGAACCTCTGCATGAATCCTACACGTTCAATACTTGCGGCTGGGGCATCCTTGACAGTGCGTTTGTCTGGGCGCACCGTGCCGACCCGGACGCGAAACTCTACATCAACGAGTATAATGTCGTCGCGGCGGGGGAGACGGACCGCTACGTGAGCCTCATCAAGGGAATGCTCGCCCGTAAGGTCCCTGTCCATGGAATCGGCGTGCAGTGCCATTTTGGCCTGCGTCCGGTTGTGCCGGGTCTCATCAAGGAACGTCTCGACAAGCTTGCGAGCCTCGGGCTTCCGATCAAAGTGACCGAATTTGACGTAGGCGACTGGCAGGTAGGCATGAATGACCCCGAAGAAGTGCAGGCCGAAAAGTTCGAGACCTTCATCCGTACTGCGTTTAGCCACCCCGCTATCAACGGAATTGTGCTCTGGGGATTCTGGGACAACCGCCACTGGGTCAAGAACGGAGGCATCGTCGCCGCTGACGGTCGCGAAAAACCAGCCGCCAAGCGTGTCTATGACCTGTGGCACAAGGTGTGGACTACCGAGGCGACGGTGAAGGCCGGTGCGGACGGTGTCGCGAAGTTCCGCGGGTTCAAGGGCAGGTACAAGGTAACTGCCGACGGCAAGACGTTCGATTTGGAAGTGAAGTGACATCGCTTCATTTGCGGAAAAACTATATTGTGGGGCATGAAGCATCTTCCCGGCATTCTCTTTCTGCTCGCCATGCCCTGCTCGGTTTTCCTGTTTATCAAGGTTTCCGACAAGACTGGTTCCGATATCCTGGCCCTTGTTTCGGCGGTGGCGCTCTACGTTCTTGTCGGGCTCCTGGTTGCTTTTGTCATGAACCGTAAATCTTCGGACAAGGAGTAGCCATGTCTATCGAAGAACGTTCCACGCTTGTTTTTGCGACCGGGGTCGGCCGCGTCAAGGAAGAAAAGCCGAAGGTCGAGCGCCCGCAGGGCGACGGCGTCGTGCGCATTCAGTTAAAGCGCCTCGGGGGCGGCAAGATGGCAAGCGTCGTCTCCGGAATTCCGCTCGATGAAGACGAACTCAAGGATCTGGCGCGCGGTCTCAAGCAAAAATGCGGTGTCGGAGGCTCCGTGAAGGACTTCAACATCGAAATCCAGGGCGACAAACGTAATATTTTGAAAACAGAACTGGAGAAAAAGGGCTTTACGGTCAAGCTCTCCGGTGGCTAAACACGCTGTTTTTGCTCTGCTTTGCTCTTTTTCGGGGAAAGTTGTCTATATTTTATTCCTGTAAAGGAATTAAAAGATGACAAAGACCTTTTTAAAAGTTTGTGTTGCCCTGGCTGCGGTTGTCGCTGCGGCACAGGCACAACAATTCAGCTCGAAGTATTTTGACTGCTGGATGGAGAACGTCGCGCACGTGAATGCGGACGAAATCCAGCGCCTTGGAATCAAGACCTATGGCGATGCGTGGATTTGCGGTTGCTTCAATGTCGAGGATACCGAAGGCGAGGACTGGCAGGAGGGCGAAGTGCTCACGAAGGTGAACAAGGTCTGGGACCTGCCGCCGTTCGAAATTTATCCCTGCCGTGCGAAGGACTGTAGCGATACGAGCGAGACCTACAACAAGAGTCTCGACCTCTGCGTCGACCACCTGAACAACAGCAGCTTCAAGCTGTCCGACTTCAAGGATGGCGGCAAGGTCCATGATGCAATCGCTCAAAAATTCCCCGAGTCCAAGAAAAAGGCGAAGAAGGGGGAGGATTCCAATCTTACCGATTTCGGCAAGTATCTCGATGAACGCAAGGACCGTTCCGATAGCGTCCTCTGCTTTTTCCAGTATCATGAACGCCCGGGGACGGAACGTTTTCTGGACTGGGACAAGAAGGGGGTTTTCAGCATCTCCGGGCTCCCCGAAAAGCTGCTGCCCGAATCCATCGGGAGTTTCCCCGACTATAGCGATGTGCGCTGCAAGGACGGAAACGAATGGTCGGGATTCCTCGTGAACGGCTACATCGAGAACGTGATGCACGTGGATGCCGAAGGCAAGTTCCACGGCCGCGAGACGGGTTACGGCAACGACCTTACGCTCCCGGCGCGTCAGGGCAAGGATTTTGGCAAGGTCCTCTATACGGTGGACTATGTCCACGGAGTCAAGAACGGTACGGCCAAGTTCTACCGCTACAGCGCGATGGACAACCTTAGCGTGACCGACAAGAAACTCCATAAGAAGCTTGAAAAGTATTACTTCCTCCATCTCGAAGTGCCTTACCGCAAGGGCGCTGTACATGGCGTAGTCAACATGTTTTCGCACAAGGGCTTCCTCATGGCCGAAATCCCCTACTGGGATAACACGATTCATGGCAGGGTCGTGGTCCACTACCCGTTTGTCGAAGACGTGAAGGCGATTGAAGCTGCCGACAAGAAGGAACTGAAGCGCATTTCCAAGATCAAGAAGAAGAAAGACAAGGAAGAGGCCATGGAAGCCTTCAACAAGATGAAGGAAGAGCGCGAGAAAAACAAGCCCAAGGACAAGGTGACCATCGATTACAAGAAGGGCAAGCTCAATGGCCCGAACGACCTCGGATACTCCTTCGGCAACTACCGCGACGGTAAACTCGATGGCAAGTACATGACCTTTACCGTCAAGGAAACTTGCTATGAATGGATTCCGGTAAACGGGGTTGAGGGAATCGATCCCGAAACGACCAACAAGGTTTGCTTGACCGAGAAACAGGACAAAAAGAGCTGGGGCACGTTCCGCAACGGCGAACTCCAGGGCCTTATCGAATGTGCGAACGGAATCAAGGGCAAGGAGAACGTGGACTGCGACCACGCTTACTAGGCGGACTTTCGCCCCGATGACAAAACGGGCGCTTTTAGTTATATTTGTCGCGAACTTGAAAGACCGCAAGGCCTGAAGGTTGCATGCCTGGTTAGTTTAACAGGATAAAACGCGTCCCTCCTAAGGATGAGCTCCGCGTTCGAGTCGCGGACCGGGTATTACGCTGGTGGATGATTCCACCAGCGTTTTTGTTGTCATCCCCGCTATACGATACTTGGCAACTTGTTGCCATAGTAGAGTTATCCTCTTTGGGGAGAAGGCGGGCGGACAGCACTTAGAGCTATGCTCTTTAGTGCGCGTGGCCACCATGGTGGGGATCTCGCAAATTTTTTTTCTAACTTTACATCGTGAAGAAAGTTTATCTCGTTATCGTAGTTCTATTTGCTTTGTTGTTGCTGCTGCCGTTTACGGTGCAGACCGTTGTGGATTTGCGTGGCGATAAACGGTTTGTTTCTTTCGATATTTTCAAGGATGTTCTTTATACGCCGTTTGTGCGCGAGTCGCGCATGGAGATGCTTTCGGCAAGGCTCGATAGCACCTGGAGGACCGCCCGTGAATCCATTGCTGCTGGTTCGGAAACCGCGGACGCTTTGGAACCGGTCATCGGTGCGCTTTCGGATTTGGAGGCGGTCGCGCTGACCGTCAACGCGTATGCGTCGCTCGATACCGCGGAGGCGGGCTACAAGTTGCTCAAGCAGGCGGACACGCTGCTGGCAAGCCTCGAGGATGAGCCCGAAAGTTTCAAGGTCGTCGATTCGACTCTCAAGGCGGTGGTGGGCGAGTTCGGGCATTTCTCGGTTGTGCGGGCAATTTCGGGTGTCAAGCATTACGGCGTATGGACGAGCCGCTACCTGCGGGCTTTCGAGAAGAAGGTTGAAGACGAGAATGCGCTGGTGCTTGCGGTGCGCCCGCGTTACCAGCTCGCGGTGTGGAATATCTTTAACGATCCGGGCGAGAAGGTGGTTCTCGGTGCGGGGGAAGACCGCTGGCTATTCTACCGGCAGGACGTGGAATTCTTGGTGCAGCCGTCCCCGCTGGATGTGCGCAGTGCAAAACTGGATAACCCGATTACAGCGATTGAAAAATTCCGCGACCAGCTGAAGGCGAAGGGCGTGGAACTCCTGGTGGTGATTACTCCGGGCAAGCCGAGCATCTATCCCGAAAGGCTGACCGGCGCATCCCCGGTCGCAGGCTTTAACAGCACAGGCCACGGCAAGTCGATGCTCGATTCGCTCGCTCGCCTCGGGCTAAATACGGTGGACTTGTACACGCCGCTCCTTGCCGCGAAGGCTGGCGACGCAAAACTCGGGCCGCTCTACCTGAACGACGATACTCACTGGACTCCGCGCGGAGCTGAACTTGCGGCAGGCGTGATTGCGGGCAAGGTGCGCGAGATGGCGGACGCGGGCATCGTAGATATTGGCGAACCGTCTATGGAATACGTCGCATCTGATTCCGTTGCCGACCGCATGGGTGATATTGGCGAGATGAGCGGACTCAACAAGTTCGGCGTGTTCAAAGTGCAGAAGGTGATCGGGCATGTGGTTTCCGATTCTTCACATATCCCCTTCAAGGACGATTTCCGCAAGGCAAAGATTTTGATTCTCGGAGACAGTTTCAGCCGCATTTACCAGACCGATTCGCCGGTGAACGCCGGATGGATTGCGCACTTTGCGAAGAATATGAACCGCCCGGTAGCGAGCATTGTGAGCGATGGCGGCGCTTCGACCTTGGTGCGCGAGAAACTTGCCCGCAAGGCAGGCGTACTCAAGGGCAAGAAATTGTTAATTTGGGAATTCGTGGAACGCGACCTCCGCTTCGGTGCGGAAGGTTGGAAAGACGTGGAATTATAGAGGTCTTTATGGCAAGGCATGGAACCCCCACTCCGGGGCAGGCTATTCTGGAAGGTATCGAATGGCTCAAGATGGACAAGGCCGAATTCGCGCGCCGCATCGGGGTGCCGATGGAAACGCTTGAAGGCTTGATTGCGGGAACGGTGGAAATCACCCGCGAACTTGCCGAATCGCTCGAATCCGTGACGGGTAGCCCTGCGGCCTACTGGCGCATGCTTGCGTCTAAAGCAAAGAGGAATGCATAATGAATATTACCGATGCCGTTTCTTGTATGTGCGATCTCGCGATGGGCGAGGCGGAACAGTTTGACATTATCGCTTCGAATTCGCATTCCGAAGGCTTGTCCGTTTTCCAGGGGCAGGTGCAGAATACCGAAATTTCCGATTCCGTAGGGCTTGGCCTCCGCGTGATTAAGGATGGTCGCCCCGGCTACGCGCATACCGAACGCCTCACGAAAGAGGCGATTGCGCAGACCATCAGGGATGCCGTCTGTCATACGCAATGGACCGAGCCCGTGAATATCAAGCTTCCTTCGCCCGCCAAGATTCCAGAAGGAAACCCAAACTACAATCCTGCGCTCGAAAAGCTTTCGCTCGCAGAGCTCAAGGATTTCTGTATTGAACTGGAAAAGGAAACATTTGCACGTTCCAAGGAAATCGTGAACATCCCTTATCTGGGGGCGGACTTGAACCGCGAAATCTCGATAGTGGCGAACAGCAACGGACTTTTCTACACCGACAGGGATAATTCGGTTTCGGTCGGGGCGGGGGCTGTAGCCATACGCGACGGCATAAGCAAGCTTGGCAATTTCGTAAAGAGTAGCCGCGACTGGAACGAAATCTCGATGAAGGAAATCGCCGACAGGGCCGCGACATATGCAACGGAACTTTTCGGGGCAAAAAAGATAGAAGGCGGCAAGATTCCGGTCGTGTTCTCGGAACGTATTGCGGGACGCTTTATGAACATGTATGCGTCTCCGTTTATTGCGGAATCCATGCAGAAGGGAACTTCGCGCCTTGCGGACAAGGAGGGCTTGAAAATTGCTTCGGACAAGTTTTCTCTGTGGAGCGATCCGAATTCCGAAAACTTCTGCAACAAGGTCTACTTCGATTCCGAAGGCTCGCTCACGCGCCGTGTGGAAGTCGTGAAGAATGGTATTTTTAACGAGGCCCTCTACAATCTTGAAACCGCAGCCAAGGCGGGTCGGTCTTCGACCGGGAACGCTGCGCGCGGTTTTGGTTCCAAGATGGGCACGACTTTTTGGAACATGTTTGTCCCTGCGGGTGAGGCCTCGACGGCGGAACTTCTCAAGATGTTCCCGAAGTGCCTTCTGGTCGTGCGGCTCGAAGGTGGATCCGGCTGCAGCGCCGTTTCCGGCGAGCTCAGCATAGGGGCTCACGGGTTCTGGTGCGAAAATGGCGTCGTTCAGCATCCGGTTGACGGGGTGACGCTTTCCGGGAACTTCTTCGACATCATCCAGAATGTCGTTGGTGTCGGGAACGAGTATTATGACCGTTTCTCCGGAATCAAGGTCCCCGCTCTCGCCATTTCGGAACTGGCGGTTAGCTGCTAGATTATCGTTTTGGATTGTCGGTTTAATTTTTTAAATTTACTCTCGTATGCAAATTCTTGAAAGTATGGATTATTGGTTTTGGTCCCCGCTTCTTTTTTGGGTTGGGCTTTATTTCTGGTTTTATCGAGTTTCCTACCCGACTTATCTCAAGAAGCAGATGAAAAAGGGACACAAGTGGGCTTTCGTGCCCGAATGGAAGGGCTATTGGATTCCGCTGGATATCGTGTTTGGCGTGGTCGCGTCGGTCGCGTCCGTCATTCCCGTCGCATGGGCGCTGATGAAGCTGAGTGATTTGCTGTGGTTCTACGGCTTTGTTGCCGTTCCGCTGTTCTTTGCAATAGTGGCGGTTCTGAGCAATGTGGCGAAGAAGCGTACGGCACTGCTTTTCCAGTCTGCATATTTCCTTGAATACCGCAAGGTGCGCTACGAGACCGAGATCAAGGGCAATTTCCGCAGCGAGGCCGATGTCCACAACCGTACCATCTGGAGCTTTACCAAGAAGCTCAAGAATGCGGAAGCGCACGGACGTCTTTGGAAATATGTGAACGCCATGGCGAAAACCAAAAAGATTCCGCCCGACGTATATGCGGAGACCACCTATGTCTAAGAATATTTTGGACACGCTCGGAATGGGCGAGGAAGTTTTGGACGGGAAAAAGGCCTGGCAATATGCCGAGGAGATTTTGCTTCTCGTATCGAGGACGTTTGCGCTCAACATCAACGTGTTGAAGGGAAAACTCCACAAGAGCATCCTGCTTGCCTACCTTTACCTCCGCATTGCCGATACGGTGGAAGACGACCCCGACATGAACGCATCCGAGAAGGAAGAATTGCTCGGGCTGTTTGCCGACATTTTCCGCACTCCCGACTTGAAGGAGGAGGCTGTTATCGCATTCGAGGCGGCGCTCCCCGAAAGCTGGCGCAAGTCCGAACACCCCTACATGAACCTCTGTCTGCATACGCATGTGGTGGTGCCTCTGTTGAAGGAATTGCCGGAGGTCTATGCTGCTCCGGTCCGCGATGTCACTATCGAGATGTGCCGCGGCATGGCGAAGTTTGCCTTGCGTCAGGAGGCGGCGCTGAGCTCGGGATGGTTTACGCTCGAAAGTGTCGCCGATCTTGACGAATACTGCTACTATGTGGCGGGTATCGTCGGAAAGCTGCTCACGAACTTGTTCGCTGCGAATACGTGCCTCATCGGTGATGCGCGCAAGGCCGAGATGCAGAAGCTCGACGTGAGTTTCGGGCTTGCGCTCCAGGTCGCAAATATCGTGAAGGACTGCGTGGAGGATTCTGCACGTCGCGTGTGCTTTGTTCCCGAAGAAATCTGCCGCCGTCATGGCTTTGCGCATTCATACGAGATGTTTGTTGCTCCGGCCGGTGTTTCTGAGGAAGTGAGGGCTGATTTTGATGCACGCCGCGCTGCCGTGATGGGCGAACTTGTCAAGAAGGCGTGGAAGCATCTGGACGATGCGATTGCCTATACGAAGCTTGTGCCGAACTTGAAGATGCGCACGAGGCTCTTCTGCCTTTGGCCGCTGTTCATGGCTGCCGAAAACATGAAGCTCATTGGTGACGGCTCGGGGCTTTTCGTTTCTGACAAGAAGATGAAGATTTCGCGAGATACGGTGAAGAAGATTATCAAGTCTACTTCGACGCATTTTTATTCGGACGGGTGGATTGAAAAATCCTACAGCAACTTGAAGAAGGAGGCGGGCGTCTAGTCGCCCGGTGTATTGATGAAGTTCTATAACAAGTGGCCGTTCCATATTGGTGTAATCGTTTTTAGCATTGTGGCAGACCAGCTCACGAAACTGTGGGCGCTTGCCCGGTTCACGAACGAGACGGGTGCGCCGAACCATGATTTTATCAACGTGATTGGTGAATTTGTGCGCTTCCAGCTGGTCTTTAACAAGGGGGCCGCGTTCAGCAGCCGTCCGCAGGACTTGATGCCGTTCTTGCCTCCTTGGCTGTTCTTCTTGCTGATTTCGGTTGTCGCGACTGTTGTGCTTTTATGGTTTTACAAGTCCATCGACAAGCGCGACTGGATGAGTCGCTTGGGCGTGGTGATGATTCTCGGCGGAGCCGTCGGAAACTTCATCGACCGCATGCGCCTCGGCATGGTTGTCGATTTTATCGATTGCGACTTGCCCGACTTTATCATGACACGTTTCCCGACGTTCAACGTCGCGGATTCCTTCGTTACGGTAGGTGTTGCCATCGTGATTCTGTCGCCTGTTGTTTTGAAGAAACTGCATAAGCAGATCAAGGAAGAAAAGGAAATAGAGAAACAGAAACTTGCCGATTCCAAGGCGCCCGAAGCTAACCAGGAATCGCAGGTGTCTGATGCAACCGAGCCGAAGGATTAGGCATGAACTACCTCGTACAAGAAAAACATTCCGGCGAGCGCATCGACAAGTTCCTTGTCGGCGCAATGGAGAACGTTTCCCGTACCGACGTGCAGAAGTTGATTGCCGCGGGGGAGGTGAAAGTCGGCGGTGCTCCGGCTTCCAAGAATTTCCGCGTGGAGACCGGCATGGTCGTCGTCGTGGAAAAACTTATCGAGAAGCCTTCGAGTACGCTCGAACCCGAGGATATCCCGCTAGACATCGTGTACGAGGACGAGGACATTGTCGTGCTGAACAAGCCGCGCAACCTGGTGGTGCATCCGGGGAGCGGTGTGAGCAAGGGAACGCTTGCCGCAGGGCTCCTGCACCATTTCAAGGACAATCTCTCGGCAGTCAACGGCCCGCTTCGTCCAGGTATCGTGCACCGCCTGGACAAGGATACGCCGGGCCTCATGGTGGTGGCTAAAAACGACGCCGCCCACAGGCATTTGGCGCACCAGCTCGAAACCCGCACGCTGCACCGCACGTACAACGCCCTCGTGTGGGGCTGCCCGCGCGATTTGGAAGGCTGCATTGATGCCCCTATCGGGCGTAACCCGAAAAATCGCCTGAAGATGGCGGTGGTGAAGGGTGGCAGGGAAAGCCGTACGCATTTTGTTGCAAAGCAGTTCTTTGCGATTGCTACTTTGCTCGAACTGCAGCTCGAATCGGGCCGCACGCACCAGATTCGCGTGCATACCCGCTATACGGGCCACCCGGTGGTAGGCGACCCGCTGTATGACGGCCGCGAGGAAAGCTTGAATCGTGTGCCGCCCCTGATGAAGGAAATCGCGGAGAAAATGTTGGAAATAGCTCCGGCGCAGCTCCTGCAGGCGGTGAAGATTGAACTCATCCACCCGCGGACAGGCAAGAAGATGAAGTTCAAGGTTCCGATGGAAGAACCTTTCGCGAAGGTGCTGAAACTCCTGAAGAAGGAATGCCCGGCAGATGCGCCCGTGTTCGACGAGGAAGAAGGATTCCATGAGTTTGATGCGGACATCCGCTTTGACGAAGGTTTCGATGACGAACTCGATGAGGAATCGCTCGACAAGTTCGATGAATGCGTCTTCCCGGAGCTGAAGGAGCGTAAAACCCGCGCCCAGCGTCATGCAGAGAAGGCTGCTACGGCCGCGCAGCGCAGGGCGAAGGCCGCTGAACGCAAACTCATCAGGCAGATGAAGTCCGCGCGTCGTAAAGGGATTTCTGCCGAGGACTTCGTGGAACCCGGTTACGAACCCACGATTGACCCGGATTTGCTTTAGTTTTTAAGGTCTTGGACGATGACTGATTCATATTTCTTTATCGGTGTTGCGGGCGTGGGCATGAGTGCCATCGCGCAGTACTTGGCGGGCAAGGGCGTCGCGGTGAGCGGGTCCGACCGTCAGTTCGGTGAATTCCTTGCGGGCAAGTGCGAAAAGCCGCTCGTGATGGGTCAGCTCGAAGATTGCGGAATCAAGTGCTTTGCGCAGGACGGCTCGGGCATTGTCGCGGGCCTCTCTGCCGTGGTGGTGAGTACTGCCATTGAGGATACGAACCCCGACTTGAAGCGTGCGAAGGAACTCGGCGTCCCCGTGATGCACCGTAGCGAGATGCTCGCGAAGATTTCGAAGGAAGCCCGCACGATTGCGGTGAGCGGAACGAGCGGTAAAAGCACCGTGACCGCGATGATTTACCATATTCTGGAATACGCCGGACTCCAGCCCTCCGTGATGACGGGGGCGGGCCTCGTGAACCTGCAGGCGCAGGGCAAGATCGGTAACGCCGTGAGCGGCAAGGGCGAGTGGCTCGTGGTGGAAGCCGACGAGAGCGACGGAACCCTCGTGCGCTACGAGCCGGAAATCGGCCTGATTCTCAATGTGGACAAGGACCACAAGGAAATGGACGAACTGCAGGAAATCTTCCTTAAGTTCAGCCACAATATCCTGGACAACGGAAAAATTCTCATCGTGAACGATGCGCACCCGCTGGCAAAGAAGTTCAGCGCGGGTCGCGAATTCGATTTCGGGTTCGAGAACTACGTGGGCGTGCAGGGTACGGACTTCAAGACCGCGGGTACGCATATCAAGTTCCGCGTGCGCCATAAGGCGGAACTCGTGAATTTCGAGGTGCCGCTCCCGGGCAAGCACAACATGGAAAATGCGCTTGCGGCGACCGCCGCCGCGCTTCGCGCCGGAGTGTCGCTCCATACGTGTGCCGACGCGCTTGCAACGTTCCCGGGCGTGTTCCGCCGCCATCAGATTTTAGGAACGTTCAATGGCGTTACCCTCGTGGATGACTTCGCGCATAACCCGGCAAAGATTGCGGCAAGCATCAGGAGTGCGCAGGACTTTACCGAGGGCCGCGTGATTGCCTGGTTCCAACCGCACGGCTTTGGGCCCACGCGTTTTTTGCGGCATGACCTCGTGGAATTCATCGCGAAGACGCTCCGCCCGAAGGATTTTGACTTCGATCGCGACAACGACATGATGTTCTTCAGCGAGATCTACTATGCGGGCGGTACCGTCACGCGCGATATAAGTGCGGGCGACCTTGCAGACGACCTCTTGCTGAAGGGCTGCGAGGCCATCTACATCGAGAACCGTGACGAATGCGCGAAGAAGATGGTGGAATGCGCCCAGCCCGGCGACACCATCTTGCTGATGGGAGCTCGCGACCCGAGTTTGCAGGCGTATGCGCAATCGGTACAGAAACTCCTTGAAAACAAATAAAGATCCCCACCTTTCGTCCACAAAGTGGATAACTCAACTAGGGCAACAAGTTGCCAAGTTTCGTATAGCGGGGATGACATTCAATGAACTGAAGCTTTGGCGGCTCTTTTTTCGATTACAGTAAATTGAACTTGCCGCCGCCGAGATTCTGACAGACGCGGTTCCTTCCGTTTTCTTTAGCCTGATAGACCGCCTGGTCGGCGCGTTCGATGAGGCTTGCGACGGTGTCCCCGTCAACGCGTTCGGCAAAGCCGATGCTCACCGTAACAGGGATGACGTTTCCGTCGGGGAGCACCACGCTCATGTTTTCCATGTTGCTGCGGATGCGTTCGGCGATAACCTTCGCGTTTTCGGTCGTGGTTCCGGGGAGGAATACGGTAAATTCTTCGCCGCCGTAGCGCACGGGCATGTCGGAGGGGCGGAGGCTGTGCACTAGGGTCCTTGCTACAGAGATAAGCACCTGGTCACCGGCGAGGTGGCCGTAGGTGTCGTTCACGTTCTTGAAGTGGTCGACATCGATCATGAACGCGGTGAGCGAGAAGTTGCCAATGTTGCTGCGGTTGATTTCGCGCGTGTACATCTCTTCGAGCCAGCGGCGGTTGTGGAGCCCGGTCATGGGGTCGATTTTCGCGAATTCTTCCATGCAGCGGATGTGGTACTGTTCCTCGCAGACGACCTTGTTGTTGTTGCGGAGCCTCTGGCTCAGGATATGCAGGAAGTTCAGGCAAAGTTGGTGTGATGCGTGGACCATGACCGTTGCCACGTCTGCCGGGATGATAAGGAGCTTGCTTTTTTCCTTGGCGCTTACGGTTGCGCTAGGCTTGATGTCGTCGAAGATGGACATTTCCCCGGCGCAGTGTCCGGGTTTGATGGTGTCGGTGAATTCTCCGCCCTGGGATTCGAGCTTGACTTCGAGAAGGCCTTCCAGGAGGATAATCAGGCGTTGATTCTCGAGTTCCGGGTAGATGAGCTTGGTTCCCGGTTCGACAATTTCAGTCGAGCAGGAAAGGAGATAGCCCGCCAGTTTTTCGAACTGCACGTTCTTGAAGATATCCAGATTGTAGAAGGTATTTCTGGAAATGGGTAGTGTTTCGAGTTCGTCGTAGTTCATAGGATTATTATATATTTTATTTTGCGATATAGAATAGCATGGTATATAAAAATAGGCTTTAAATTGAAAAAAATACTTTTGAAATCGGCCCTGGTCGAGACGGAATGCGATAAAACGTCGCGAAAGGACATTGTTATAGGGGACGGGCGGTTCCTGAAAATAGCGGATGCGGCTGCTCCGGCAGATGCCGATGGGGCCGAAATTGTCGATTGCTCGCATTTTGCCGTGCTCCCGGCGTTTTACAACGGGCACACGCATGCGGCCATGACCCTTTTGCGCGGGTATGCCGATGATATGCCGCTCCAGAAGTGGCTGCAGGAATACATCTGGCCGTTCGAGGCCAAACTTACGGGTGACGATATCGACGTGGCTTGTCGACTTGCCCTTCTCGAGATGATTAAGTCGGGTACGGTTTTCTTTGCCGACATGTACTGGCATCGCGAACGTACCATCAAGGTTGTCGGGGAGATGGGCATACGTGCTGCAGTGGGCGTGACGTTTGCGGAATCTCTCATGTCGCCAGAAGCGATTGAGGGCAATTTCAAGTTCCTTGCCGCGCATACCGGTGAATCGGAACGCGTGCGCCTTGCGGTTGCCCCGCATTCCGTATACACAGTGGGCGAGACGCTGCTGAAGCGCTGTGCCGACTTTGCCCGTTCCGAAAATTTCATGGTCCATACGCACCTCTCCGAAACGAAAAAGGAACTGGAAGATTGCGAAAGGCAGTACGGGTGCAGTCCGGTCCGCCTGCTGGAACGTGCGGGAATGCTCGGTTCGAACCTCGCTGCGGCGCATTGCGTTCATCTCTCGGATGACGACATGAAGGCATTCGTGGATTCGGGCGCGACGGCGGTATTGAACCCGAATTCGAACTTGAAACTTGCAAGCGGTATCCCGCCGATTGACCGCCTGTTGCGTGCCGGTGCAAATGTCGCCCTCGGTACGGACGGCGATTCTTCGAACAACAACCTCGACATGCACGAGGAGATGAAGCTTGCGGCGTTGCTTGCGAAAGTGCAGGGCGGTGCCGAAACTTTGCCTGCGCACGACGCGCTTAGAATGGCGACGGTGAACTCTGCGCGCGCCTACGGGCTAATGGATGCCGGCGAAATCAAGGAAGGCTACCTCGCGGATTGCCTGCTGGTCGACCTGAAGAACGAGCGGATGGTGCCTGGTCACAACCTGGTAAGTAACTGGGTGTACGCTGCCGACAGCAGTTGCATCGATTCGGTTATCTGTAACGGAAAGTTCGTAATGCGTGGCCGCCACGTGGATGGCGAAGAAGAAATTGTGCGTGAAGCCGAAGCCTGTGCGAAACGGCTAGCCTATTAAGGCGTGCCGCTTACTTGTCCGCCTTTTCCTTGACCTTGGAAACGGCGGAGTCTTTTTTTGCGTCAATCTTCTTGACTAGGGAATCCTTCTTTTCTTCGATTGCCTTTACGGCGGCTTCCTTGGCCTGCTCTGCGGCCTGGACGGAGGATTCCTTGACCTTTTCGACGGCTTTGTTCGTTAATTCGTTGCTGAGCTTCTTTGCCCTTTCTTCGGCCATTCCCACGAGGTCAACTTCCTTGGACGAGAATCCGAACAATTCGATGTTCCTTTTGTAAAGGCTGTAGGCGATAGCGTCGTTGCGAGCCTCGCGCAGGTCGCCGGAAACGGGCAGGATGTGGAGGATGGTCAGCAATACGAAACAGATGAGCCATCCCTTGCATAAACCCAGGATGCCGCCAAGGATGCGGTTTGCTTTTCCGAGCGAGGTGTCCTTGATTTTTTTTTCGAAGAAATGCCCGACGACGAACAAGGTGAGAAACGGGATGAGGAACCCGAGGCAGATGCAGACAATCCTGACGGTGAAACTGCCGATTTGCAGGTTGGACGCAATGGTGTTTCCCAGGAGGTCGTACGAGAAATATGCGCCGGCGATGGCGGTGGCCCAGGCGAGCACGCGGAACAACCCTTTCAGGAAACCGCGCCACACACCGATGAGTGTCAAGACGAGAATGCAAATGAGGCTGAATATGTCAATCCAATTCATAGTGACCTTTAAGTTCTTTTAGATGCTTGAAATGAGCAAGAATGCGCCTGCTGTAACTGCGATGGAGGACAGTGCGGTAATCGCGATAATCAGTTTGGACCTGTTTGCATATGTTTCCGGCTCGATGGTTGTTTTTTCGCCCTTCATGGTGGAGTTGACCCAGTCGGCGAGGTAGGGGGTAAGGTCGCGCGGGTAAATTCGCATGATGCGGCTGAGCTCTGCGGCTGCGTCGGCTGCCGAAAGAGGCCTCTTGGAGGGCTTCTTTTCAAGAAGACGCGTGATGAGCTTTACCAGTTCCTTTGGTGTGTCCGGCGGGAAAGCCTTTTTGCCAATGACCATCCTGCGGATATTCTGGAATGTCTCGTTTAGCGACTGTCCGCGGAATACGTTCTCGCCAAGGAGCATCTCGCTTGCGATGATGCCCATGCTGAAAAGGTCAGAAGCGGGCGTGGCTTCGTCTCCGACGGTCTGTTCGGGACTCATGTAGGCGCCGGTGCCGATTTGCGAGCCTGCCATGGTGAGCGTCATGTCGTCTTCGTAGCGCTTGTCGACGTGTGCGACGCCGAAATCGAGCAGGCGGATTCGGCCGTCGCGGTCAATCATCATGTTCGCGGGTTTCAGGTCGCGGTGGACGATGCCCGCACGGTGCACGGCGCTCAATGCGAGGAATATCTCGTGGAGGATCGCCATCACGACCCATACGGGCGGACGCTTGCACACATCGAGGATTTCGCGCAGGTTCTTTCCCATCACGAATTCCATCGAAAGCGAAAGCTGGCCGTCGGCTTCTTTCCAGAGGGCGTAAGGAACGACGATGGCGGGGTGGTTGAGGTGGGCGAGGATGGTCGCCTCCTGCTGGAAGCGGTAGATGAAGGAATCCTGGTCCAGAAGCTTCGGGACCATCTGCTTCACGATGACCATGCGGTCGAGCGACTCGTCGTGACAGAGCCATACGTTTCCCATGGCTCCGTGCCCGAGCATCTG
Source organism: Fibrobacter sp. UBA3629 (assembly GCF_002374005.1). Classification (NCBI taxonomy): domain Bacteria; kingdom Pseudomonadati; phylum Fibrobacterota; class Fibrobacteria; order Fibrobacterales; family Fibrobacteraceae; genus Fibrobacter; species Fibrobacter sp. UBA3629. The sequence goes on along the minus strand of NZ_DFLC01000006.1, from coordinate 25,504 downwards.
CGTCGGCGTGTAGCCTCCGATTCGCTTCGGCAATGCGTCCTTTGTCTTTTTTGCCACAGCCATCTTGTCTGCCCTACTTCTTGTCGTTCAGGTAAATCGTGTGGTGTTTCGTTTTCGGGTCGGGATTCGGGTAATCGAGGATGTAGTGTAGTCCGCGAGATTCCTTGCGGTGGAGCGCCGCAATCAGGATCATCTTCGAAACCTGGAGAGCGTTCAGGAATTCGATGAAGTAGAAGTTGTCCGTCTCCTTGTTCTTGACGGCGGCGTCCACGTCCTTTTCAAGCCCTTCGATAATTTTGAGTCCCTGGTTGAGTCCTGCGACGGTGCGGACGATTCCGCAGTGTGTCCACATTGTATCCTGGAGGATTTTTTTGCGCTTGTGCCAGTAGGCGCCCTTCGTGAAGGTGACGTGCTCTTTCTTGTTGGATTTTTTCACGTCGATCTTCGCATTGAGAAGTCCGCTTTCGAGGATGTTGTCGACGGCGCGGATGGCAAAGACGACGCTTTCGAGAAGCGAATTCGAGGCGAGACGGTTTGCGCCGTGGACGCCCGTCGCGGCGACTTCGCCGCAGGCGTACAGGCCCTTGATCTCGGTCCTCGACCAAGTATCGACCAGTACGCCTCCGCACATGTAATGTGCGGCGGGCACCACGGGAATCCACTCCTTCGTGATGTCGATGCCTGCGTCGAGGCACTTCGCGTAGATGTTCGGGAAGTGGCTCTTGATATCCTTCGGGGTGCGGCCCGAGAGGTCGATAAACATGTTGGGCTTGCCGAGCCGTTGCATCTCGCTGTGTATGGCGCGGGCCACGATGTCACGCGGCGCGAGCGAATGGAGCGGGTGCACCTGGTTCATGAATTCTTCGCCCTTGTAGTTCTTGAGGATGCCGCCGAATCCGCGCACCGCTTCCGAAATCAGGAAGGGCTTCTTGAGTTGCGGGGCGTAGAGGCTTGTCGGGTGGAACTGCATGAACTCGATATCCTGCAGGCCGGCGCCTGCACGGGCCGCAATCGCCATGCCGTCGCCACAGCTGTCGGGCGGGCAAACGGTGTACTGCCAGATACGGCCAGCACCGCCGGTCGAAAGGATGGAAGCCTTTGCAAGCAGGTCTTCGACAAGGCCCGTCTTCTGGTGGATGATCTTTGCACCCACGCAGCGCTTGTTCTTGCCTTCGCCCTTGCAGATGAGGTCCTTGATGTAGCAGTTCTCGATGTAATGGATGTTCTTGTGCTTGTGGAGCTCGGCGAGGAGCGCCCGCATGATTTCCTTGCCGGTGAGGTCCGCCGCATGCAAGATGCGGTGGTGGCTGTGGCCGCCTTCGAGGTGCAGGTCGAACTGTGTCTTGTCGGCGGGCGAGGGGGTGAACTGCACGCCCCACTTGACGAGTTGCTTGATGGTCGCGGGTCCGCTCTTGGTGAGGATGTTCACCGGCTCTTTTTTGCAGAGGCCGGCTCCCGCTTCGAGCGTGTCGTCAATATGGAACTTGAACTTGTCTGTCTTTTCGGTGACGGTCGCGATGCCGCCCTGTGCGTAGTTCGATGAACCATCCGGCTTTGCGCCCTTTGTTAAAATAACGACCGAGAGGCCTTTTTCTGCCGCGTGGATGGCGGCGGAGAGGCCGGAAATGCCGGCCCCGAGGACTAGAATATCGTACATGACCAAACTCCGTTGGTTGGTTTTATGTCCCAACGATAGAAAAAAAGAGCCTTCTTGATTATATATCGCATTTATTTGTTATATTTTGCCCCGACAAAAATTTCTATGGAGTCTAATCTATGTTAACGTGGATTAATGAAAAAGCTAAATGGGTCATCGTCATTTTCGCGGTGGGTATCGCTGTCGGTCTTCTTGCCATGGACCGCGTCCCCAAGACGGCGCAGAGCTATCCGATTGTGGAAGTGAACGGCCACAAGGTGTCTTCTGTCGAATTTGATACCCGTATCAAGATGATTCAGCAGAACCAGAATGGCGAACAGCATCTCGATGACGAACAGTATGCCCAGCTTCGTAATGATGTCCTTCGCTCTTTCGTCCGTCAGATCCTGCAGGACGAACAGATTGAAAAAGCCGGACTGGCAGCCTCGGTTGTTGAACTCAAGGCCGAATTCAAGAACAATTCCAATGCTGTCCGTAGCCGCTTGGTGCAGGAAGCCCAGTACCGTCTTGCCGCTATCCAGCAGCAGGCGACTTCCCAGGAAGACTTGATGCAGCGCAGCCAGGCCTACATCGCCAGTCTTCCCAAGTTCATGGTCGATACCGCGGCCACCAAGGAAGATTACGAAGCTTGGCTCGAAACTCCCGAAGCTTTCAAGTGGGGCTCGATGCTCCAGATTGAAGAAGAACTCAAGACCAAGAGCGTTCCGATGCGTCAACTTCAAGTGCTGGTCGGGGCTTCCGTCCATCCGACTTCGCTCGAAGCCAAGTGGTCGGCCAACCGCCGCCTGACCGATTTCGATGTTGATGTCGCTTTCGCTTCCAATAGCGATTTTGCCGTTGCCGACGATGTCGTCGATACCGCCATGGTGAAGGGCTACTTCAACGCTCACCAGGATAGCTTCTTTGTCGAAAACGATGCAGTGAAGTTCAATTACGTCGTGCTTCCTGTTGCGGCGACCGCCGGCGACGAGGAACGCATCCGCGAATACGCGATGACGATTTACTTCCAGCTTGCCGACACGTCCTCGACGGCTGATTTCGAAGAAATGGCCCGCATCTCTTCCGAGGACCCGGGCAGCGCAGCCAACGGCGGCATCCTGGAACAGCCCGCAGGCAAGGGTCTTTTCGTGCCTGAATTCGAGAAGGCCGCTCTCGCCCTTGATTCCGGTGCCATTTCCGAACCGGTCCGTTCCCAGTATGGCTACCACATCATCAAGAGCTTCGGCAAGACGACGGATTCTACCGGTGCCGTGACGGCCAAGGTCGGCCACATCCTCCTTGTCGTGAACGCATCCTCCGAAACGATTGACAGTCTCGAACGCATCCTGACGGGGATCAAGACCGAAGTCGATGCCGGAAAGGATTTTGCCGCTGCCGCCAAGGAACGCGGACTTGAAGTCAAGGAATCTGAATGGATTGGCCACAACGGAAGCATTTCCGCTGTCGGATACCTGAGGGGTCTTGTCTCGTATGCTTGGCCCAACGAAAACCTCCCGGACGAAAGCGGAATCGCTTCTCCGGTTCTCAAGAACAGCAAGTATGTCGCTTTGGCTGTGAAGGCTAAGGAACTCAAGGCTGGTGCCCGCGACCTGGATATGCATTTCGATGCTATCAAGAACAACCTGAAGGCCAAGAAGTCTGCCGCTGCCGCTGCCGCCTATCTCAACTCCGTTGCCGCCAAGGTGAAGGAATGGAAGGGCGCTGCCGATTCTACAAAGATCGAGAAGGTTAGCCTCCAGAACCAGAAGTCTTCTGCTGAAGGTTTCGTTCCCGGATTCGGTTATGCGAGCACGAACCTCTACAAGGTGCTCAATGGCCAGAAGGTTGGCGAATGGGGCCCGGTCATCGAAACGGAACTCGGTGCTGTCATGGTCCGCGTGAACAACAAGATCGAACCGGAAGCCTCCGCTGTCGAAACGGCCGTCAAGGACGAAGTTGAAAACAGCAGCCGTTTCGTCGGCATGACCGTGTTCAACGAGTTTGTCGGCAATCTCGAAAAGGGAACGCCTGTAGAGAGCAACCTGGACCTCTTCTACAAGGAATAAAAAAAATGCGTCGGCAGGTTCAAACCTGTTGACGCGGGTGTAGATTTTTTCTATACTTGTGCCGCTTGGCACACTTGCCCCTATCGTCTAGTGGCCCAGGACTCGGGATTCTCATTCCCGCAACAGCGGTTCGAGTCCGCTTGGGGGTACTAAAGAACTCATTTCGGTGAGTTCTTTATTTTTTTTTGTGTGAAAATGGTGCTTTTTTAAGTTATTTTATTTGCATGAAGAAGAAAGTGATAATTTTTGTGCTCTTGATGTCGACTGCGCTTTTTGCGGTTGAACCGATGCCGGACCTGGTGGACTCGCGAGACAAGCAGGTCTACAAGACGGTGCAGATAGGCGAACAGCGCTGGATGGCCGAGAATTTGCGCTTCAAGCTCAAGGGAACCGAATGCTACAACAAGCAGGAAGTAAATTGCGAGGAATACGGTCGCCTTTATACATGGGCGGCGGCGATGAGGCTTGTCGACTATTACAATTCCACATCCATTACCAAGCTTAAAAAGCGCGTGCACGACGTTTGCCCCGCGGGTTGGCATGTCCCGACCAACAAGGAATGGAAGAAGATGAAGTATTTTGTGGGCAAGACGGGAAAGAGCGACGGTGTGGGCATCAGCCTCAAGTCCAAGGATGGCTGGGACCGGGAATTGCGCCTGCCTTTCGGAAGCGACGAGTTTGGCTTCAATGCCCTGCCTGCCGGCGAAAAGTATTTCATCGGCGAGTTCATGGACAAGGGGGCGTCGGCCCAGTTCTGGGCGGCAACCGAGTACGATGCGGGCGGAGCTTATTTTTGGCGCTTGACATACGACTCCAAGTCATTCGACAAGGTTCTCGATACCAAGGACAACGCTGTTTCCGTCCGCTGCGTCGAAGATAAACTCTACAAGATCAAGGAGCCGCCTCCGCCTCCGGTTGTCGTGCAACCCGAGGTCATGAAGGTGCAGAACAGGGAAATTTACGCGATACATATCGGTGACCAGGTGTGGATGGCCAAGAATCTGGATGTGGATGTTCCGGGAAGCTTCTGCTATGGAGGCGATTCGGCGAACTGTGCGAAGTACGGCAGGCTCTACACCTGGGCTGCGGCGATGAAACTTTCGAACGACTACTCGGAATTGACTGCTCGCGATTCTGTCAAGCGCGTTCATCGAGGCGTGTGCCCTGTCGGCTGGCATGTGCCGAGCATCTATGATTTTGAGCGCCTGAATGCGTATATTCAGGACATAGATGACGCGGTGGCCGTGGGAACAAACCTCAAGGCGCGCGGTGTGTGGCCGGAAACGGAAAATTCGATGCCCGGTGAAAACGGGTTCGGTTTCAACGCGTTGCCGTCCGGTTTCTTGCCCGCTGTCTCTGCGTTTACCGGAAGGGATTCTGCAACCGGATTCTGGAGTACGGCCGAGAAGGATTCCGTGTCGGCCTTCTTCTGGTCGCTACGCTATGATGGCGACGACCTGTTGCGCGACAGTTCAGGAAAGGCAGCTGCCTTCCCGGTGCGCTGCGTGATGGATCCGCCCGGTATCGATGAAATTTACGACAGCACGGCGATTTACGATTCCCGCGACGAAAACCACTACAAGACGGTTCTCATCGGGAACAAGAGGTGGATGGCCGAGAACCTGCGCTTTGCCGCTCCCGGAAGCTTCTGCTACGAGGACAAGGATATTCGGTGCCGTAGCTACGGTAGGCTTTATCCGTGGCATGTGGCGATGAGACTTCCTGCCGACTTTATTGTTAATCCGGTCGAGGGTGCAATTCTGGAAGAACATCAGGGAATTTGCCCGGTTGGCTGGCATGTGCCTTCGCAGAAGGAATGGGACGAACTTGTCTCCAGTATCGCTCAGATTGGGAAGGGGAGTGTCGCTTCCGCGATGAAGATGCGCGAAGGCTGGGTCCGTGGCGGTGCGCCCATTACAGAAGTTTCTGGCTTTAACGCGATTCCTGCGGGGGCGCGCTACAGCGACGGCGAATTCATGGAACTCGGCTCCAGCGCCTATTTCTGGGAAGCGTCCGGCGGTGGGGACGTAGGCGCTGCCTACTGGAATCTCATCAACAGCAAGGATGAGCTGATGCGTGCGGAAGATTTCGAAGGCACGTCGTTTTCCCTGCGCTGCGTCCAGGATACGCCTAGGGAAGCCGCGAATGATTCGCTATTGCAGATGATGTCGCCGGAGCCTAACAAGCCTTGATGAAATAGCGAAACGGGCTTAGAATAAACTTAATTGACCGTTGGCGTCGGCGGCGGTCTTTTTGCTACCATTTTTTTCGACATTGGCGGAATCGGGGGTTTCGCCGCTATCGCCGCTATCGCCGCTATCGCTGTTCGCGATTTGTGCGAGGAGCCACGCCTCGTCGTGTACGGGAATCCCGAGTTCGTTTGCCTTGGTGAGCTTAGATCCGGCGGCTTCGCCCGCGAGGACCCAGCTCGTTTTCTTGCTTACGGAACCCGATACCTTGCCGCCGTTTTCTTCGATGAGCTTGCGGGCTTCGTCGCGGTCCATGCTTGGGAGCGTTCCGGTGATGACTGCGGTTTGCCCCTGGAAAAGCGTCTTCACGACGCCCTTGAATTCGGTGGGGCAGCCGAGCGCAATGAGTTCTTCGACCTCGTTGCGGTAGCGTTCGGTGTGGAAGAAGTCGTAGACGGATTTCCCGATGCGTTCGCCCACGTCCGTTACGTTTTGCAGGTCTTCGACGGTTGCGGCGCGGATTTTATCGAGCGTGCGGAAATGCTTGGCGAGATTCCTGGCGCTGGTGCGGCCCACGAAGCGGATGCCGAGGCCGTGCAACAGGTTTTCGAGGCTACGCTCCTTGGAGGCTGCGATGGCGTCGTAGACGTTCTTCGCACTCTTCTTGGCCATGCGTTCCTGCGATTCAAGGTCTTCGATGGTGAGGCGGTACAGGTCCGGAATGCGCTTGATTTTGCCCGTGGCAATCAGGCTTGCGATGAGGGCGGGGCCGAGGTTTTCGATGTTCATGGCCTCGCGGCTCACGAAATGTTCGAACAGGCATTGCACCTGCGCTGCACAGTGCATGTTTTCGCAGCGCAAAATCACTTCGTCGTCGATGTGGGTGAGCGGTTCTCCGCAAACGGGGCATTTTTCGGGTGCCTTTACGGGTTCGGCTCCGATAGGGCGGAGTTCCTTCTTGACGTCGGTGATTTTTGGGATGATTTCGCCGCCCTTCTCGACGCCGACGGTGTCGCCGTAATGCAGGTCCAGACGCGAGACCTCGTCGAAGTTGTGGAGGGTGGCGCGCTTGACGGTAGTGCCCGCGAGGCGCACGGGTGCAAGGTTCGCGACCGGCGTCACGGCCCCGGTGCGGCCCACCTGGAATTCCACGGAAAGGAGCGGTGTGTAAGCGCGCTCGGCCTTGAACTTGTAGGCGATGGCCCAGCGCGGGCTCTTGCTTGTGGTACCGAGGGCACGCTGCATGGCAAGGTCGTTCAGCTTTACGACCATGCCGTCAATTTCGAAAGGAAGGCTGTCGCGGCTCGCTCCAATCTGCTCCGAAATCTTCATGATTTCATCGGTGGTGTCGGCAGTCCAGTAGTCGTTGGTGTGGAATCCGAGGCGCTTGAGCTGCAGCAGGTTTTCTTCGTGGGTCTTGTTGTTGCTCTGCGGAATGTGGTAGGCAAAGAAGCGCATCGGGCGCGTCTTGCATTCGGCGACACTCTTGAGCTTGAGCGAACCCGAAACTGTGTTGCGCGGGTTCTGGAAAATTTTCTTGCCTTCCAAGATAAACTGCTCGTTCAGGCGTTCGAAAGCTTTGCGCTCCATGTAGACTTCGCCGCGTACCTCGAATGTGCCCTGCGGGATTTCGCTCGGGTCAATCTTCAGCTTCTTCGCGTCAAAGTATTCGGGAATGTCCGCAATCGTAAGCGCATTTAAAGTCACGTCGTCGCCCTGGGCGCCGTCGCCGCGGGTAGCCGCCTGTTTCAAGCGTCCGTTCTCGTACACGATGGAGAGCGAAACGCCGTCGATTTTCCGCTCGCAAATCCATTTAGCGCGCTTCTTGCCCCCCGCGTCATCCTGAGGAGCTGAATCCAGACTTGCGATTCCATCCTCTGCTGCCCTGACGAATTCCGCCATCTCTTCGGCGCTGTAAACGTTTGCGATGCTCAGCATCGGCACGGCGTGCGCGACCTTCGCGAAGTCGTTGGTGAGGTCGCTGCCCACGCGCTGGGTGAGTGAATCCTTTCCGCGCAGTTCCGGGTATTTCGCCTCGAGCGCTTCCATCTCCTTGAGCCCGAAGTCGAAATCCTGGTCGCTCATGGGGGAGTAGCCGTCCTTGTAGTAAAGTCGGCTTGCTTCTTCTAGCTGTTTTTTCAGCTCGAAATACCGGGTGAGGTCAATCTCTTTCTGGTCCATTTTTATTGTCTCTTTTCGTTTTAAATATAAAAAAGATGGGGGAAAATTATATTTTTTAAACAAACTATGCGAAAGATTTGCCTGCTGATTGTATTTCTTTGCGCTTTTGCCGCATGGGCGGACGATTACGTCGTCCTCTCGCCCAGTTTTGTACCGCAGGCGCTTTTGGCAAGGCAAATTGCTCCAGGAAGTTCGCGCATCTTTTCGTTCTCGACTTCTATTGGATCTTGTGATTACTGTAATATAACGGGGAATATCGTTAGCACTAGCGAGGATTTGCAAAGTCATTACTCGCGTGACAAGGTTGATGGGTCGAGCTTCCGCTTCGAAATGAACCTGGTCGATTTCAAATGGCCCAGAACAAAAAATACCGCGGGTGCGGAACATTGGGCCGGCCATCGTCTTGGTGGCGGATTGTTTTTGAATGCCTATTATTCTGCCCTTTTGAAAGTGGGTCTTTATCCCATGGTGGTTCAGTGGTTGGGCCCCCTTTATCTGGCGGCGACGTACGATCTGTCATACGGATGTTATTTTGGTTATGACGAAGATAATGCCATGACGACCGATGTCCATGAGAGTTTGCTTACGGGTAGCCTTAATGTCGGCGGCGGAACCATGGTGTTCATGAACAACCACGGCCTGGGCGTTGGACTCCATGGAGGACTCCGTCAGATGCACATTATCAATCCCGGTTCCCGCGTCTATACCGGTACCGACTACCGTACGGGGAGTCGTATAGATCCGGCCCTTCAGGATGGCTACCACGTCGAGGACTGGATTTATTACTATGGCATCGATTTTGTTGGCTATACAAACATCCCGTTGTTAAAAGAGTCTAACACCAAAAATCATCAGGGGTATATATTCTCTTTCGAAATGGGAACGCGTCCGGACGATAACCCGCTTATTTATTGGGCTTTTTCAATGAGTCTGCTCTTATGACGGTCGGATTGAAAAATAAGGCGGCCCTGTTGTTGCTCCTTTTGGTTGCTGCATGTCTTGCTGGTTGCAGTTCCGTGATGCGTCCGCCTCCCGCGGCGGCCTATATGGATAGCTATGCGAAAGATGGTGCGGTCGGAAGTTTCGGATTGTCATATTATGCGGGCGACCTGGAAAATGGCAGACACGAGAACAATTCCTACAGCCATTACAGCTATGCCGAGTGGTGGGGCGACGTGAACCTTGCCAGCTATATTAGCGGGGGCTATTTTACATTTGGGCTGGGTTACCAGACATTTTCTCCGTTCATGCAGATGGGTTTTGTCTCTCCCTATTTGGGGCTTACGGCTTGGAGCAACATGAACGCGATTGTCATACCCGCAATAAAATCCGATGAGCGCGGTGCGCTGTGGCGTTATTCCGGCGGCGGAATGGCGATAGAACAGATTCCGTTGAACGACAACTGGAAAATCGGTTTTACGGAACACCTTTCCAGGAACGGCCGCGAAGTCTATTATGTCGATGATGATTGCTTGTCGATTGATTGCAAAATTCCGGTTCCGCGGCCCCGCTTTTACACGGAAGTTGGCGGCGGATTCTATGTGTCAAAGAAAATTGGGAACGACAGCAGGGTTTCGTTGGAATTCCGCTACGGTCGCGACTTGGATGAAGACCGGAACCGCTTTGCTCTGACTTTGGATATCTGGTCATCCACCACGGCGACACTCGGCGGAAACGACGTGATGCGTTCGATGGCGAAAAAGAATGCCAAGAAAATGAGGGAAATTGATGCAGTATATGCCGACAGCTTGCGGGATGAAAATGGGAAAATCGATTCGCTGCATACCATCAAGCGTCAGTGGTTCCGGATTCCGGATTCCTCGAAAACCATGTCGCTTGCGGAACATCCGAGCGATTCCGTGACTGCGGTTACGTCCAAGGGAATCTGCTATGATGAAGGTTCCAGGAGTGTATGGCTCAAGCAGGATTACGGGAATACGGCCTACAGGGTGCCCGTCGATTCTTTCGATTATTGTCAACAGATGGAACGCAAGGTTCTTTTCTGGCCATCTTTGTTGGTCGGGACGTTGTCCTTCTTGCCTGGGGCTCTGGCTACCAATAGTGGTGTAGGGGGACTTATGATTGGCCTTGGAGTTTCTGTGGCTTATTGGGCCGTTTCGAATTTTGCACTTGATTCCGAAGACCTCGTGCCGAAGGTTTATCCGGAATTGTGTTCCGAAAAACATTCTAGGGAAAATGTTCTCGCTTGGCTGAAACAGTACCCTTGCCGAAGCGAAATGCAATCGCAGGAGGCGGGGAAATGAGAGTGAATGCGAAATTCCTCTTGCTGGCCTTGTGCGTCTTGATGCTTGCCGCATGTCTCGACGAAGGTGTTGCGCCCAGGGATATCCGCGGGGATAAAAAATACGATATACCGGTCTCCAGTTCGAGCGTTGCCTCGAGTTCTTTTGTGCCCCAGTCGTCGAGTTCCAAAGAATCCTTGTCGAGTTCCGAAGGAACTTCATCGAGTTCCCTTGAATCGTCTAGTTCTCAGCAATATACCGTCGGATATATTGCCCATGACGGTGATGCGGATTACAAGTTCACGTCCTTTATGGGGTTCACCTGGATTGCGAAAAACGAGGTCTCGGATTGCTACGATTTCTGGAGGTCCGACTGCGCGGATTCTCTGGGGGTCTGCTACGACATGGATGAGGAGAATTGCGCAGAGTACGGAAGGCTTTACACCTGGGCCGAGGCAATGCACCTGCCGGATTCGTGCAATTACACGCAGTGCGAATATTCGGAGAAGCAACGGAGCGTATGCTCCTCTGGCTACCATGTTGCGACCTACCAGGATTGGCAGAATTTGGACTTTGCGCTGGAAGAATCCTGGGATTTTGAGAGATTGTCCTATTATCTGAAATCTTCTGACGAGTGGAACGGCGTAAATCAGTTCGAACTTAATATATTGCCCGGCGGCTACCTGCAAGACGATGATCAGTTTGTGGGGCTAGGGGAGAAAACCCGGTTCTGGGCTCCGCATGATGGTGGTTTGTCGGGCTTTATGTTATTTGACAATTCGGATAGCGCGACTTTCGTAACCAAAACACCGCCGGGACTTGTTCGTGCCTATATCCGCTGCGTGCATGACTAGGAAAACGAGGGGGTATTCTCTCTTTTTCTTGTTTATTACGGAAATTGTAATAAACGCTATTTCTTTTACGTTTTTTGAAATTGAAAATTTGACTGAATTTTAGAATTTGGTTTCTATTTTACATTTTATTTCCGCTTTTTCAATAATTGGCGGGTTGTGCCGCAATTTGGCACGGTTTTTGCAAAGCCTTTTCGCAAAAATAGGAATAATGCGCGGATTTGAGAATGATTCGCAAATTTAGGAAAGGACGAGTATGAACGCTCAAGCACTTTACGATCCGGCCAACGAACACGACGCCTGCGGTGTCGGCCTGGTCGCCAATATTAATAATGTTGCCTCGCACCAGATTGTGCTACAGGGCATTACTGTTTTGAAGAGGCTCATGCACCGTGGTGCAGCTGGTGGAGACCCGGAAACCGGCGACGGTGCGGGTCTCTTGCTTTCGATGCCCCACAAGTTTTTCCGCAAGGTGAACCCGGAATTACCTGCCCGCTATGGTGTGGCGATGTTCTTTGTGGAGAATACGCTTGCGGCGGATGCCTTTGACGCGAAGATCAAGGAGATTGCCGCTGCCGAGGGTATGCCGGTGCTGAACTTCCGCGAGGTTCCGGTGAATCCCGAAAAGATCGGCCGCACTGCCCGCGAGACGTTGCCGCATATCCGCCAGGTGTTCTTTGACGGTTTCGCTTTTGAATCCGACGGCGCGTTCGATATTAAGTTGTATGTGGTTCGCCGCCTGATGGAAAAGGCCTGCAAGGGTCTTTACGTTTGCAGTTGCAGCCGCCGTAGCATTGTCTATAAGGGCCTGCTTCTGGCGAGCCAGATTGAGGGCTTCTACAAGGATTTGAACGATCTCGATTTCGAGAGCCCGATTGCCCTTGTTCACCAGCGTTATTCTACGAATACTTTCCCGACTTGGCCGCTGGCGCATCCGTTCCGCTACCTCGCTCATAACGGCGAAATCAATACCCTGCGCGGTAACCTCAACAGCCTGCGCGCCCGCGAGCCGCACCTGAAGAGCGAGATTATCGGCGACGATTTGCAGAAGCTTTTGCCGCTCGTTCCGGCGGGGCAGAGTGACTCGGCCAGCCTTGACAACATGTTTGAGCTCCTCGTCGCTGCGGGTCGTAGCCTTCCGCATGCGATGATGATGCTCATGCCTCAGGCCTGGGGTAAAAAACATTACCTGGGCCGCGATGTGCGTGGGTTCTTCGAATATGAATCTATGCTCATGGAACCGTGGGATGGCCCTGCCGCCGTGGCGTTCAGCGATGGCGTGAATGCGGGTGCGATTCTCGACCGCAACGGCCTTCGTCCGGCACGTTACACTCTGTGTAAGGACGGTCTTTTCGTGATGGCGTCCGAGACGGGCGTGCTTGATTTGCGCGATGACGAGGTGGAAGAAAAGGGCCGCCTCAAGCCCGGCGAAATCATTTATCTGGATTTGGAAAATCACCGCATCTTGAAAAATGCGGAGATGAAGGCGCAGGTGGCGAGAGCCAAGCCTTACCGCCGCTGGGTTGCCGAAAACAAGATGAGCGTTCGCGGGCTCTTTAGCGAAATCAATCCGTCCGATGTTCCCGAAGATATTCTGGTACAGCAGAAGCGCTTCGGCTATTCTGCCGAAGACCTCTCCATCATCTTGCAGCCCATGGCGAAGAACGGTGCAGAGCCGATTGGCTCCATGGGTAACGATGCCGCGCTGGCCGTGCTTTCGGACAAGCCGCAGCCGTTGTTCAACTACTTCAAGCAACTGTTCGCCCAGGTGACGAACCCGCCTATCGACCCGATTCGCGAAGAGCTGGTGATGAGCCTTACGACCTACATCGGGAACCACGGCAACATTCTGGAAGAGACTCCAGAGCAGGCACACCTTATCAAGATTCCGCGTCCGATTGTGACCGAAGACGAAATTCGCCGCTTTGAAAACATCGGCGACAAGGCGTTCAAGGCGAAGGTGCTCAAGATGCAGTTCCCGCTGGGCGGTGACGGTTCCGTGCTGGAAGCGGCACTCCGGAACCTCGCCGGCGATGCCGTGCGCGCTGTGCAGGACAACTACGACATCATCGTGCTTTCGGACAAGAATATTGACTGGGGCTACGTGCCTATACCTTCGCTCCTTGCGACGGCTTGCGTGAACCGAGCCTTGGTGGAAGCGGGTGTTCGCCCCGAAATCGGCCTGATCGTGCAGAGCGGCGAAGTGCGTGAGGTGATGCACTTTGCGTTGCTGCTCGGTTACGGTGCCACGGTCATCAACCCGTATCTCGCGTTTGAAAGTATTACCAACATGTGCCACAACGGCGACCTGGATGTGGACCCGGTGACGGCTGCTGCAAATTATGTAAAGGCTGTGGATAAGGGCCTGCTGAAGATTATGTCGAAGATGGGTATCTCCACGCTCCGCAGCTACCGCAGCGCCCAGATTTTCGAAGCCGTGGGCCTGAACCACGAACTCATCGAGAAGTTTTTGCCGGGTACCGCGAGCCGAATCGAAGGTATCGGCCTCGAAGAGATTGCCCGTGAAGTGGGCGAGCGTCAGAAGATTGCGTTTGCCGATGCAAGTAAGGTTTTGCAGTCTGGCGGCCAGTATGCATTCCGCAAGGAAGGCGAGAAGCACCTGTGGACTCCGCAGTCCCTTGCTGCGTTCCGCCAGGCGGTGCAGGGAGGTGATTACGAGAAGTTCAAGGTCTATAGCAAGCTGATTAACGACCAGTCCGAACGTCAGGCGACTTTGCGCGGGCTCTTCAAGTTCAAGGCTGCAACGCCGATTGATATTGGCGAAGTCGAATCTCGCGAATCTATCGTGAGACATTTTGTGGCTGGTGCCATGAGCCTGGGTTCCTTGAGCCCCGAAGCCCACGAGACTATTGCCATTGCCATGAACCGCATCGGTGCCATGAGCAACTGCGGTGAAGGTGGTGAAGACCCCGACCGCGATACTCCGGCTGCAAACGGCGATATCCGCAGTTCTGCGATTCGCCAGGTTGCCTCGGGCCGCTTTGGCGTGACCATTGACTACCTGCGCCATGCGAAGGATTTGCAAATCAAGATGGCCCAGGGCGCAAAGCCCGGTGAAGGTGGCCAGTTGCCGGCTCACAAGGTGAACGAGTTCGTGGCGCGTATCCGTCACAGCATCCCGAACGTGTCGCTGATTTCTCCGCCGCCGCATCACGACATTTACTCCATCGAAGACTTGGCGCAGTTGATTTACGACCTGCGCAATGCCAACCCGAAGGCCCGCGTTTCCGTGAAGCTCGTATCCGAAGTGGGCGTGGGTACGATTGCTGCGGGTGTGGCGAAGGCCCATGCCGACGTGGTGCTGATTTCCGGTCACGATGGCGGTACGGGCGCATCTCCGCTTACTTCCATCAAGCATGCGGGCCTCCCGTGGGAACTCGGTATTGCCGAAGCGGAACAGACGCTGGTGCTCAACGATCTGCGCGGGCGCATCAAGCTCCAGGTGGATGGCCAGCTCAAGACGGGCCGTGACGTTGTTGTTGCCGCTCTCCTCGGAGCCGAAGAATTCGGTTTTGCGACAAATCTGCTGGTAAGTCTCGGTTGCGTGATGGATCGCAAGTGCCATACGAACCAGTGCCCGATGGGTATCGCCACGCAGGATCCAGAATACCGCAAGCGCTTTGCGGGCAAGCCCGAATACGTGGAAAACTTCCTCTTCTTCATTGCCGACGAAGTCCGCGAAATCCTTGCAAGCCTTGGCCTGCGCTCGTTGGCAGAAGCCTGTGGCCGTAGCGACCTCCTGGAGCGCGACGAGGCGATTGCCTTCTACAAGGCTCACAACCTTGACTTCTCCAAGATTTTCGAGACCGTCAATGGCGGCATCAAGTCCTTCGACAAGAACTTCGTGAAGGAACCGCTTGAAAACTTTGACCGCCGTGAACTCCTGCCGTTCGTAGCCGACACTCTCAAGAGTGGCGCTTCGGTGGAACTTTGCACGGTGGTGCACAACGTTGACCGTACGGTGGGTACGGAACTTTCCGGCGAGGTGGATGAACACTTCGGTGTGAAGGGCCTCCCCGAAGATACCATCAAGATTCACCTGCAGGGTGTCGCGGGCCAGAGCTTCGGTGCATTCCTCGCTCCGGGTATTACGCTCGACCTCGAAGGCGAAGCCAACGACTTTATGGGCAAGGGCCTTTCGGGCGGTAAGATTATCGTGCGCCCGCCTAGCAATGCAAGTTTCAAGGCCGAAGACAACGTGATTGCGGGTAACGTCATCGGTTACGGCGGAACCTCGGGCAAGATCTTCATCAACGGTCTCGCTGGCGAACGCTTCGGTATCCGTAACTCGGGTATGCTCCTGGTGAGCGAAGGCGTGGGTGACCACGGCTGTGAATACATGACTGGCGGTAGGGTAGTGGTGCTCGGCCGCGTGGGCGTGAACTTCGCCGCAGGTATGACGGGTGGCTTTGCCTACGTGTACGACGAGACGGGTCACTTTGACCTAAGCTGCAACGTGGATTCTGCCGACCTCGAAAGCGTGCTCCCCGGTACCGAGAGCGAAAGCGAATTGCTCGATATCATCAACCAGCACGTTCAGGCGACGGATAGCGAGAAGGGCAAGCGCATTCTTGAGAACTGGAATAGCGAACGTCCGAAGTTCGTGAAGATATTCCCGGTGGATTACAGGAACGCTCTGCAAGCGAGGAATAAATAAGCCGTACGTCATTCCGGGCTTGACCTGGAATCTAGATGGCGGATCAAGTCCGCCATGACGTGTGAAGGATTTAAATACGGAAGTCTATTATGCAGCAAACTAACCGAATCGCAGACATCTACCGCCCTGTCGAAGAGCGTGTTAAGGATAACAACGAAGTCGAACGTAAGCTCACTTCGATAGAAATCATCGGCCAGGCGGGCCGCTGCCACACCTGTGGAATTCCGTTCTGCCATGGTGCGGGATGCCCCCTCGGTAACCTCGTTCCCGAATTCAATGCGGCCATTGCTGCAGGGAATGCGGAACGCGCTTACGATATCATCAGCAAGACGGCGTTCTTCCCGGAGTTTACGGGCCGTGTTTGCCCCGCGCTCTGCGAATCCGCCTGTACCGGCAATGTGCATAATGACCCGGTGATGGTGCGCCAGATTGAGAAGTTCATCATCGAGACTGCCTTCGAGGAAGGTCGCGTGGTGCTTCCGACGGCTGAACCCAACGGGAAGACTGCTGCCGTAATCGGTTCCGGTCCTTCGGGACTCTTTGCTGCCGAGGCTTTGCGCCGTAAGGGCTATGCGGTTACGGTTTACGAGAAGCACGAGAAGGCGGGCGGCTTGCTGCGCTACGGCATTCCGAACTGGAAACTGGACAAGTCCATTATCGACCGCCGCATCGCCTTGCTCGAAGCTGCCGGAATCACGTTTGTCTACAATACCGAAATCGGTAAGGACATCGCCGCAGAATATATTCACAAGAAATTTGACGAAGTATTCCTTGCGATTGGAACACCCAATGCCCGCGACTTGAAAATCCCGGGCCGTGAAGCCGAAGGAATTTTCCTTGCCCTCGATTTTCTGCACGGTGCCGAAATGCCGGACGAAAGCAATCCCGAAAAATTCAGTGCGAAGGACCGCAAGGTTTTGGTGATTGGCGGTGGCGATACGGGTAACGACTGCGTGGGCAAGGCCATTCGTGAAGGCTGCGAAAGCGTGCTGCAGGTGGAATTCATGCCCAAGCCGCCCGAGGAACGTTCCCCGTCTACGCCGTGGCCCGATTGGCCGTATATGCTGCGCACGAGCTATGCCCAGCACGAAGGCGGCGAACGCCGTTGGAATGTGTCTTCCAAGCAGTTCATTGTGAAGGACGGTCGCGTGGCAGGCGTAGAAGCGGTTCGCGTGGAATGGGAAATGTCCCCGCAGGGTCGCCCCCTCAAGCCTGCTGAAGTCCCGAATTCTACCGAGGTCATCGATACCGACCTGGTGGTGCTCGCCATGGGATTCACCGGTGTGTCTGCCGAGGGAATCGTGAACGACCTGGGCCTGCAACTCACCCCGCGAACAGCGATTATCGCTGACCCTGCCCGACATATTTATGCGGTGGGCGACTGCGCGAACGGCGCCTCCCTCGTGGTGCGTGCTATGGCCGACGCGAAGGCGAAAGTCGCGGCGCTGAAGTAATGGTTTACAGCTTGTCGTAATATAAACTGCGCGCAAAATTATGTTTGGATTTTACCGGTTCGCATGTGTTTCTCCGGTGTTGAAGGTGGCCGATACCGCCTGCAATACCGAAGAAATTATCAGGAGCGCGAAAATTGCTGCCTTTAACGGGGCGGCTTTTGTCGTTTTCCCGGAACTTTGCATTACGGGCTATACTTGCGGCGACTTGTTCCACCAGGAACTGCTTTTGCAGAACAGCACCCGCGCGTTGGTGCGGATTGCGGACGCCTTAAAAGAAAGCGGCGCCGTGATAGCGGTTGGCCTGCCTTTGCGCTTATTCGGAAGGCTGTATAACTGCGCCGCCTTTGTACAGCACGGGCGCGTTGTGGCGATTACGCCCAAGATTCACTTGCCGAACCAGCGCGAGTTCTACGAGAAACGGCATTTTTCGAGCGGGCGCGATTTGTTGCGCGGGGCATGTGGCGCTTCGGCAGGGAGTGCCGCGGGCGCTGTGACGTGCTTTATAGAAGGCGCAGGCGAAGTACCTATCACGAATTTCATCACCGTGAGCGGCCGCGCATCTGGCGGTCTGAATTGTACATCTAATAATCCGAATTGCGCATCTTGTAGCGATGGTTCCGAGGTCCGCGTGGGCGTGGAACTTTGCGAAGACTTGTGGACGCCGGCGCCACCCAGCGGGGAACTTGCTCTTGCGGGCGCGAACGTTATCGTGAATCTCTCTGCAAGCGATGCGCTGGTAGGCAAGCGCGACTACCGCAGGAACTTGGTGATGAACCAGTCGGCGCGTTGCATGGCGGCCTACGTGTACGCCTCCGCCGGAGTGCACGAATCTACGACGGACATGGTCTTCAGTGGCCATCTGATGATTGCAGAAAATGGGAGCATGCTCGCCGAAAGCAAGCCGTTCTCGCGGGAAACCGAAATCGTGTATGCCGAAGTGGACGTGGAACGACTGAATATGCAGCGCCTGAGCGAAGGCTCGTTCCAGGATTTTGACAGCCGTGCCATTATTGCGCGGGCGGCGACACTTGACTGCCTGCGTGGTTGCGATACGCTCCAGTACCGCTATGTTTCGCCGACGCCTTTTGTTCCCGGCTCACCTGAAACCCGCGATACATCTTGCACCGAGATTTTCAACATACAGTGTGCGGGGCTTGCCAAGCGCCTGGAGGCGACCCGAAGCAAGCGTGCGGTAATTGGCCTGAGTGGCGGCCTCGATTCTACGCTGGCGCTTCTTGTGGTTGCGGAAACGTTCATGCTGTTGAACCGTCCTGCCTGCGAGATTCTTGCGTTCACGATGCCCGGATTCGGGACAACGAATCGCACCAGGAACAATGCAGTTGAACTTGCGAAACTCCTGGGCGTGGAACTCCGCAGCGTCGATATCCGGAAGGCATGCCTCCAGCATTTTGCCGACATCGGGCACGACCCGCAAAAGCTCGACGTGACTTACGAGAACGTGCAGGCCCGCGAACGCACGCAGATTCTGATGGATATCGCGAACAGCGAAGGCGGAATTGTTATCGGCACGGGAGACCTCTCCGAAATTGCGCTCGGGTGGAGTACCTACAACGCCGATCACATGTCCATGTATGCGGTGAACTGCGATATTCCCAAGACGCTGGTGCGCCACATTGTGCGCTGGTATGCCGACCGCGCAATTCACAACCCGAGCGAAACCGGTGTGCATCTTGAAACCCGCGAAAAAGGCGCAGAACTTGCCGCAGTCCTCCGCGACATCCTCGATACGCCCGTCTCTCCGGAACTCTTGCCCGCCGATTCAAACGGCCAGATTGCTCAAAAGACGGAGAGCATTCTCGGTGCGTACGAACTGCACGACTTTTTCCTTTACCACTTTGCGAAATACGGAGCCTCTCCCGAAAAGCTCCGCTACCTCGCGAAATACGCATTTGCAAACAAGCATACTGACGAAGAAATCGGCAAGGCGCTTGCCGTCTTTATCAGGCGCTTCTTTACGCAGCAATTCAAGCGCAGTTGCATTCCCGACGGCCCGAAGGTCGGAACCATCTCGCTGTCGCCCCGTGCCGACTGGCGCATGCCCAGCGACGCGAGCGCTTCTGACTGGCTTTAATACGGTGCTTCTTGCTTAAAAAGCATAGAAAATCCCGGAGGCCGTAGCCTCCGGGACTTCTCTCTCTTTGGTGTAAACAATGTCTTAGCGGACCTGGAAACGGACCTGCTTCATGTTTGCGCCCTGGCGTACACGCACCAGGTAGGTTCCTGCCGGGAGCGTCTCGAGGGCAATCCCGTTGATACCCGATGCGAGCAGCATCTTCTTCTGCAGGCGGGAATTGCCGAGGATGTCGAATACGTCGATGCTCGTCTCGCCGCTGGCGGTCGACTGAAGCATGAGCGTGCGGTTTACGACGGACACGTTGAAGCGGTCGCTGTTCATGTCGAACGAGATGGCCGAAACGGAGGAAGAGCTTTCGGGAACATTGGCCTTGCAGGCGGTGTAGCTTGTGGGGTTGGAGGCAAGGTAGCCCTTGACCATATTGCCGGAAGTGGTGTACTGGAGCGAGTTTTTGGAGGAAGAACCTTCAAAGGCGGCGGTTCCTTCGCTTACTTTTGAAGCACTCCAGTTTGCCCACGAAAGCTGGTTCCCGTCCATCCAGTTTTGCCAGCTTGTATTGCGGCTCTGGTCCGGGTTGCCACCGCCGTCGGCATTGGCGGTACCCCATTCCGAAACGAATACGGAAAGACCGGCATCGATTGCCTGCTGTGCGTTGGCGCCTTCGCAAGGAGTGTTCCAGGACGTCTGCCCGCTCCAGCAGTGGGAATTGGCGTAATAGTGGAAGGTGTAGGCGATGTTTTCGCCGGAGACGGTATTGCCGATGGCCTCCTGCGGATTCTGGTCGTACTGCCTGTTGCCCACGAGAATCAGGTTGTCGGAATACTGACGGATAACGGGCACAATCTTTTCGGCGTAAGACTTAATCGTGCTCCAGGAAATGTCCTTGGGCTCGTTGAAAAGTTCAAAGATGACGTGGTCGTACTTGCCCCACTTCTGGGCCATTTCGGTAAAGAACTTGGTGGCGTTGCTCACCTCTTCGTTGGCCTGGTGCGAATGCCAGTCGATAATGACGTAGATGTCGTTTTCGATAGCGGCTTGCACGACGGTGTTCATGATGTTCGTCTGGAATTCGGGGTTGCTTGCGTAGCCGGTGATGTGCTTCGACTTGTCATCGCCGCAGCTTTCCGTGCCGTCGAGACAGCCCCACCAGTCGTCGCTGGTCGTTCCCATGGCGGCGCGCACAATCTGGATGTTCATGTCGCGAACCATGGTGGATATGCCTTCGGGAGTCCAAAATTCGGTCGCCTTGGGAACCATGCTCCAGTAAAGGCTCATGCCGCGTACCTGCACTTCCGCTCCGTCCTTCACGCCATCACAGCTGCCGTAGATACGGCCCTTGCCCTGCGCGTTCTTGCCGGTGACGAGCTGACCGTACTGGCTTACAGGCCCCACGCGGGTAGGGGTGATTGTTTGCGCGAAGGCCGCTGCGCTAAGGGCAGAGACCAGGGCGAGGGATGTGAAAATAGAATGCGACATGCAAACCTCCATACATTGTCTATAATATATCTGCATTTGCAGAATTTGGGCCAAAAAAACCAAAAAAAGGTGTTTACGCAAGAAAACGAGTGATTTTCCGCATATTTCTCAAAAAAAGATGTTTTTTTTAATAAAAACTTTTTATTATTAAAATGTTATTTGGGTCTGTGATGACTTTTTACGTGACGATAAATGTCCTCTGCTCCATCATAATCGTAATCATGATTGTTATGATGAAGTTTGGGGTTATGCATGAGACTGAGCAGAAGATATTCTTCAATCTCTGCGTCCAATGCCTTTTGTTCTTTTTCCTGGATGTTTTCTGGGTCCTGCTGGACGGTGCTGGTTTTGCTGGGGCTAGAACGTTAAACCTGTGCGTGAATGCGGCCTATTTTTCACAGCTAGGAATATTGTGTTTCTTTTGGAGTCGGTATTCCTTCTTCCTTGCCGAGTATAGGATTCGTTCGACCGATCTGCGCATCCTTTATTGTTCTCCACTGTTTATCAATGTCGCGATGTCTGTCGCCTCTATTTGGACGGGCTGGTTTTTCAATGTCGATGCGGATGGGCGCTACCATCGCGGCGACATCCTCTTTATCAATGTCCTGCTGGTATTCCTCTACCTCCTGACATCGTTCTTTGTGGCCTTTTTCATGGTTAAGCGCAAGAAGAACGTGGTAAAGAAAAACCGCCTTTATGCAGTGTCTGCGCTCGGCGTCATCCCTTTTTTGACCGAAATCCTTCAAATACAGCTTCCTGGTCTCTCCATCATTTGTGCGGGAACGACGATTGGCCTTATTGTGGTCTTTGTCGAAATCCAGAAGGAGATGATTTCCATCGATCCTCTTACGAAGCTTAATAACCGTAACCAGGCGAGCCTCTATTTGGATGCCCGTTTCAAACAGACGGTGCCCGGCAAGCGGCTTTACCAGTTCGTGATGGACCTTGACAAGTTTAAGCAGATCAACGACCATTATGGCCACATAGAAGGTGACCGGGCCCTTTTGGCGGTTGCCAATGTCCTTAAAGAAGTTTGCGGCCCGAGGGGGCATTTTATATCGAGATTTGGCGGTGACGAATTTGTCGTTTTCGCGAATCTTTCTACGGACACGGCGGCGAAGGCACTTTGCGAAACTATTTCGGCAAGGCTTGCCGAGGAGTCTAGTGGATTCCCCTTTAAGTTGTCGATGAGTTTTGGTTTTGCTTTCCGGAATGCGGGCGAAAGCGAGCAGGAACTGTTTGCCAGGGCGGATTCTGCCCTCTACGAAGCCAAGACGGCGAGGGAGGCCGGCTAGTATGTACCTGATGGGTTATGCCGAAATCATCCTCTTCTGCATCGCGGTTGTGCTGGTGATGCTCCTGGCGCTTCGATCCAGCATGAGCCGATTGGCAAACCGGAATATTCTCTCGCGCCTTTTTTTGCTGGTAATCTTTTCTCTCGTCCTGAATCTTGTAACGAAATGCCTTGCCGGAACCGATTTCCGGTGGAGCAATGCTTTGAATTCGATACTCAGCTGCGTCTACCTGGTATCCTGCCTCTGGGTGATTTTCATGAGCTGGAGGTTCGTTGGATACACGATGGAACTGGACTTTTGGAACAATCGTCGAAAGCTTCTTCTGTATGCAATTCCGAGTTTTGTTGGGTCCGCCTTCTCGATTGTTAGCATCTGGACAGGATGGGTATTCTACATCGGGAATGGGACTATCTATACGCGCGGCCCGCTGTTCGTTGTTTATGTCATTTGTTGTTACCTGTACTTGGTGTGGATGAGCCTCGTTGCGGGGCGTCGCATCTTCATGAAACGCTATTACGCAGACAGGTTGCTCTATTTGTCCCTTTCGTCCTTTGGGGCGTTCCCGATAATCGGGGTGCTGGTGCAGGTCCTCTATCCCGACATTCCGGGGGCGGCATCAGCCATGGTGCTTTCCATGCTTCTTGCGTTCCTTACGACGCAGTCGCGCATGATTTCTACGGATCCGCTAACAAAGCTCAACAACAGGAGCCAGCTGAATGCGTTCCTGGATACTAAGCTCAGACAGCCAACTTCGGACAAGGGACTCTACTTCTTTGTGCTGGACATTGACAATTTCAAGTCGATCAACGACAATTTTGGTCACATGGAAGGTGACCGAGCTCTTAATTTAGTTGCAAAAATTTTGAAAAAGACGTGCGGCCCGAAGGGGTGCTTCATCTCCCGTTTTGGTGGCGATGAGTTTAACCTCGTGGCTACGCTCGGTGGTCGCGAAACTCCGGCAGATATCTATGCCCCGATTCGAGAGGCGCTTGCCTTGGAATCTGAATCTCTGCCCTACAATCTTTCGATGAGCATCGGTTATGCCGAATGCCTCGGCAATGGCGAGATGCTTCCCGACCTTTTCGCCCGAGCCGACGAGATGCTTTACGCCGAGAAGAAGGCGAAGAAGCAAAAGAAGGAAGAGTAGGCTTTCTTGCGAATAAATAAAACCCTTTGACGGATGTCTAAGGGTTTTGGGTAAAAGGGTGAAGTGTCCCGGGTGTCTAAACGTCGCCCACTTCGCCGGTCTTGACGAAATTCCGCACAGCTCTTGTGATGCGCATGCTGCAGAAATTAGGCCCGCACATGCTGCAGAAGTGGCTTGCCTTCGCCTGGCTGCCGGGGAGCGTCTTGTCGTGGAATTCCATCGCCTTCTCGGGGTCGAGCGATAGCGCGAACTGGTCGTTCCAGCGGAAGTCGAAGCGGGCGCGCGAAAGGGCGTCGTCGCGGAACTGCGCTGCGAAATGGCCCTTTGCAAGGTCGGCCGCATGGGCGGCGAGCTTGTAGGTGACCACACCTGCGCGCACGTCGTCGCGGTCGGGGAGCCCGAGGTGTTCCTTGGGCGTCACGTAGCAGAGCATGGCGGTGCCGTACCAGCCGATTTGTGCCGCGCCGATGGCTGACGTAATGTGGTCGTAGCCGGGTGCGATATCGGTGGTGAGGGGGCCGAGCGTGTAGAACGGGGCGCCGTGGCACTTTTCGAGCTGGCGGGCCATGTTGTCCTGAATCTTGTGCATGGGTACGTGACCCGGGCCTTCGATAATCACCTGCACGCCGTATTCCCAGGCAATCTTCGTGAGTTCGCCGAGCGTGTCCAGTTCACCGAACTGGGCCGCGTCGTTGGCATCGGCTAGGCTTCCCGGACGCAGACCATCGCCCAAAGAAACGGCAACGTCGTAAGCGGCGAGAATCTCGCAGATTTCGCGGAAATGCGTGTACAAGAAGTTCTGCTGGTGGTGGCGCATCTGCCAGAGGGCAAGAATAGAACCGCCGCGGCTCACGATACCCGTGGTGCGCTTGGCGGTAAGCGGAATGTGTTCCAGCAAGAGGCCCGCGTGGATAGTGAAGTAGTCCACGCCCTGTTCCGCCTGCTCGATGAGCGTGTCGCGGTACAGTTCCCACGTGAGTTCTTCGGCCTTGCCGTTCACCTTCTCGAGCGCCTGGTAGATAGGCACCGTGCCGATAGGGACGGGACTGTTGCGGATAATCCATTCGCGCGTCTCGTGGATGTGCTTTCCGGTGGAAAGATCCATCACGGTGTCGGCGCCCCAGCGCACGGACCAGGCCATCTTTTCGACTTCTTCTTCGATAGAAGAGGTGATGGCGGAGTTGCCGATGTTGCTGTTGATTTTCGTGAGGAAGCGGTTGCCGATAATCATCGGTTCGCATTCCGGGTGGTTGATGTTCCCCGGCAGAATTGCACGGCCCGCGGCGATTTCGTCGCGCACGAATTCCGGTGTAATGGGAGAGCCTTCAATCTTGATTTTGCCCTGGGCCATGAGTTCGTCAAGGCGCTGGTTTTCGCGGATGGCCACGTATTCCATTTCCTTGGTGACGATTCCCTTGCGGGCATAGTCGAGCTGCGTCAGGTGGTGCCCGGCCTTCGCGCGGAGCGGGTGGTGTTCCGCATTAAAGCGCAGGTGGTCGAGTTCGTGGTTTGCGCGGCGGGCGCGGCCATAAGCGGACGTCATGTCGTCCAGCTGTTCGGCGTCGCCACGTTCCATAATCCACGATTCACGGAAACGCTCGATGCCCTTCGTCACGTCGAGCTTGGCGTCTACATCGCTGTAAGGGCCGCTCGTGTCGTACACGGGAACCACCGGCGTTTCGGGGTCCTCGGTCAAAATTTCGCGCATTCCCACGCGGATGTCCGGGTACATTTTTCCCGGAACATACACCTTGCGGGAATTCATAAAAGGTTTAAGGAGAGAATCCATTACTTTCCTTTTCTTACTTCACGCCAATCAGAGACAAATCGCGCACGGCACCCTTGTCGGCAGACGATGCCATGGCGGCGTATGCCTGCAGAGCCTTGGACACGACGCGGTCTCTATTCTCAGGCTGCCATGCCTTGGCACCGCGGGCTTCCATTTCCTTGCGGCGGGCGGCCAGCTCTTCGTCGGTGAGCTGCACGTTGATGCTGCGGTTCGGAATGTCGATTTCGATGACGTCGCCCGTGTGCACGAGGCCGATGTTACCCTTGTTGGCGGCTTCCGGAGAAGCGTGGCCGATGGAGAGACCGCTCGTACCGCCGGAGAAGCGTCCGTCGGTAAGGAGGGCGCAGGACTTGCCGAGGTGACGGCTCTTGAGGTAGCTGGTCGGGTAGAGCATTTCCTGCATG
>NZ_DFLC01000013.1:0-5924 GCF_002374005.1 Fibrobacter sp. UBA3629 | reverse complement strand
GTCATTGCCGGGCGGTCTTCACCATCCCTGATGAGGCCGCAACAGTTAATCCCTGGGTTTGTGATGCATTGCATTAAGGATTGCCCATAGAGATAGCCCCATAGGGTGACTCCTACTACATATTCGGTTTCCATGAAAACAGGAATATGTTCCGCGAAGCAGTTTTTTTGAATACTGTCTATTTCATTGCTGATGTTGTATTCAGAAATGAGTAGAGGCGTTTCTGTTTTCTCGTAAATCTCCTGAAGGGCGTTCTTGAGCAAGTCTGGATTGTAGCATTTCATGGGGCCGGTTCCCATCACAATCAAATCGTTGCCTTCAAGTCCGTAGGCGTCAACTGGGGCCCCGTTGTTCTTGATCGTATTGATTAGGTCGATCCCTTCATTTCTTTCCCACTGGATTGTGTTGTAGTCGTTGTAAATGAGGATTGCTTGGGGCCAGCGTTCGCGGGCCATCTTGAATGCGGTGGTTATGAATTTATAGTCTTCGTTGTCGCCGCCAAGGGCTTCGATAATTTTGTTGTTGCTGCCTATTTGTGAATGGATTCGCCTGGCTTCACTGACCACGTTGATGTATTCTAGATCCGGATAACGCTCCGCAACGGCATCGAACCACGCGGTAATGGCTTCTTTTGTTTCGTCCGCACTAAGGTCTCTAAGCCAAGAAGGGTTTCCCGAAGCCCATAATAGGGCATGAAATTTGAATGTAGCCTTGTTCTCTTTTGCCCAGTTGTAGGGGATGTCGCATTCGGAAAAATCGAAGGTGCCGCGAGTTTGTTCGACGGTTCGCCAAGTGCATTGCCTTTCTGGGGTAATCTGATTCCAATAAGTCCCGAAGTCAGAAGGGACAGGCCCTTCGACAGTTGTACTGCCGAGGAACTTTGCCGCACCGTCGGCAAGGCCAAGGGCGAAAACGCTACTCACGGCCACGCACAAAAGGGCCACAGGCGCAATTTTTAAAATTCTAGAAGTCATAGCTATCCATTATAAACATATATTCCCTTTAGGGATAAATTCCCAGGGTTGCGCTGTTTGTCGTGGATAATACGTCAATATGCAAAAAGGAACCTTGCGGTTCCTTTCTGCTTGAAATGTCGATGAAATTAATCGTCGTTTTCGTTGCCCGAGGGCTTAGCGCAGCGGTCTCTCGACCAGTTGGTCTGCTTGAAGCAGGCGCTTCTGGTGTAGCAACATCCGTTGGCGTTGTTAGCTGTTTTTTCGCATTCGCAAGCAATACCGTCGTTGTTGCCATCAGCGTCAACAAGTTCGCCGCTAGCGCAGACCACCATAAATCCCTCACCATGGTAAACATTGTTGATGCAGGTCTGGAGGGTGTTGTGGCATAAGCCGAAGTAGGTTCCCAGGGCGTTGCACGATACGCGGCGCGTCTCGTTAGTAAGGTCGAATTCAAAATCTTCCACGCGTTCTTCAGGAGCGGAGACTGGTTTGTGATTCGTCCAGTTGTAGCCGTGAACTTCTTTCGCTGTCATCTTTTTACTAGGAATCAGGTCCTTCCATTTCTGTTTCGTCTCGAAACTCCTGAACGGCGGGTAGTCGGGGTCTTCGTCCTTGAGAATTTGTTTGCAACGTTCCTCGTTGTAGCAGGGGTTTGGATTGGAAGGCGCTCCGCCCATTGGCTCACCCCAGCAGGGATCACAATTCGAACATTGATCCGTGTCGCATTCGTTCTCCATCTTCTGTGGATCGGTGCCTTCTCTACAAGCGACGGGGCATTGGTAATACTCCTTGTCGAGCGGGTCGAACTTGTTATGGAGCCTTTCCCATTGCCCGTCGACGCACCTGTACATGATGGCGTTGTTGTTGATGTCGTTGTCGCACCTCAGTTCGCCGTTAAGACATTCGCCACAGATAGCCTTGTCGGCACGGCACGACTTGTTGCCGCATATGGAAACGGCCTTCTTGGCTTCGCCTGCAACACACTCGTAGACGGTTCCCTTTCCTTCGTCATCGTTGGTGCATGTGTGTTCGTAGTTCGTGCACTCGCCGCAACCGTTGTCGCGCGGGTCGCAGGATTTCCCGTCACAACTTTCAGTTATTTTCTTGCCCTTTTCGCAGCGGGTGACCGTCGCCTTGAACTTCTTGTCCTCGGTACAGGTCTGCACGTCGTCGAGGCATTCGCCACAGTCCGTGCCCTCTTCGTTACAAGAGACTGTGCCGCACGAGCGGTTCACGACGATTCCTTTTATGCATTCCTTGACAATGCCGATGCCCATGGGGCTGTTGGAGCAGGAGTTCTTGTAGCTGTCGTCGCATTCGCTTTCGGCTGTGCTGATGGGGTTCGCGCATTTCTTGGTCATGGTGTTGCAGACAGAACCGACATCGCAGATTTCTTCACTGCAGACACAGATACCGTCCTTTTCCTTGCCACCCGAAGCTTCGCATAGCTTAGCGAAGTTCTTGAGGTCTTCCTCCGAAGCGGACGACGAACTGCTCTTGCCTTTTGCCGACGATGAAGAACTCTTCTTTACGCTGCTCGACGAACTAGACGTGTCTGCGATTTCGACGCGATGCCACTTGCTATCGTCGCAGAAATACTCCGTCTCCTGCTCCTTGGCATACACGGTGTCGCCTTGGTTGCTTTCACCGCAAGTTCCGAGTTCGTAAATCGAATTGACTTCGGTGATGATCTTACGGCCGGAGGAATCGTCGTCGCCGCAGGCGCTAAGTGTTATTGCGGCTCCGACAGCAGCCACAAGGAAAAAAGAGAAAAAAGTTTTTCCCATATAAGACTCCTTTGTTTTTCCCATACAAGGCTAAGTATAGTTTTTTGGCCGGAAGTCTATGGCGGTTTCTTGGGGACTTTGACTATATAACCCCCTATTTTGGGGTGCCAGTCCGTTCTTCAATCTCGCGCGGGTGGAACAGCCGGTGTTCCTGCTTGATGAATTCCTTGTCGATGTGCGTATAGATTTGCGTGGTGCTGATGTCGGCGTGGCCTAGCAGTTCCTGCAGAACGCGCAGGTCCATACCCGCCTCCAGGCAGTGGGTAGCAAAGCTGTGCCGGAAGGTGTGCGGCGAGACCTGCTTGGTCAGGTGGGCCGTGTGCTGTTGCACGATTTTCCAGGCTCCCATGCGGGTCATGGGCTTGCCGCGGGAATTCAATATAACGTTGTCCGTAGTCGGGTGGGTGAGGGGGCGGCCTTCTTCGATCCAAGCCCGCAGGTTTTCCTTCGCCTTGCTCCCGAGGGGCACCAGACGCTGCTTGTTGCCCTTCCCGATGGGGGTGAGCCACTCGTTATCGAGATCCAACTGCGAAAGCTTGATTCCGAGCGTTTCCGAGATGCGTAGCCCCGCGCTGTACATGAGTTCGAAAAGCGCGGTGTCCCTCAGCGGGTTCTTGCCGTTTGCCGCACTCTCGAACACGCTGTCGACCTCCTCGCGGGTGAGGTACTGGGGGAGGTAGTGCCCGAGTTTCGGGCGTTCGAGCATCGATTCGGTGCTGTAGTCGTACTCGCCCTCCTTCTGCATGTACTTGAGGAACCCGCGCAGGCTCGAAAAATGCCTCGCGATGGACGTGGGGGAGTATTCCACCTGCCCGGCGGTGAGCGTCAGGAATTCGTCCAGCTTTTCGGGGGTCAGTTCCTTCAGATCGAGTCCGATTTCGTCGAGCCAGCCTACAAAATGCCGCAAATCCTCCTGATAGCTCTGGATGGTGGCCGGAGAAAGGTTCCGTTCCACCCCCAAAAACGCCAGGTAGGCATCTACGCGGTTCGAATTGAGGCTCATGTAGTGGAATTTAGCTTTTTTTTCTAAAAAATCCCCTTGACAGCCCTTTTTTTCTTTTCTATAATTGACCCCGTCCTAAGCGACTATGGATGATTAGCTCAGTTGGTAGAGCAGCTGACTCTTAATCAGCGGGTCGCAGGTTCGACCCCTGCATCATCCACGAAAACCTCTCCCCAGCGGAGAGGTTTTTCATTTTTTTTTTTGGGTAAATAAGCAGAATATAGGGGGGATGCTACAAAATGTTGTAGATTTTATATTAAGCCATGATGAATAAAAAGAATTGCAAGGTCGTTTTTTGTGTTGCCTTGGGCTTGATAGAACACCCGACTTTGAGAATTTCTCCGAGGAATACGTAAGCACGGGCGACGGAAACTATTGTACCAAGGGCGGGAGTACCAGTTGTGGCGACATGATTCTTGAGAAGGGTTATCTCCATTATGATGCCTACCGGCATGCCGACCTCGTTCCTTATCATTATACTTGTGGAAATTTCCGTTCCAAAACGGGAGCCAAGGGAGATTGGTCCAATCCGGTCTACTACACTCCGGGGATGGTTCAAAAGAATCTTGTGTTCGCTCCGACGCCCGATGGCTGTTTAGATATGTATGATGGTGTCTTTATCCAGAAGGCAAATGACCTCTGCGACAATTCCAACTTCCACCAGTGGTATTCGGCTTAGCCTGCCTGTCTCGGACAAGCCGGGGTATTTCCTGGTTGACTATGACTATGGCAACGGGGGGGGCTTCCCGCTGGACTCCATCGTCGGTGAACGGCGTGTCGGTTTTGGTTTCTGCCACTCCGAAGCCAACAAGGAAACGAACCCGACCTGTTCGCAGTGGCTTCTACGGCGAACTTATGCAAGAACTGGCTCAATAATGGTGGGCCTAGGGCCACGGACGCCGCTGCTGTTGCGGCAACCGCTTCCCCCGAGGGTATTAGGTTCCTCCGCACGAACCTTGCCGAAATCGCCCCGCCAAGATATAGTCAGAAATAAACACGGCGTTCCATGTTGTAATTCCTTTTTTTGGACGAAAAAAAGGAATTTGTGCCGGCGAAATCACACTTTTTTGCATTTTTTTGGTGTGTTTGTCATACAATGGATAGTAAATGTGTTCTCTTGTGGACAAATTTACTACAAATTACTATCTTTGCTCGCTAGTATGTTTGAGAAGGGTTACAATTAAGGAAGGATTTTTTTATGAAAATAGTTTTGCCTGTTGCTGGTAATGGACTCCGCCTTCGTCCCTACACGGAAGACCGCCCCAAGTGCCTTTTGCCGCTTGCTGGTAAGACCATCATCGACTGGATTGTCGAGGATGCTTCATGCCTTAAACCTTCCGAAACCATCTTTATTACGGGCTACAAGGCCGAAAAGATGGACGAATACCTAAAGACTAAACCCGAATGGGGGAACGTCCGCACGGTGCTCCAGTCAAATCCGCAGGGCCTGGGCGAGGCGATTAGCCTTGCGCTTCCTTACGTAAACGACGATGAGCCGCTCCTGATTATCTTGGGCGACACGCTTTTCGAGGCTGACCTCTCCATCTTGAACGGCGCTCAGGAAAACATCCTCTACACCTACAAGGTCGAAGACCCCAAGCGTTTCGGTGTCGCGGTGGTGGGCGAGAACGGCCTGATTGACCGTCTAGTCGAAAAACCGCAGGAATTCGTGAGCGACGAGGCGATTGTCGGCATCTACTACATCAAGGACGTGAAGGCCCTGAAGGATGCGCTCAAGTACTTGATGGACAACGATATACGCACCAAGAACGAATTCCAGCTCACGGATGCGCTCGAAATGATGATCGAGCAGGGCTGCAAGTTCAGGACTGCCCCCGTTTCGCGCTGGCTCGACTGTGGCCTTGTCGAAACCTTGCTCGATACGAATGCGCATATCCTCAAGAGGAACGACAATTCCAAGGAAATGGCCGCTCCTGGTGTCGAAATCATTCCGCCCTGCTTTATCGGTAAGGGTGCGAAGATTCACGGCTGCAAGATTGGTCCGTTTGTCGCCATCGGCGAGGGCTGTGAGCTTTCGGGAGTCGAAATCCGCGATGCTATCGTCTGGAACGGCGTGAAGATTTCGAACGGAGTGGTCAAGAACACGGTCGTCCACAAGTAAAACGGCAAATTTTTGGAACAAAAGCCCCGGCTTTGATGTGAACCCCGAAAGTTGGA
>NZ_DFLC01000043.1:0-63910 GCF_002374005.1 Fibrobacter sp. UBA3629 | reverse complement strand
GGCGCGCCCTTCAGGAGGATGACCTTTTTCGTGTGGCGGGCGATGTCGCGCAGTAGGTTCGGTATGTCGATATCGTTTGTCGGGAGTGCGCCGAAAAGCCTTTCGAATTCGCGGCGGTGCGGGGTGAGCACGGCCGTGGTCGCGATGCTGTGAAGGAATGATGCCGCGCCGGAGGCGGGGCTTGCCGAAGTCTTGTTGAGCGTGGCGATGGCGTTCAGCGCGTCGGCGTCGATGACTAGCGGGCAGTTGAGCTGCGGGAGTATTTCGATGACGGCGTCGCGCGTGCATTCGGCGCTCCCTAGCCCCGGCCCGATGGCGAGTGCCTGGTTGTGCTTCGCCTTCTCGAGAATTTGCGGGATGTGCGCGGGCGAGAGCGCTGTGGCGCGGTCGTCCGTGGAATCCGCATCTTGACCTGCGATATCTTGCAGGTTTACGAATACGGGTTCCGAAAGTTTCGCCTGCAGTACGGGCATCACGGCTTCGGGGCTCGCGAGGGTCACGAGGCCGGCGCCGCTCCGGAGGGCGGCCTGCGTGCAGAGCGCGGCGGCTCCCGGCATATCGCCGGAACCTGCGACAATCATGGCGCAGCCCTGGGTGCGCTTGTCGCCCCAGTCGTCGCGCTCGGGCAACATTTGCGGAATGAGCGCCTCGGTGGCGAGGAACGTGTTCTCGCTGAACTGCTCGACGATGCCTGCGGGGTAGCCGAGCGGGGCGATGGAGGCTTCCCCGAAAGCGGGCCCGCCTTCGCGCGTGTATGCATCCAGCCGCGGGAACCCGAACAGGAGGGTTTCGCATGCGCGGGTACAGGGTTCCCGGCGCACGTGTTCCTGTGAGTCGTAACCGGTGGGTGCGTCGGCCGCGACAACCGGGATGTTTGATGCGGCAATGTCGCGGACCGCGGCTGCGTACAGTTCCCGCAGTTCGCCGTACGCGCCGTTCCCGAGCATGCAATCTACAATCAGGTCAAAATCCGCGAACCGCGGCGTGCGCGGTGCAGTTCCTGCCTGCGACAAACTTTCCGCTGCCGGCGAATACGGAATTAAACGGCCGCCTGCCTGCACAAAATCATCCAGAGCCATCTTGGCTTCGTTCTGGAATTTGTCCGCGGCAGCAAGTGAATACGTTGTGCAGGGGATTCCCGCTTCGATAAGCAACTTCGCGAGTACGAGTCCGTCACCTCCGTTGTTACCCCCGCCGACAAATACAGCCACCGATCGCGGTGCATTTCCAGCCCCGCGATAAGCATCTAAAACCTCGACCACCTTCTTGAACAGCGCGGCTCCCGCCTGTTTCATCAGTTCATAACCGGCCTCAATCGCCGCGCGCGTCTCACCTTCAATTGGGGCGTCTGTCTGGCGAACGTCCTTGGCGAGCGCTTCCTTGGCCGCCTTGTCAAGCGCCCTCATCCCCTCGGTCGAGAGGGCGGGCATGAGTTCCGTATAGCTGAACTGGTCGAGGTGTTTCATATCTTGAATATAAATTTATACAGCGGCCTTTGACAAGACCTCGATGGCGTATTCGCTGTACTTGACGCCGCCTTTTGCTGCATTGCGCTTCAGCCCTTCAATGACCCAAGTCGGCAAACGGAAAGATGCCATCTTCGTTGCTTCGCGGGCCTTGCGGGCCTTGATTTCCTTTACGGTTTCTTCCCAGGGGCCGTTGCTGACGATCGTTGTGCCATCTTCCAAACCCTTGCGGAATTCCTCTGCAAAATCGTGCTCGTTAAAATAGCGGAGTTCTTCTTCCGTCATGTCGGGCTTTTCCATTACCTTGAATGCCATAGATTTTCCTCGTCTTTGTGTGCACGCCTTGCCGTGACGACTGTGTACAGGTCTTTTTCTAGTACGACTGACCATATTTTACCATCTACCTCTCCGATTGCTATGTATCGGTCTGGAAAAGAATTTGAACGCCTAAACAAACATCTGCCATGGACGAGTTTTGCTGCCATTTCGGGAGTGAATGTTCTCTCATCGAATTTTTCAAATGCGTGTTTTATGATTTTCATAATTAATATACAAATTGTATTACAAATTGTCAATACGTTTAAAAACCTTAAAATTATGCCAAAATACAATTATAAGTGCTTGCTTCTAAGAAAAAGTTTTATTGGCTCCCTCGTATTTGATGTCGCTTTTGTACTGTTTTTACTCAAATATAAATAAACAGAATGTCAAAACATGACATTTATAAAAAATGCAGTTGCCCAATATTTGCGTGATTGCGCTAGAACAAATCCAACGAACTGTCCAGGTAGATTTCTTCGCGCACTTTTAACTGGTGCTCGGGCTTGGTCATGTAGTAAAGCAGAAATTCCAGGATGACGGCGCTACCGAGGCTGCGTCCCTCGATTTTGAAATGGCGGAACCCTGCGGGCGCGTACACATTTTGGATGTCGTCAATCCCGATAAAGCCGGGGTTCTTCATCGCGTCGGAGAATCGGTAGCCCCTCTGGGCGGTGGGCGAGACGCATTTATGGTCTGCGCAATCTTCGCCGAGGCTTTTGCGGCTCACGTTCTCGTAGCAGGCCTTGCGGTCGTAACAGCCGAACCAGCAACATTCATTGCATAGGAACTCGACCTTCTGTTTTTGTGCGTCCGTAAGCGCGTTCAGCTTGCCGAATTGCTTGTTCAGGCGGAAATCCGGCACCACGTAACTGAATTCGTTGCGGTTTAGTTCGGTGACAAACTGCTCAAAGTCAGTAATCACCTTCGTGGTCGAGGAGACAAAATAGAATTCGGGATATTTAGCCTTGATGTAATCGAGCAGAAGATCCGAGTGGACGATGATGCCGGCACCGTCCAAACCTGCATCGAACTCGGCGCCGTTCCTTCCATCGACAAGCCCTGTATCCGAGCCTTCGAACATCCTGCACAATTTGTTGCACTCTACATCATCAAGGTGCTCCTCGCGAATCAATGAATTGCTGAAAGTGAGCCTCGCCGAAATGCCGTATTCCTTTACGAGTGCAGCGACTTTCTCCGGTTCGGCATCTCCGAAGCCTACACGCCCGCCACCCCAGATGCAATCGCTCGGCGCTCCGTAAATAGAGCCGATTTCGCACCAGTCGTAAAAGTATTCCCGGTGCTCGCGCCAAAGCGGTAAGAAGGCCTTGTACAGGTCGTAAAATTCGAACAGTCCAGGAAGGTGGTAGAAGACTTTATTCAAAGTTTGTTCTGATGATTATGAGGCTGTTTTTGACTGGGTTTAGAAGGCGCTTTCGCTGTATTCTTTTTTGCGATAAGTTCGTCAAAGGATTCTTTTTTGGGCTTTAGCCCTAGGGCCTTGTCAAATGCGTCCGTTTCGTCTTGATTTAAATAATCGTCAATGGATTGATCGCTTTTAGGTATTTTCCCGAAGATAAGAATCGGTATTGCCGTAACGAGCGGGACTTCGATAAAAAATTTATAGACCATATCTGTGCCGATAAAGATTATTCCCGGAATCAAACATATCCCGGTTACTATCGCCCATATAATCAATCTTGTTTTGAATTTTTCAAACATCGTTCATAATATACCTTATTCTACGCATGAGGAAGACTCTTGTGTCAAGTTGTTGTTATCTTTAGGGCATGAGCGAAAGTCTTGTACAGTGCGTCCGCACGGACGGATTCGAAATGGAATATGCGCGGTTCGGCAACGGTCCGCGTGCAATGGTTGTCATTCCCGGGCTTGCCATCAAGAGTGTAATGAAATCCGCTGCGTCCTTGCAGGTGCCCTACAAGATGTTTGTCGAGGATTTTACGCTGTATTTTTTTGACCGACGCAAGGATGTTGAGGCGGGTTATTCGCTCGAAGACATGGCCCGCGACCAGGTGCTTGCCATGCAGGCGCTCGGACTCAAGGATGTCGCCCTCTACGGCGTGTCGCAGGGTGGCATGGTGGCCCAGCATATTGCTGCGACGCATCCGGAACTCGTGTGGAAACTTGTTCTCGGTTGTTCGACTTCCAAACCTGAACCGCAACAGCTCGAAATAATCGGAAACTGGGCTCGCCTTTCCCGCGCGCATGACCGCGAAGGCCTGGTGAATGCGTTTATCCGTGACTGTTTCTTGCCGAAGTTCGCCGAACGCTACCGTCGCGCATTGCTCATGATGTACCGCGACGTTTCCGAGGCCGAAATGGACCGTTTTGCCATATTCGCCCGCGAGTGCGACAACGTGGATACCGGCGACATGCTTGCCGACATCAAGTGCCCCGTGCTCGTGCTTGCCGCAAGCGAAGACCGCGTTGTGCTCCCGGTCGCATCCGACAAAATTGTGGAAAAGCTAAAAGCCGCGAACGTTCCTTGCGAATACGAGATTTTCGAGGGCTACGGTCATGCCGCCTTCGATGAAATCAAGGAATACAAGGACAGAATTCTCGAGTTCCTGAAACGCTGAATTTTCCCGTTGCCGCTTATTGCGAGACGCGGATGTAGTCGACGAGCATCTCGTTGGGGAACTGCGTATCGTCTACCTCGAATCCGGGCCAGTTGCCTGCGACGGCGACATTCAATAACAGGAATTGCGGCTTGTGGAAGGCGTCGGTGCCGCCTGCATTGTTCTCGATGGAAATCTCGTGGTACTTGAAGTCATCCACGTACATCGCAATGAGCTTTTCGTCCCAGACGAGCTTGTACGTGTGGAACTGCGTGATGTCGAGTTCCTTCTTTGCTCCATGGAAATCGTTCGTGTTGTTGCCGTATTCGGCGTGGCTGCCTTCGAATTGCCAGTGATTCGTTCCATAGACGATGTTTTCGCTGTTTACCGCCTCGATGATGTCGATTTCGCCACAGGCGGGCCAGGAGACTGCGTCGATGTTTTCGCCTAGCATCCAAAATGCGGGCCAGATTCCCTTGCCTACGGGTAGCGCGATGCGGGCCTCTACCGTGCCGTAGGTGAAGCTGAACTTGCCCTTGGTAATCATGCGGGCCGACGTGTATTTTGCGCCTTCGTAATCTTCCTTGTTCGCGCGGATGTGGAGGATGCCGTCTTGCACGAAGGCGTTCTCGCTGCGGCCGGTGTAGTATTGCCACTCGTTGTTGCCCCAGCCACTCGTTCCTGTCTCGAATGTCCATGTGGCGGTGTCGATCGAGTCGAATTCGTCGTGCCAGAGGTACACTTCGGCAGGCTCAGTAGGCTCACCAACCTTATCAGTGGCCTTGTCGCTGGAGGATGTCTCGGCGGAGACGGAAACATCTATTGAAGAGGATGATAAGTTCGCTGAGCTGAGCCGAAGCGAACTCGAAGAA
This sequence comes from Fibrobacter sp. UBA3629, assembly GCF_002374005.1. NCBI lineage: Bacteria > Pseudomonadati > Fibrobacterota > Fibrobacteria > Fibrobacterales > Fibrobacteraceae > Fibrobacter > Fibrobacter sp. UBA3629. The sequence goes on along the minus strand of NZ_DFLC01000043.1, from coordinate 58,675 downwards.
TTCGTGGCAATCTTGTCGCTGCTGCTCGCGGGCGGTTCTTCTGCGGGGCCGGAACTGCTCGAATCGGAGGAGCATGCGAAAAAGACGGCACTTGCTGCCGAGACGATTACAAGGGGCGCTGCGAACTTTTTGAGCATTCTTTAAATATAGCCTAAATTCCTGCGCTAGGGCCCTGAATACTCCAAGTTGGAATAATTGGCGCGGAGAATGCTCCCGGCGAAAACGCGTTTTTGAAGTAGATTTCTTGAAAAAAGGGATGTTTATATGAAAACCATTATCAAATATGGCTTAATTGCCACGTGTGCCCTGACGGCAAATGCGTTTGCCCAGGATTTCTGTTCAACTGCAAAACATACCGGCCAATCCGTGCAAGTGACTACGAACAAGGTTGGTACCATTGGCAATGTCGGGTACGAACTCTGGAACGAGGGCGGCAATGGTGGTTCCGCGACATTCTACGAAGACGGCTCCTTCAACTGCAAGATGACTGGCGCCAAGGATTATCTGTGCCGTACGGGTCTTGCTTTCAATAGCGATAAGACTCATCGAGAAATTGGCCACATGAAGGCGGATTTCAAACTGGTCAAGAGCGGTCTTTCTGAAATTGACTATTCCTATATCGGTATTTATGGCTGGACTCGCGAGCCCCTGGTGGAATGGTACATTGTGGATAACACCGGTAGCCAGTATATGCCGGGCGACTGGGTAGCACAGGGTTCTTCTGCAAAGAAGCATGGTACATTTGAAATCGATGGTGCCCAGTATACGGTTTACGAAGGAGACCGCACCTCTTATTCCATCGATGGCGACAACAAGTACTTCAAGCAGTATTTCAGCGTTCGTAAAACACCGCGTGATTGCGGTACCATCGACATTACGGCTCACTTCAAGAAGTGGGAAGAACTCGGCTTGAAGATGGGCAAGATGCACGAGGCCAAGATTCTTGGCGAAGCCGGAAGCACCAAAGGGCCGAATGCCAGGGGCGAGTATGACTTCCCCTATGCGAAGGTCTATATCGAAAGTGATGCGCCGTCGAGTTCTTCTGTTGCTCCTGAGGTCAGCAGTTCGTCGACCACGGCTCTCCAGGGAATACGCTCCGTGACCGTCGGCAGCAATACGTCGCTCGTATTCGACGCCCAGGGCAAGTTCCTCAGTTCCTTTGAAACGGAAAACGATGCTGCCTTGACCACGGCCATCAAGGCCAGGTTCCATTCCGGCGTTTACCTGGTGAAGCGGGGCTCAACGGTCCGTAGCATTACCGTAAAATAAGTGGTTAGTCCTGCGGGGCTTCGGGCGGGACTCTTGCGATTATGCCGACGGTTGCGCGTGTCGCCTTTACGAGGTCGGCGGGTGCGATTTTCAGTTGTAGGCCGCGTTCACCCGCGCTCACGTAGATGAACGGGAACTGCATCGCTGTCTCGTGAATGAAAATCGGGAAGTTCTTCTTGAGGCCGAGCGGGCTGCAGCCACCGCGAATGTAGCCGGTGAGCGGAGTCAGGTCCTTGAGTGGGACGGTGTCTATTTTCTTGTTGCCGCTCACCTTGGCGGCGCCCTTCAAATCTACTTCGAGGTTCCCCGGCACAACGCACACGAGGTAGCCGATCTTGTCGCCGTGAACGAGGATAGTCTTGAATACCTGATTGATGTCTTCGTCGAGGCTGTCGGCAACGTGCTGTGCGCCGAGGTCGTTCTCGTCGACCTTGTAGGGGATGAGTTCGTAACTGATTTTCTGCCGGTCGAGAATGCGCGCCGCGTTTGTCTTCTTGATGTCCATGTGGTAAAATATAAATCTTTGCGGTATGGCGTGCAATAGGCCTAAATTGCTATATTGCGCGGTATGGATACGCTCGTCTATACGGCAGATATTTCGGCCTTGAACGACCCGGCAGTTTTTGAAAGGCTGCTTGGGGAGGTGCCCGAGTATCGTCGCGAGAAGGCGATGCGTTTCAAGTTCCCGGGTGGCCGTGCGCAGTCGCTTGGGGTGGGCCTGCTGTTGCGTATCGCTTGTCGCGATTTCGGGATTGAAGGCGCAGACGCCCATGTGGTGCTCGGCGAGAACGGGAAGCCCGCTTTTCGCGATGAGCCGGATATACACTTCAACCTCTCGCATTCCAAGACGCGCGTGATGTGCGTTATTTCGCCCTACGAGGCGGGTTGCGACGTGGAGCGCGTACGTCCGGGGCGTTCCCGCCTTGCGGAACGCTTCTTCAAGGAATCCGAGAACGCGTGGATACGTTCTTTCCCGGAAGGCGATGCGCAGGATATTGCTTTTTGCAGGCTCTGGACGCTGAAGGAATGCTACATGAAGGTGACCGGGCGCGGGATGGCGCTCTCGCCGGACAAGTTTACGCTTTCTGTGACGCCCGATGGCATTATGCTCGATCACGAAGGCCCGCGACCGGAATACAGGTTCTTTGAATTGCCTGCCTGCCAGCTGACGGAAGGAGACCGCTACTGCCATGCGTATTGCTTGAAGGGCATGCCCGAGGGACATCGGGTGGCTTGTCGTGAAGTTGACCTTGCGGGAAATACTCCGTTCAATGAGGTCGCGCGATGAAACCGTATAATGCAATTCTTGTCGGGAACGGCACCATGGGCAAGCGGCACCGCGCACGTTTTGAAGCGTGCGGTGTGAAGTTTATCGCTGCTGCGGACAATCAAGAAGAATTTGACGAGATTACTGATAAATTAACGTGCGGGACTGCAGATGGGCTGCCCGCAGACTTTGCGGTAATCGCGTCGCCGGCATCGACGCACTATGCCTACGCGAAGTTCTTCTTGGAGCGTAAAATCCCCGTGCTGGTCGAAAAACCGCTTGCCATCTCCGGCGAGGAGGCGCAGGAACTTGTAGACCTGGCTGCGAAAAACGATACGCTCCTTTTTGTCGCGCAGTCGGAATGCTTCAATCCGATTTTCCTGAACTTCCGCAAGCATTTCCTTGCGGAACTGAACGCGCGTCTTGGTGCGGGCGATAAACAATACGATGCCGGCGATAAACAATTAGGTGCCGGCGATATGTTTGTTGCAGGCGATAAACTGCCCGCGGGCAACGTGCGCCTGGAATTCCGGCGCGAGCACAAGTATTCTGAACGCTGCCGCGATGTAGACGTTTCCCTCGATTTGCTGGTTCACGATCTCGGGCTGTTCTTCACCCTGTTCCGGTACGAAGATGTCGATATCTCGTTCAAGACATCTGCCGAATCCCGCGATAGGGCAAGGATGTATTTGAAAGTTGCGCGCGGGCCCTACAAGGGCGTGACTGCAGATTTTTACGTGAACCGCGACAGCGACGTAGATGTACGCACGATTTCCGTGAGCTATGGCCGGCAGGGCGGTTCCCCCGGCTCCGATTACACCGTGAGCCTTGCGCGATATCTCGACAACGGCGAAATCGCCCACATCCCGGATTCGCTCGAGAACGAACACAGGTTCTTCCTCAAGCTTTTGGACGGAGCCTGCGGTGACTGGGGCAAGCGCATTGCCCGGATTGCGGCGGACTGCGTGAAAATCGCCTCCCGGCAATAAGTAATTTTTCCATTTGCTTCGCATAGCTTCGTTTTTATAATAAGGACGAATCTTGCGCTTGCAAAAAAAATGAATAAAAAATCCCGCGATTTCTCGCGGGACTTTCTACAGTCGTCATGTTCGCGCAGGCGAACATCTTAGGCTCAGCGCCCTTGCTGTTCAGGATGACTCCGGGACCTGCAATCTTTCGTCTTTCGTCTATAGGACCGCAGGTCCGTTCTTTCGTCTAACTTACAGCTTGATGCTGCAGGGCTTGGCGTGCCAGATTTCCTCGGCGTACTGCTTGATGGTACGGTCGGAACTGAACTTGCCCATGCGGGCCACGTTGAGGATAGCCTTCTCGGCCCAAGCCTTCTTGTTCTGGTATTCCTTCGCCACCTTGGCCTGCATGTCCACGTAGCTGCGGAAGTCGGCGCAGAGCATGTACGGGTCGTGGGTGAGGAGTTTGTCTGCAATGTGCTTGAAGAGGTCCGGACGGTCGGGGCTGAAGAAGCCGGAACCGATGAGGTCAATCACGCGGCGCAGGTCGTCGTCCTTCTCGTAGAAGTCGCGCGGACGGTAGCCCTTGGCGAGCAGGTCGGTGACTTCTTCGACGGTGAGGCCGAAGATGAAGATGTTTTCGTCGCCGACTTCTTCCTTCATTTCCACGTTGGCGCCGTCGAGCGTACCGATGGTGAGCGCGCCGTTGAGGGCGAACTTCATGTTGCCGGTACCCGAGGCTTCGGTGCCCGCGGTAGAAATCTGTTCGGAGAGGTCAGCCGCCGGGATAATCTTCTCGGCGAAGGAGACGCGGTAGTTCTCGAGGAACACCATCTTGAGCTTGCCCTTGCAGACCGGGTCGGCGTCGATGATGGCGGCCACGGCGTTCGCGAGGCGGATGATCTGCTTGGCCATCCAGTAACCCGGAGCGGCCTTACCACCGATCATGATGGTACGCGGCAGGATTTCCTTGCCGTCCTTCACCTGGATGTACAGGTGAATGGCGTGGAGGATGTTCAGCAGCTGGCGCTTGTATTCGTGGATGCGCTTCACCTGCACGTCGAAGAACGTGTCGGTATCGACGTCGACGCCCTGCGTAGCCTTGAGGTACTTGGCGAGGCGTTCCTTGTTCTGCTTCTTGACGGCCATGAATTCCTTCTGGAATGTAGAGTCCTTCGCGAACTTCTCGAGTTTCTTCAGGTCATCGAGGTCCTTGACCCAGCTTTCGCCAATCTTCTTGGTGATGAGTTCGGACATGGCGGGGTTGGCCTTGCGGACCCAGCGACGCGGCGTCACGCCGTTCGTCTTGTTGTTGAACTTTTCGGGCCACAGTTCGTAGAAGTCCTTGAAGAGGGTCGTCTTCAAAAGGTCGGAGTGGAGAGCGGCCACGCCGTTCACGGCGAACGAACCCACGATGGAGAGGTAGGCCATGCGGACCATCTTGCAGCCGCCTTCCTCGATGAGGCTCATGCGGGCGAGGCGTGCATTGTCGCCGGGCCACTTCATGCTCACCATGCGCAGGAAGCGTGCGTTGATTTCGTAAATGATCTGGAGGTGACGCGGGAGGAGCTTCTCGAAGAGGCTGACCGGCCACTTCTCGAGGGCTTCCGGCATCAGGGTGTGGTTCGTGTAGGCGAACGTCTTGGTAACGATGTCCCAGGCTTCGTCCCATTCCATGTTCTCGATGTCGAGGAGAATGCGCATCATTTCGGCGATGGAGATTGCCGGGTGCGTGTCGTTCAGCTGGATGGCGACCTTCTCGGGGAACTTCTTCCAATCGCCGTCATGGAGCTTCTTGAAGCGCTTGATGATATCCTGCAGGGAGGCGGAGCACAGGAAGTACTGCTGCTTGAGGCGCAGTTCCTTACCGTTCATGGAGGAATCGTTCGGGTACAGCACCTTGGAAATCGTTTCGGAAAGTTCCATGTCCTGCACGGCGGCGATGTAGTCGCCGTTGTTGAAGTAGCTGAGGCCGAAGTCGTCGGTGGACTTCGCGCTCCAGAGGCGCAGGTTGTTTACGGTGTTGTTCTTGTAGCCCGGAATCGGGGTGTCGTACGGGAGGGCGAGCACGTAGTCCTTCGTTTCCCAGCGGTTGCGGAGCTTGCCCTTCTCGTCCATCCAGCTCACCACGTAGCCGTAGAACGGGACCTTGATGGCGTTGGCCGGGCGGGCGATTTCCCAGGGGTTCGGGAGGCGCAGCCAGTTGTCCGGCTGTTCTTCCTGCTCGCCGTTCACAATCTTCTGGCTGAACATGCCGTATTCGTAGCGGATGCCCATGCCGGTGGCCGGGAGTTCGAGAGTTGCCATGGAGTCGAGGAAGCAGGCGGCGAGGCGGCCGAGGCCACCGTTGCCGAGACCTGCGTCCACTTCCTGTTCGCGGAGTTCTTCGAGGGTCATGCCGATTTCGTCGAGCGCTTCGGTGACGGCGCTTTCGACGTCGAGGTTCAGCACGGAGTTACCGAGCGTGCGGCCAATCAAGAATTCGAGGGAGAGGTAGTAGACGCGCTTCACGTCCTGCTTGTAGTAGGTCTCCTGGGTCTTGATCCAGCGGTCCACGAGACGGTCGCGGACGGCGTATGCGACGGCGAGGAACTTCTCGTGGTCGGTCACGGTCACCTTGTTGCGGGCGAGCGTGTGGTGGATGTGGTCGGTGAACGCCTTGCGGAACGATTCCGCGTCGGTGCCGAGCACTTCGACTTCTTCTGCTTTCTTGGTTGCTTTTGCCATGACTAAGCCTATGGGTTTATGGTTTAAACTGGTTCGGGAAACCCGATTTTTTCGGGCTAAAATTTAGAAAAATCTGCCCAGTATGTAAAAGGAATTTAATGGAAACGGGGGCAAAACATGCTTGCGAGCGGCTATTCTTGTTTACCCACAATTTCATCCAAACATTTTCTTGCAAACTCGGTGGGTACTCGCATTGCAGATATCAACAGCCCCATTTTCTTGCAGACGCGGCGCACGTAGCGGATGTTTGATGGTTCAACGTTCCATATTATATATCCGTCGACGGATGAATCCAAGTTCCCCATTCGTTCATCCTCTTTGATTTTATTTATCAAGGAATCTTGAACATAGGCGGAGTTCAGAATATTGACAGGATAGATATCCCTTATACAACCTTGAAGAATTTTTTTATGATAGGCTTGCCACGAGTCGCCATTAGACACAACATTGCTGATACATTTACTTTGGCAATTCTTGGCTTTACAAACATAGCCATAATCAGCTGCGAAAAAATCTTTCAAATACAAAATGAAATTTGAAATATCTGGATTTTCAAAAAGAACATATACCTCATTGTAACCTTTGGGGTGTCCATCACTTATATGCAATAGATTGAGCCAATCTAATATGCCTTCTGAAGTTTCAAAATACAATGAAGCCGATATCATGGAACTGAATTTGACTTCCGAAATGGATTTTGCGGGAACATTTATATCATTATATCTTTCAGTCAAGAAATGATACTTGCGAGGCTTGAATGCGTTTGCTGGATAAGCACAAATTGCATCGAGTAATTCTCGTGAGATCTTAAAAGACCTATCATAGTTTATCAATACTAGATACTGATAAGATTTCCCAAAAAGCCAATCAAGCATATCGTTCTCTTTTTGACCGCGGATTCCTCAACACTGTTTCGCTATGGGCATTTGGTTTGGACTACTGAGTGCAACCTAGCGGGGATGTCCTAGGGGTCTTCGGATTCTGGGGCCGATTCTTTCTGCGTACGGATGTTTTCCATCAGGAAGTGGATGGCCTTGAGTCGGCCGTTGCATTTTTCTATACAGTTATCGTAAAACCCCTTGGTTTTCTCGTCCCACTCGGGCACGATTTCGGAGGCGTACAAAAAATGTTCGACGCAGATGGAAAGCTGGTCCGCTTCGCGCCGCAGGTCGTCTAGGTTCGATCTCGTGAAGAATGCCATAATGATAAAGATAAAAAAGAAAAGTCGTCCTAAGAGGTGGCTTGCACATGGTTTGGGGGGCTTTTTTGACACTCTTACATACTAAAACGGCAAAAGAGATGAAAAAGTATGTAAGAATGTGGACGTGTGGGGGAATTCGCGTGATGCTTTACATACTAGATGTCGGAAAATGCTTTGTTAGTATGTAAAATAAACTGTTAAAAGTGCTTTTTTGATTGTTAGTTTATTTGTGATTTTGCGAAAATTACATACTAAAGCCCCTCAACAGGCAAAATAGTATGTAAGGGACGTATTTTTGAACTCAAATTGATTAAATAACATATATTTAAAACATGTCTAAAAGGTTCTTTTTCATCTTGATTGCGCTGATGGCGGTTGCCCTTATCGGGTGTAACGAGGCGGAGAATGTGTTGAAAGACCCGCGCGATGGTCGCGTCTACAAGACAACTACAATTGGCGCGCAGACCTGGATGGCCGAGAACCTGGATTACGAAATAGCAGACAGCTATTGTTACAACAACGATACTAGCAACTGCAAAAAATATGGTCGCCTCTACACGAGGGATGCTGCGCTGAAAGTGTGCCCTGCGGGTTGGCACTTGCCCAGTAAGGAAGAATTCGATATTTTAATAAAGACTGTCGGTGGTGAAAAAATTGCGGGCGAGAAATTGAAGTCGAAAAGCGGTTGGAACGATGGTGGCAATGGTTCGGATGCTTTCGGTTTTTCGGCACTGCCTGCCGGTACTTGGTTCGATGGGGGAACCACGGGGGATGATGAAGGTTTCTCTGAAGAGACTGTTGGTACTGGCTTTTGGGGTTCTACGGAAAATGCGAACAAGGAACTTTACGAGATGAATTTGGTCGATGCTGATAATGCCCCTTATTTTAATTATAGGGGACGGGGCTTTGGAAATTCCGTCCGCTGCATAAAGGACTAGCGTGGTTATGGCTGCATGGCTGCGATTGAATGTGCTAATGACCATTGACCAATGACTAATGACTAAATTTACAGTATGAAAGTTGCGCTTTTCGGTTCGACCGGCCTTGTCGGGAAAAATGTCTTGAAACTCCTGGTGTGCCTTGACCAGGTGGAGCATGTGTACTGCCCGGTGCGTCGCGTGCCCGAGCCCGCCGAAACCGGTATTTTAGAGGGTGCCGCGAAAGTTGACTTCGATGTGGTTGACTTTGAACAGGTGGAAACGTTACGCGAGAAGTTTGCGGGCCTCGACGCGGCGATATGCTGCCTCGGCACGACTATCAAGCAGGCGGGTAGCAAGCCCGCGCAGGAGAAAATCGATGTGAGGCTCCCGCTATCGCTTGCGGCCGTCGCAAAGAAGGCGGGCGTGAGGCATTTTCTGTGCGTGAGTGCGCAGGGCGCGAATTCGCATTCGCCGTTCTTCTACAACCGCCTGAAGGGCATGCTCGAGGAAGGCCTCACGATGATGAACTTCGAGGCGCTAACGCTCGTGCGTCCGTCGCTACTGCTCGGCAAGCACAAGGACAAGCGATTCGGCGAAGAACTCATGCAGAAGATTTTTGGCAAGCATCTCGCGATACTGCCGGCGAGAATCCGTCCGGTGTTCGCGGAATCCGTCGCGGCTCATCTTGTGGCCTCGATGCTCAAGCCTCCATTCGACCATGTTTGCGCAAGCGACGGCGTGAAGGGCAAGCGGATTATTTACAACCGTGTGCTTTCGAGCACGAATGCAGAAGGGTTGTTCTAGCGGACCGCTTACTTGAATTTCCAGAACTTGTACAGGTATTTGGCGGTCTGGACGGGCGTCTTGAGGAAGGCGCTCTTCTTGTACCCGCTCAGGGCGAACCCCTGCAGTACCTTGTAGAGGCCAATCTGGTCTTCGCGATTGATGGCGAGCAGGAACCTGCGGAACTTGTACTCGAAATCGTGCGTCTTGCCGAAGTACTCGTAGCAGCGCTTTTCGTACTGCTTGAGGAAGTTGCGGCTGAGTGCCGCAGCCTCGCCGGAGGTTGCCCTGAGGCCCATGTCCACGTAGTCGGCGCAGAATCGGCCGGCCCTCATCGCGGCCGCGATGCCACCACCCGTGAGCGGGTTGGTGTGGTGGGCGGCGTCGCCCACGAGGGCCAGGCGGTCGAGCGTGTAGTCCTTGAGCGTGCTGGAAACAGGCACGAGCCCGCCTACGGTATGGTTGATCTTTGCCCCCGGGAAGAGTTTTTCGAGCCATTCCATCGTGATTTCGAGAATGTTGCCTGCATGCTTGCCCGCGGCGAGAAACCCTGCGCCGAAGTTCGTGACGTTCGACTTCTGCTTCGGGAAACTCCAGATGTAGCCGTCGTTGATAAAGTCGTGTCCCTGCCAGAAGGTGAGGTAGTCGGGCTTGGTCAAGATTCCCTGCACCTGGATGTCGACACCCGTGCACGTTTCGCGCGGGTCCTGGACGCTCTTGAGGCCCACCATGCGCCCGATGCGGCTTTCCACGCCGTCGGCCGCGATGACCATCTTCGCAAAAATTTCCTGCGTGCCCGTTTCGGTCACGCTACCGTCGCCGTTGCCTTTCCCGAGCACGACTCGCACCATGCGGGCATCGCCCTCGACATCGCCCACGAATTCGGCACGTGCGCAGGTCTCTACCTGGGCGCCGTCGTCGGCTGCAAGTTTTGCGAGCCACGGGTCAAAAACTTCGCGGTTGAGCATGATGCCCGTGTTCGGTTTCGGGACTTCAATGTTCACGCCGTTCGGGCCGTAAATGTAAAGCCCGTTGATGATGCTCTCGATGCAGCTCTCGTCGATGGGGCCGTATGTCTGGAGGTCGGCCAGCGTGGTGCTCGCCTCCCCGCACCGTACCGGGAAGCCGATGCGTTCGCGCTTCTCGAGGAGCAAAACCTTGTGCCCCGCCCGTGCTAAGTTCCTTGCGGCAACGGAGCCGCCGGGCCCGGCACCTATCACCACGACATCGTAACGGGAATCAAGCATCGTTCACCTCCGTAATCGTGAGCGCACCGACGGGGCATGCCTTTGCGCAGATGCCGCAGCGCACGCATTTTTCGGAATCAATCTGCAGGTCGAGCCCGAACATGTCGAGCGCCATCTTGGGGCACACGCCAACGCAGCCCGCGCAGGCGAGGCAGATCTTACGGTCGTGAACGAGTTTTTTCATTGTAAAACAATATAATAAAAAAGATCCCCGCCTTCGCGGGGATGACAAGTAAAAGGTGGTGGGGATGACAAATTACGTGAGTCGTGTCTACTATTTTTGCAATTCGTAGAACGCCATGAGCCATGCCTGGAGGCGTGTCCAATCCTTTTCGCCGTCCTTGCGGATGTAACTTCCCGGGAGGAATGTGACAAAGTCCTCGAGCGTATAGTCGCCGGTGCGGATTCCGCGGATTCCGCCGTAGAATTCTGCGGCGGGTTTCAGGTCGGTGTCGTGGACCGTCTGCCCGTCGATGGCGATGGTCAGGTGCTTCTCGTAGATGACAAGAGAGAAGTGGTGTTTCTTTCCGTCGAAGAATTTTGTCTTTCCGTATACTTCGCTATTGGCCGAGTCGGCGCTAACCTTGAGCATGGTGCACACGGATTGCGGGTCGCTTTCGCATTGGGCAATCTTGAAACCGAGAGTGTCGTTGCCCGCAGAGAAGAGGACGGGCTTCGAGTCGGTGTCGATATCCTTGGTGTCGAGCCAGAAGCTGACTGCGAAACTGTTTTCTTGCCAGTTGTATTCGTGCGTAATGGTGCAGTTGTCGCCAAGGGCGGTCTCCGTCGCCGCCGTATTTTGCTGCCGCTTGTACATGATGCAATATCCGAAGGATTCACTGTGCGTGTTGAACAGCGTGTCTTCGAACGTAGTCCCGGGTTCTATGGTGGCATGGAGGTGCTGGATGTTGGGGTAGATTTCGTCAGTGATGTAGCCGCCCTGTAGCCAGCGGGCTGTTAGCGTATCCTTGCCAATCCTTCTGACGGACATCCAGTAGCGGGCTTCCTGCGTTTCGCCTTCGGCCTTCAGCGAGAAGATGCGGTTGCCGAGCTCGTCGACGAGCGGATCGGGGGTGTTGCCGTAGTCGTCGTTTTCCGGGTAATCGTAGACCTTTGTCGAAAGCTTGTAGGGGATGAACAGGGAATCCAGTGTGGGTTCAAGCCCGAGGGAATCGAGCAGGTGGAGTGCGCGTTCGGGGAGCGCGAGCCTGATGGAATCGACTGCATAGCCACCGCCTCCCACGCCCCAGAAGAATGTGCTGCCGGGCTTGAGTTCCAGGGTGCCCCCCGATTCTTGCGCCTTTCCTTCGTGCCAAATCCATTTGGCGCCGATTATTCCCGGGGGGACTCCTTCGATGGTGAGGTAACCGTTTTCGATGTCCTCTTGCGTGATGGCCGCGCAGACGAAACTTCCTTCGAAGCAGATGGAATCGGCGTCAACATTGTGATGATCACGCAATTCTGCCGTGGCGATGTTGAGTGTCGCCGGTTCGCCGATTTCGATCTCGTGATGGACGATGCTCGAATCACGCGAGGAGAAATAATGGTAGTCGTAAATGAAGCCGACCAGCGTATCTTTCTTGATGGCGGCCTTTGCGAAAAGCCTTGCAGTGCATCCGTGACGCCGGGTGCAATCGGCGATGCTGTCGAACGCGAACGTTCCGTCGTCATCCGAAAGGGTAGAGTCGAGGACTATGGTGTGGTGGGTGAGGGAGTCGTCGCCTGTGAAGTACACGCGTGCCTGCGGGATGGGCTTGCCGTCCGTTCCGTTCACGATGCCGGTCACCTTTACGTATTCCGCCTGGGCCGTCTGTCCCGATTCCGTCTCGGTAATCACACCTGTGGTGTCCGTGCCGTTGCTGCATGCGCTGAGGAGCGCGAAAACCGCCCCCGCGAACAGGATGACATTCGAATAAATATTTCGTCCAAACATAAAACCCCTACTCCAAATTCGAAAACAGGTGGATGTTCATCTGGTAGACGCCGTCGGCATGCTCCTTGTCCTCGCCGATGATGCGCCTTGCCTTCGCCTTGAATTCCTGCAGTTCGGCCTCGAGCTTCTTGTACGCCTCGCTCGAGATGCTGAACGTGAGAGTGCTCATGACGGTCGGCTTCTTGGGCGGCGTGATGAGCGCCTGTTTCGAGAGCTCGAAACACTGCAACTGGTACTGCTTGATGAGTTCCGCGTTGTTGTACGGCCCGCTGCTGATGCTTTCCTTGGTGGGTTTCCAGAAGCCTTCTTCGTTCTTGCGGGCAAGCCCGAGGCGTTCCAGCAGGGCGAGCGAATCCTTCAGCTTGCCGAGAGGGACCTTCGGGAAAATCCTCTTCTGCACGGGCGCCATGTCGTCGCCCACGTCCATCGCGTCCAGTATGGCGAAGAGCGCGCTGTGGTACCAGCGGCTATAATATTCGTAGGCGTCTTCATTTAATATGTGCTGCGGGTTCGGGTGCAGTTTCAGCAGTTCCTGCATCGCTGCGTTGCGGGCGGCGTCGTTTTTCGCCTGGTCGAGTTCCACCATCGTCTCGAAGTACTTCGCCTCTTTCTTGTCGAGTTCGAGGATTTCGATGAACTTTGCCACCATGCGGGGGCTGACCTTCTTGCCCCTGAGGACATCGGCAAAGTAGCTGCGGCTCTTCTCGAGCCCGAGAAGGTTGCAGATTTCGGTACGCGTAAAGCCGGGTTCCGCCTTGGCGCGGGCGGTCTGGTATTCTTCCAGGAACTTGCGGAAGTGCGTAAACTGGTATATGTCTAGGTACTGGTTCATAGCTTTTGGGCCCGGTGTGGGCGCTTCCTATAATATAGATAAAAAACTTCAAAAATGAGAACTTTTTTGAGAACAAAAAGGGGAAAGAGGCGTAGAAAGGCTTCCGGAATGCGCATCTCCTTGATACTCTTTGAGATAAAAGAAAAATAAAAGATTCCCGTAAAGAACAAAGATGCTCCATTCGGGCGGAAAATTCCGCCCATAAAGGCGATTTTTCTATCTTTTGGCGCGAATTTTATGAGGTAATCCTTATGGGTAATGAGGCAGAAAAGCCGAGTATCATTACGTCCTCGCTTGACTTCCTGGTCAACTGGGGCCGAACCAATTCCCTGTGGCCGTTCCCCTACGGTACGGCTTGTTGTGCAATCGAGTTCATGAGTACGGAAGTGGGCCGCTACGACCTTTCGCGTATCGGGTCTGAGTATGTGCGTTTTACGCCGCGTCAGTCCGATGTGCTTTTGGTCTCGGGTACGATCACCTACAAGCAGGCTCCGATTCTGAAGCGTATCTACGAGCAGATGGCCGAACCGCGCTGGGTTATCGCTATGGGCGCATGCGCCTGCTCGGGCGGTTTTTACGACTGCTACTGCACGGTTCCGGGCATTGACCACATTATCCCTGTGGACGTGTATATCGGTGGCTGCCCCAGCCGTCCGGAAGCGTTCTTCGATGCCATGTTCGACCTGCAGAAGAAGATCAAGGACGAATCTTACATGAAGCAGCGCGCCGAACAGGTGAAGGACCAGCTCGAGATGATCAAGGCGAAGACTGCCGAAGCCAAGGCCAATGCGAAGGCCTTTGCCCAGGAGAAGGTTACCGACATCAAGGACTTCGTCGTTGAAAAAGAACAGAACATTGTTAAGAAAGCCCAGTTCTGGAAGGAGTAGAAGATAATGACTGCTGAAGAAATCTTCTCTTGCCTGGAAGAAAAGTTCGGCGCGAAACGCGAAACTCTCGACAAGTGGAGCGTGACTGCCGTGCTGAGCGCCACCTACCTGCGCAATGCGGTTGAATTCCTGAGGGATGGTGACGCCGCGAAGTTCGAGATGCTCGTGGATATCGCGGGCATCGACTACCTGACCTACCCGAACCACGAGGGCCCGCGCTTTGCGGTGGCCTATGCGTTCAAGAGCATCTCTAACCCGGGGCTCCGCATCCGTCTGAAGGTGCTGGTCGGGGAGGATAACCTCAAGGTCCCGACCATTAGTGACTTGTATGCGAACGCCAACTGGTACGAACGTGAAGTCTACGACCAGTTCGGAATCGTGTTCGAGGGCCACCCGGACCTCCGCCGCCTGTTGAACCACGTTGAATTTGTCGGTCACCCGCTCCGCAAGGACTACCCGGCCCAGAAGCGCCAGTGGCTCTCCACCAACGACTACCTGCTCCCGGAACTTGAAAAGCGCCTGCAGGACCTTGGCTACAGGGTCATCCAGCGCAGTAAGGAAGTGGAGACAAACGATAACGAATTCTTGGAAGGGAGTATCAAGGAATGATTGTACTGGATAAGAATGGCGATAAGCTGAACCTGATGCCCCTGAACGTGGGCCCGAGCCACCCGGCCACTCACGGCTGCTTGCGCTTTTTGGCCGCGATGGACGGCGAGACGATTGTCGCGAGCGTAGAAGAAATCGGATACCTGCACCGCGGGTTCGAGAAGATGGTGGAACGCGGCACCTGGCAGCAGGTGGTCCCGTATACCGACCGCCTCAACTACTGCTCGGCCATCATGAACAACATCGCGTACTGCCGTGCGGTAGAGAACATGTTCGGCGTAGAAATCACGGAACGTTGCAAGGTGCTCCGCGTAATTGTAAATGAGCTCAGCCGTATCAACGACCACTTCGTGTGCGTCGCGGCGGCCTTCCAGGATTTGGGTGGAACGACTCCGTTCATGTACGCCTTTAACCCCCGCGAAGAAATCATGTGCATCTGGGAAAAGCTCACGGGTGCGCGCCTCACGAACAGCTACGCCCGCATTGGCGGCCTCTACCGCGACAGCTACGATGGATTTGAAAACGATGTGCTTGCGGCCCTTGGTTCTGTCGAGAAGGCCCTGAAGGACCTGCACGCATGCCTTGACCGAAACCGCATCTTCCTCGACCGTACGGTGGGAATCGGCAAGATTTCTGCAGAACGCGCCATCAGCTACGGCTGGACGGGCCCGTGCCTGCGCGCCTCGGGTGTCGCATCTGACCTGCGCAAGGATGAACCCTACTACGATTACGAAACCTACGACTGGGAAGTCGTGGTTGGCACGCAGGGCGACTGCAACGACCGCCTCCAGGTGCGTCTCGCTGAAATCGAGGAATCCGTGAAGATCGTGCGCCAGGCCCTGAAGCGGTTAACGCCAGGGCCGGTCGACATCGTCGACCCACGCATTCGCGTGCCGGCGCACAAGCTCGCCTACCAGGATATGGAAGGCCTCATCGGGCGTTTCAAGAGCGTGTACGAAGGCATCCGCGTCCCCGAGGGCGAATACTACTGCGGAAGCGAGTGCGCGAACGGCGAACTCGGCTTCACGATTGTTTCTGACGGCAGTGGCCATCCGTACCGCATCAAGGTGCGCCCGCCCTGCCTCACGCAGTTTGCCGCATTCCACGAACTTGTGGAAGGTGGCCAGCTTGCCGACTCCATGGCCGTACTTTCGGGCCTCAACATTATCGCTGGAGAACTTGACCGATGAGAGAACATATTCAAGGTGCAGTCCAGTTCGTTTCGAACAACCGTTTAAAGTTCGACCGTCCCGCGCAGCCTATCGAGGCCCTGCCGGATCCCGGCCAGACGTTCGGTTATGTGAACAAGGAAGTTCCGCAACCCTCCCCGAAGGAAGTGCTAGCGAAACTTGAGACTCCTGAAATCAAGGAACGTTGCGCGGACCTGCTCAGCCGCTATCCGGTGGGCCAGGGCGCTCTCCTCGAAGTGCTGTGGCTCGTGCAGGGCGTGTTCGGCTGGGTGCCGCGCGAAGGCATCCGTTGGGCGGCCAAGGTTTGCGGTTGCGCGCCGGCCCATGCGCTCGGTGTCGCGACCTTCTACACCATGTATAACCACGCGCCGAAGGGCAAGTTCCTGCTGCAGTTCTGCCGCAACATCAGCTGCACCATCAAGGGTGCGCCGGCTCTGATCGCGCACGTGGAAAAGTCCCTGAACATCAAGACGGGGGAGACAACTCCGGACGGCCTCTTCACGCTTTTGCAGGTGGAATGCCTCGGTAGCTGCGGCAACGGCCCGATGATGCTCGTGAACGACGACTTCGCGACCGACGTGGAAAACGACCAGCTAGTGATGAAGCCGGGGACGACGCTTACCGAAGAAAGCATTGCCCGCATCCTCAAGTGGTGCTATGCCCACGAAGACAACGTCCCGAAGCACGATGTTCTCGGTGGAATCGTGAAGGGCCACGGCGGCCACCCCGGCGCTCCGGGTGCTACGGCCAAGCCGCAGGTCGCCGACTACGCTCCGCCCTCTCCGGTTTTGAACGTGAAGGCCGAAGCCGACGAGACGGGTGCCACCCTCACATGGAAGGGTGCTCCCGAATTCACGAAGATCGTGGTGGAAAAGAAGAACGGCAACGACTGGGTCGCGGTGGGCGAGCCGGGCGTGAAGGACAAGGCGTTTGTGGACGCTGCCGGCAAGGTCGGCGACGTGTACCGCATGATTGCCACTTCCGGCGAACGTACGGCCAAGCCCTCTAACGAGGCCGTGACCACCCAGAAGCCGGCTCCGGTCGAGGAGGCTAAGTAATTATGGCTGAATGTGTAAAAGTTTGTACGCAGAACTTTGGTAAGGGCGCCCAGGACATCGAAGTCTACAAGAAGCTGGGCGGCTACGCGAATATTTCTGAACGCCTGTTCAACATGAGCCAGTTCGAGCTCATTGACTACGTGCAGCGCTCTAACCTGCGTGGCCGTGGCGGTGCAGGCTTCCCGACGGGCATGAAGTGGAGCTTCGTTCCCCGCAATTCCGGCAAGCCCGTGTACATCGTGGTGAACGCCGACGAAGGCGAAGGCGGAACGTTCAAGGATCACTTCCTGATGATGGAAGATCCGCACCGCTTGATCGAAGGCCTGATTATCGCGGCTTGGGCGCTCGGTTCCCGTGCGGCATACATCTACTGCCGTGGCGAATTCCTGCCCTGCATCGAGAGCATCAACAAGGCGCTGAACCAGGCATATGCTGCCGGCTACCTCGGCGAAAACATTATGGGCACCAAGTTCTGCTTCGATATCTTCGTGCATCGCGGCGCCGGCGCCTACATCTGCGGTGAAGAAACTGCTCTTATCAACTCGCTTGAAGGCCAGAAGGGCCAGCCCCGCCTGAAGCCGCCATTCCCGGCGGTGAGCGGCGCCTGGAAGTCTCCGACCTGCGTGAATAACGTGGAGACCATCATGGCGCTTCCGTGGATTCTGCAGCACGACCCGAGCGAATACGCCAAGATGGGTACGCCCCGTGCTGGCGGTACGAAGGTGTTCTGCATCAGTGGCGACGTGAAGAATCCGGGCGTGTACGAGGCTCCTCTCGGAACCCCGATGATGACGATGATCAACGAATATGCCGGTGGTGTCGTGGGCGGAAAGCTCAAGGCCGTGTTGCCGGGCGGTTCCTCTTGCGCTCCGCTGACTGCCGAAGAAGCGGCGGTCGCGACGATGGATTACGAATGCCTCGCCTCGATGAAGACGATGTTCGGTTCGGGCGCCATGATCGTGATCAACGATACCCACAACATGGTGGACCTCTTGAACTGCCTCGGCAACTTCTATAGTCACGAATCTTGCGGCCAGTGCACTCCGTGCCGCGAAGGTACGGGTCTTCTGCACCGCATGCTGAATCTGATTGTCGAAGGCAAGGGCCACGACGGCGACGTGGAACTGATGCAGAGCCTCTGCGGCGGTTTTGGCGGCGTGACGATTTGCCCGCTGTCCATTTCGCTTGGCGGCCCCGTTTCGAGCTACACGGCGAAGTTCCGTGCGGACTTCGATGAATATATCGCAAAGAACCCCGACCACGCCAAGCCGCGTGTTCAGGAAACCTATCGTCCTGGAATTTTCTGGTAATAATATGAGTAACTACTACAACATGCCGAAACTCCCGACCGAGAACAGCCCGAAGGTGGAAATCTTCGTGGACGACAAGCCGGTGATGGTTCCTGGCGATACGAACCTCCTCGAGGCCCTCAAGGCCGTCGGGATTGAAACACCCCACGTATGTTACCATCCTTACCTCCCGGTATCAGGTAACTGCCGCCAGTGCCTGGTGGAACAGGAAGGTCCCCGCGGCCGCATGCTCGTGATTGCCTGCTACACGCCGGTTGCCCCGGGCATGAAAATCTACACGCCTGCCTCCAGCGCCCGCGTGAAGAACGCCCGCAAGGCCACTCAGGAATTCATGCTGGTGAACCACCCGCTCGATTGCCCCATCTGCGACAAGGCCGGTGAATGCACCCTGCAGGAAAACTACATGGAAGCGGGCCAGAACGAATCCCGCATGCGTCCCGAATACGGCAAGAACTACCACGGCAATCCGGCGCACCAGTTCATTGACGCCAAGGGCCAGCTCCGTGGCGGCAAGCATGTGGACTTGGGCCCCCGTGTGTTGCTCGACGAAGAACGCTGCGTGCAGTGCGACCGTTGCGTGCGCTTTATGCGTAGCATCGCAGGTTCGGAACAGCTGCAGCTCGCCGGCCGTGCCGACCACACCTACATCACCACGTTCCCGGGCGAAAAGCTCGACCACGAATACGACCTGTGCGTGACGGACGTGTGCCCGGTGGGCGCCATGACTGCGAAGTACTTCCGCTTTCAGAAGCGTGTCTGGCTGCTTTCCCACACGCCGACCATCTCGATGGACGATTCCCTCGGCGCGAACATCTGGCTTGACCATGCCGATGGCCGCATCTACCGCGTGATGCCGCGCTGCAACCCCGAAGTGAACCGCAGCTGGCTTTCGAACACGAGCCGCCTTGCGTTCCAGCAGTTCGACAAGAACCGCTTGCCGGCGATGGGCTTCCGCGTGATTCAGGAAGTCATTTCTGAAACCAAGTCTGTCGGGGGCAAGGTCGCCCTCGTCGCGGGTGGCGCCTGCACCATCGAGGATTTGGCTGCGCTCCGCATGCTCAAGGATTCCTTGGGCGACTCCGCCGAACTTTTCGGCGGGACTTTCAAGAAGGTCGGTGCCCCCGACGGCATCGCCATGAGCGGTGACCCGATGGCGAACCGCATGGGCTTCAAGCTGATGGGCGTGCCCGATGACAACCTTGCCGATCTCGTGAAACGCGCCGGTGAATTCAAGGTGCTCGTGACCGTGAACGCGGACCTCTTCGGTGAAGATGCCGCCGCGGCTTCTGCCTTGGAAAAGATTCCGAGCCGCATCGCGCTCTCGGCATTCAACGATGCGACCGCCGCGAAGGCGACTCTCGCATTCGGCATCCGCCACTGGAGCGAAATTCAGGGATCGATGGTGAACAGCCTGAACATCCTCCAGAAGCTGAATGCATGTCCGGTCTGCCCCGACGAAAAACTCCGCCCGGCCTACGAGGTGCTCTCGGAGCTTGCCGGAGCAAAGTTCGGCTGCGCATCCGAGGCCTTCAGACAGGCGGGCGCATACGCCCCGGCCCTCTCCGGCCTTACCTACGATTCTATCAAGAGCACAGGCAATCTCCTCGAAGGAGGTAACGCATAATGGATATTATCGAATCCAAAACCTGGGTGGAATGGCTCATCACGATTGCGAAGTTCGCCTTCTGCTTCGTGCCGGTCCTCTACATCCTGTTGCTGATTCCTATGGAACGCCGTGGCGCCGGCTTCATGCAGGACCGCCAGGGACCTAACCGTTCCTACATCAAGATTCCCTACTTCGGAAAGATCCGTCTGTTCGGCTACGTGCAGAACATGTGCGACGGTACCAAGCTGTTCTTCAAGGAAATGTTCGCCCCCGCGGGCGTGAACAAGGTGCTCTACTACGTGGCTCCGGCAATCCCGTTCGCCATCGTGTTCCTCTCACCCTGCGTGATTCCCTGGTTCGGCCCGATGGTGTTCGAATGGGGCGGCAAGATGGTCCGCATCCCGGGATCCATCATCGATTCCGACGTGGGCGTGCTCCTGCTGTTCGGTTTCAGCTCGCTTTCCGCGTTCGGCGCCGTATTGGCCGGTTGGGCGTCCAAGTCCAAGTACAGCTTCCTCGGTGCGCTGCGTACGAGTTCCATGACCATCAGTTACGAAGTGTGCCTCGGCCTCTCGATGATGGGCATCCTGCTCCTCGCGGGTTCCTTCAACCTGACCGATATCGTGACCTGGCAGGAACACCACGTGTGGGGCATTGTCGCCCAGCCGGTGGCGTTCTTCTGCTTCCTCATCGCGAGCATCGCTGAAACCGGCCGTGCCCCGTTCGACGTGGCCGAAGGCGAGCCCGAACTTGTCGCCGGCTACCATACGGAATATGGTGCCATGCAGTTCGGCCTCTTCTACATGGGCGAATACTCGCACATCTGCATCAACAGCTTCCTTATCGCGACGCTCTTCCTGGGCGGCTACGCGGTTCCGTTCGTGACGACCGAGACGATGCAGGCCCACATGGGCGGCTCGCTTGCGGTGCTCTGCGGCATCCTCGCGTTCCTCGCTCTCGCGTTCCTCCACATGGTTCACCGCTACTCGAAGAAGCTTGCCGCTACGGCCCAGACTCATCGCTTCGAGGTGCTCCGCGAATACAAGCTCTACAATATCATTGCGTGGGCTGCCGTTGCGGTGTTCGTCATCCTCGGCGTCTGCGCCTGGTTCTTCTACAATCCGGCGAACATGGTCGTGAACGGTGTTGCCGTGGGCAGCCTCGCGACGGCTCTCGGTACGGCGCTCATCCACCTGCTCGTGCTCGTGGTGAAGAGCGTCATGTTCTGCTGGGTGTGGATCTGGGTGCGCTGGACTCTTCCGCGCTTCCGCTACGATCACGTGATGAACCTCGGCTGGAAGATTATCTTGAACATCGCCCTCATCAACCTCGTGGTGACTGCGGTCATCGCTAAACTCGTAGGGGGTAACTAATGCGTGTTATTAGACAGAAACCCATGACGTTGGGCGAACGCCTCTATATTTTCGAGGCCCTTCGCGGTCTGTGGACGACTCTCAAGCATGCCGCCCGCGGCCTGTTCCGCTATGAGACTCTTCCGACGATTTCGTATCCGGAAGGAAAGCCCGAAGTCCGCAACACTTACCGTGCCAAGCATCGCCTGATGCTTCGCCCCGATGGCACCCCGCGCTGTGTCGCTTGCGGCATGTGCGCAGCGGCCTGCCCCGCGCACTGCATCTTTATCGAGGCTACGGCCAGTGACGACCCGCGTATCGAGAAGCGCGTGATGCGTTTCGATATCGACCACCTGACCTGCGTGTTCTGTGGTCTCTGCGTCGAAGCTTGCCCGGTGGATGCGCTCCGCATGGATACGAAGGAAATGGTCTTTGAACACCGCAACCGCGATGACTTTGTCGCCCACCTCTACGATCTCACCAACTGGGATCCGAAGGATTATCCGGACGACGAACAGAGTCAGGTGGCTCCCGGTGGAACCAAGAATGCCGAGGCCCTCAGGGTCTGGGGAATGGAGGTTAAGTAATGCTTGCCCTTATTTATTTCATCATTCTCGCGGTGATTGCTCTCGGTGCTGCTACCTGCGTACTGCTGAGCCGTCATCCTCTTTACGGGGCGCTTTCGCTCGTCGTTTCCATGGTGTCGCTCGCCGGCATCTACGGCCTTCTCGGTAGCCCCTTCCTCGGGGTCGTGCAGGTTATGGTTTACGCCGGCGCCATCATGATGCTCGTGACGTTTGTCATCATGGTGCTGAACGGTGCCCGCGATTCCCGGACGCCGATGTTCGACAAGGTGTCGCTCTTCATCATCCCCGCGGTCCTCGTGCTTGCGGCGCTCGTGGGTGTGGCTCTTGTCCGTGCCCCGCTCGGCTTCGATGCTGCGACAATCCGCGGCTCCGTGGCGGTGACGTCGGAAACTCTCTTTAACGTGGCCCAGGGCGGCCCGGGTTACTTTATCCTGTTCGAGGTGCTTGGCCTGCTCCTGCTCTCTGCTATGGTGGCGGCCGTGCTCATGGCCAAGAAGCGCCTCGGTTCTGTGGATTCTGAAAACGTGGAGGAAAAACACTGATGGAACTCCAACCCATTTTCATTCAGATTCTTGCCTTGGCAATCTTTGCCGTCGGCATCATTGTTGCCATCTCGCGTCGCAACCTGTTCTTCGTGCTGATGGGCATTGAACTTGCCTTGAACGCCGTGAATCTCTCGTTCGTGGGGTTCGCGAAGACGCTTCCTGCCGAAGCGAGCCTTACGGGCCAGATTGTGCCTCTGTTCTCCATCGCCATTGCGGCTGCCGAAGCGTGCGTGGGTTTTGCAATGGTCATCCTGATCTTCCGCAACCGCGAAAGCGTCGATGCGGATTCCTATTCCAACATGAGGGGCTAAGCGATGACAAATTTACCTTTGTGGCTCATTCCCCTGTTCCCCCTGCTGGGAACGATTCTCCTCGGTACGATTGCTGTCGTTTCTTCCGGTAGCAAGAAGGGCGCAGCCGAAAACATCGTGGGTGGACTTGCCGTCATTTTCCCGGCCATGTCCTTTGCCTGCGTGACGGTCCTGGCCTGTGGAATGCCGGAATCCGGAATCCGTGAAACCCTCTGCAACTGGATCGATTTCCCGCTTCTGCATGTGGATATCGGATTCCTGTTCGATGGGCTTTCCCGCATCATGCTCCTGTTCGTCACAGGAATCGGAACGCTTATCGCGCTCTACTCTATCGGCTACATGCATGGCGACCGCGGCTTCGCCCGTTTCTTCGCCTACATCAACCTGTTCCTGTTCAGCATGATCGTGCTTGTGCTTTCGGACAACCTCCTCCTCACGTTCTTCGGTTGGGAAGGTGTGGGTCTCTGCTCTTACCTGCTCATCGGCTTCTGGAACAAGGACCTCAAGAACTGCAAGGCGGCGAACAAGGCGTTCATCGTGAACCGCGTGGGCGACATTGGATTCCTTCTCGGAATGCTTTGCCTCCTCTCTATTGGCGGTGCCGCGGTCCTCAACTACGACATTTTCAACCAGTTCATGCAGATGATTCTGAACGGCGGCCATCTTGACCTGGTGTTCACGCTTCTCACCTTGACGGGTGTGTTGTTCTTCGTGGGATGCACCGGCAAGTCCGCGCAGATTCCGCTCCTGACCTGGCTTCCTGACGCCATGGCGGGTCCGACTCCCGTGTCCGCGCTCATCCACGCGGCGACGATGGTCACGAGCGGTGTGTACCTGGTGGCGCGCATGGGCAAGATGTTCTGCATGCTGCCCGAGGTTTTGCTCCTCATTGCGTTTGTCGGTATGTTCACTGCGCTCTGGGCTGCCATTACGGGCCTCTTCCAGAACGACATCAAGAAGGTGCTTGCCTACTCGACAATCAGCCAGCTCGGCTACATGTTCATGGCGGCGGGCGTCTGCGCGTTCGATGCCTCCATCTTCCACGTGTTTACGCACGCCTTCTTCAAGGCGGCGCTCTTCCTTGGCGCGGGTGCGGTTATCCACTCGCTGGCCGGGGAACAGGATATGCGCAAGATGGGCGGCCTCCTGAAAAAGACCCCGGTCACGGCTTGCGTCATGATTTTTGCGTTCTTCGCGATTGTCGGTTTCCCGGGTTTCGCTGGCTTCTGGTCCAAGGACCTGATTCTCGAAAAACTCGTTTCTAACGGCCCTGTCATTGCGATGCCTTTTGCTCTCGGCGGCTCGGTGAACGTGCCTGTCGGAATGATTCTCTATGTGGTTGGCCTTGCGACGGCCGTTATCACGGCGGTCTACATGGGACGTCTCATTATCATGACCTTCTTCGGTGAATACCGCGGAAGCAAGGAGAGCGAGGCCCATATCCATGAGGCTCCGGCCGTGATGCTCATCCCGATGGTTGTGCTCACGTTCGGTTCCATCTTCGCGGGCTACCTCTGGGCGGACATGATCGGCATTACGTTCTTCAAGGATTCCCTCGCTGCGGCCCTGGGTGGTGCCGAGGCGGTTGGCGAAAGCATCCTGTCGGTGCATCACGTGAACCCGGTGCTGTTCGCGGTACTCGGCACGCTGGCTGCCCTACTGGGTATGTTTATCGCCTGGCGCGTTTATGCGAATAAGAAAATTCCGACCCCCAAGGATTCGGGTGCTCCGGAAGGTTCTGCGGCGGCATGGACGTTCGTGTGGGACTACATCCATGTTGGATTTGTTTTCCCGGTGCGTGTGATTGCCTGGATTTGCGATGTCGTTGTCGACAAGTTCCTGCAGGCGTTCCAGTGGACGCTTGGTGCAATCGGGGAAATCCTCGGTGATGGCGCGAGCACTTTCCAGGTCCGCAGGGTGCGCCTCCAGCTTGCGCTCAGCATTACGGGGGTCGCGCTGATTGTGCTCGTCGCCCTGTTTGCCGAAGGCATCGTCGGTATTCCGGACTTTGTCTTTAAACTTATCGATAGTGTAAAATCTCTTCTCGGGAGGGTAATCTAATGCTTTTACATCTCCTCGTCTTTGCGCCGTTCGTTGCGGCCATCCTGATGGTTCTCAACTCCAAGGAGGACTTCAAGGCCTCGACGCACATGGCGATTCTTTTCGGGATTGTTTTTGCCGGCATGTCGGTTGCGCTGGTCGCTAATGGCAACATGGCGACGACCCCTGTCGAGTGGTTCCATATTCCGGGTTGCAAGGGCCCTGCCTACTACTATCTCTATAGCCATGGCCTGGGCGCCTGGATGGTGTTCCTGTCTTGCGGGCTTTCGCTGGTCGCCCTTATCTCGGCGCGCGGACACCTGGACAAGAACTACCGCAACTTCGCTATCGGCATTTTCGCGCTCATGGGTGCGATGAACGGAACGTTCCTCGCTGCCGACGCGGTGCTGTTCTTCTTCTTTTTCGAGGCCATGGTGATTCCCGCGGCGCTTCTCATTGCGGGTTTCGGTGGCGAAAAGCGGAAGCAGGCTGCAATGACGTTCGCGATTTACACGCTGGTGGGTTCTGCTCCGATGATGGTCGCTCTCTGGTACCTATTGACCATTGCCGACAATTCGTTGGTGCTTTCTATCGTGCTCGCGGTCCAGACGATGCCCCAGAGCGCACAGCTGCTTGTGTTCTTGAGCTTCCTGCTCGCATTCCTCGTGAAGACTCCGATTTTCCCGTTCCACGGCTGGCAAGCGATAACGTATTCCGAAGCTCCGGCTCCGCTTTCGGCTATCCTTACTGGCGCGATGAGCAAGGCGGGCGTTTTCGGTTTTATCGCCTGGATGCTCCCGATCTTTACGCTTGATGTGCCGCAGATTATGACTGTCTTGTGGCTTGGCCTTATAACCGCGATTTACGGGGCGCTCATGGCGCTCCGCGCGACTGACGGCAAGAAACTGCTCGCCTACAGTTCCATGAGCCATTTGGGCATCGCGGTTGCTGGCGTATTCAGCTTCTCCGAGTCGATGCTTACGGCTGTCCTCGTGCTCCTGGTGGCGCATGGCATTTCTGCCGGTGTTCAGTACTTCTTGCTCGGGGTTGCCGAGCGCATGACGGGGACTCGCAATATCGAGGAAATGGGCGGACTTTCGCATACGAATCCTGTGTTCGGATTCCTCTTTGGCGCTGCGGGCGTCCTGGCCCTCGCGGTTCCCGGTACGGCCGGGTTCATCGGGGAATTTGGCGTCCTCCTTTCTGTTTGGGACATGAACCCGTTCTGTGCTGGCGTCGTGGGCTTCTGCATGATTCTCTCGGCGGCCTACATGCTGCGCTTTATCCAGAAGGTCATTTTTGGAACGCCTGCCCGCGAATATAAGGAAGGCCCGCGTGCGAGCGCACTTGAAGGTTTTGCCTATGGCGTGATGCTCCTGCTTCTCCTGGTGTTTGGTTTCCATCCCGCTTTCGTGACGAACGCTCTGCGTGATCTCAACGACTCCACGGAACAGACGGCGGCCATTGACGAAGAAGCCGCTGTCGATGAGGCTTTGCCCGATGCGCTTCCTGTCGAGGATGAAGAAGCTGTGGAGGCGGAACCCCTCGAATCGCACATCGCGACTTCTGCCGACGTGGCGCAGCTCGATTCTTCGCTGACAGCAGCCGGATTCTCTGAAGAGGAGAAGAAGGAACTGATCCGTCAGGTAATCGAAACCGAGGCCAATATGGCGAAGGCGACCGCAGCCGCTCTCGAAAAAGAACAATCTGCTCAACCGACCGTAAAGGACGAGGAGGCTTCCAATGACTAGTCTTGTGATGTTTATGCCGGTAATCGTAGTGGCGCTTGGCGCGCTGGTCTCTCTTGCCGCAGAACCGTTCCTGAACGACGAAAGCAAGCACAAGGTCCTTCCGTGGGTTGCTGCGGTGTTTGTCGCGCTTGGCATGGCGGCGTTTGCCTTGGTGAAGGTGGATTGCGTCTACGATCTGTTCGCGGTGGACCCGGTCCGTCGCTTGCTCGGTGTCTCTGTCCTCCTTTGCGCCTTGCTCGGCATTGGCGGACTCCAGTGGATGCTCGGCCGCGAGAAGATGAAGGGTGGCGAAGCCTACGGGCTCATGCTTCTCGCTTCTTGCGGTGCCCTGCTCATGACGCAGGCGATAGACTTCCTTTCCCTCTTCATTGCCATGGAACTCACGAGTTTCCCGGTCTATGCCCTTGTCGGCATCCGCCGTAAAGACCAGAATGCGGGTGAAGGCGTGTTCAAGTATTTTGTGTCGGGCTCCATATTCAGCGCCTTCTTCCTTTACGGGGTGGCCTTGATTTATGGCGCTACGGGTAGTACGCACATGTTCTCTGCAGTGCTTGAAGGCCGTGGCTCGATTTATGCGGTGGGCATCCTGCTTGTCGTGTTCGGTCTCCTGTTCAAGGCAGGCGCTGCCCCGGTACATTTCTGGGTGGCCGATGTCTATACGGGTGCATCCGTTGCCGTGACTGGCTTCATGGCTGCTGTCGTGAAGGTGGGTGCATTAGCGGCTCTCGGCTCTGTATGGGTGGGAATCCTCGCGACCCGTGCCGGAGCTCCTGCTGCATGGAACCTTGCAGAACCGGTGAAGTTTGCATCCCAGTCTCCCGCACTTTATTACGTTGTCCTGGTTGTCGCTATCCTCTCGATGGTGATTGGCGCCTTCAGTGGCCTTGCCCAGAAATCCATCCGTCGAATTCTTGCGTTCTCTGCCGTGATGAACGCGGGCTTCATTGTGATTGGCCTCCTGCTTCCAAACTACCTCAAGGAAGGCTCCGTGCAGCTAGGCTCCATGTTCTTCTTCCTGGTGACTTACGCCATCGCAAGTGCGGGCGCCCTGACGGGAATTGCCTACCTTGCCGGTAAAGAAGACAAGAACGAGAACCTGGAAGACATTCAGGGTGTCGGCC
Organism: Fibrobacter sp. UBA3629; assembly: GCF_002374005.1. Lineage (NCBI taxonomy): Bacteria > Pseudomonadati > Fibrobacterota > Fibrobacteria > Fibrobacterales > Fibrobacteraceae > Fibrobacter > Fibrobacter sp. UBA3629. The sequence goes on along the minus strand of NZ_DFLC01000043.1, from coordinate 31,161 downwards.
GTCGCCGTCCGTTCGTTGCGCTCGGTGTTGCGGTCTGTCTTGCTAGCCTTGCCGGACTTCCGCCTGTCGCGGGCTTCCTCGCGAAGTTTGCTCTGTTCGCAGGAGCCTTCTCTGCGGGAATGACGGCTACGGCCATCTTTGGCTTTGGCCTTTCGCTCGTGGCGGCGGTTTACTACCTTCGAATCGCCTATGTGCTGTTTGCTCCCCGCAAGGAACCTTGCCAGTGCAAGTGCTGTTGCCAGACGGATCCCCATTATGGTTATATGCTCAAGTTTACCGTATCGCTTGCTGCTCTTGCCCTGCTTGCGATGAGCGTGCTTCCGGCATCTGCCCTCATCGGCTAGTCTTTAGAGGATAAATCTAAAAGGGAATGCCCTGCCGGATTCGGCGGGGCTCCTTTTTTTATCTATCTTGTTGCACAAGAAAGGGGTTTGCGAAGATGATTTGTCCGGAATGTGGAGAACGATTTAATTTTTACGAGCCGCAGTGCCCGTGGTGCGGGGCTGCGAAGCCTGTTTCCGAAAAGAAATTGCCTGAGGCTGTCGAAGAATCCGAGAAGGTTGAGGAGAAGGAAGTATTCTTTACGTACAAGGCACGCAAACGCCATGGCGGGAAAGTACTGATGGTGGGCAAATATTGTATAGCACTCTTTCTCTTTATGGTCTTTGTTTGCATGCTCGGTCAACTCTTTAGGGAACCGATTACGAAGTATCTTCTTTTAACAGTTTTTATACCTCTTGCTGTATCTGTTGTTTTTTTCTTTGATGCCGGCTACTCCATCAAGGCCGTGCGCGAAATAAAATGTCGCAAGGACGATTTTGTGTTGTACAGGCTCAATGACGAGGCTGTCCTTCCGTTTGGCAAGACGGATATACTAAAAAAGAGGTACAGAACGGGGCTTTTCCGTCATATGTATGTTTTTGTTATTGACAAGGAAATCTTCTTCGTCGACGAACACGATTTCCCCGAAGTTGCCGAAACGATGAACAATCTTTATTTCGGGAAAGACTGAAATTTTTAAATTTGCAAAAAAAGGATTTATCATGGACAAGATTTATCGTTCGGGTATCGGTTTTGACGTTCACAAGTTGGTGGAAGGCCGCAAGTGCATTATTGGCGGGGTGGATATCCCGTACGAGAAGGGCCTCTTGGGCCATAGCGATGCAGACGTCTTGCTGCATGCCATTAGCGACGCCCTGCTGGGTGCCGCAGGCCTCGGCGATATCGGCACGTACTTCCCGGATACCGACCCGGCCTTCAAGGGCGCTGACAGTCTGGAACTGTTGCGCAAGGTGGGCGAGGAGGTCAAGAAGGCGGGTTACGAGATTGTCAATATCGACAGCATCGTGATGTGCGAACGCCCGAAGGTGAACCCGCACAAGGACGCCATGAAGGCAAACATCGCCCGCGTACTCGGGATAGACGTGAAGCAGGTCGGCATCAAGGGTACCACGACCGAAAAGCTCGGGTTTACGGGCAGGGGCGAAGGCATCGCCAGCCAGGCGGTCGCAATGGTAAGAAGTCTGTAAGGAAAAAGGCTCGGGGCACGAGGCTCTCGTTGTCCCTAATTCAACGAGTTTGGTTTACCATTTTTTGGTGGTTAAATTTTACCTAATTTTTTCTATATTTTACGCCAGCTTTACAATCAACAATTCACCGCCATGAGCCCGAACTAGCTGAAAGGCAGCGACGATGATCCGGTAGTGGCGCTTCATAGGAAGGTCCTATAATTATGACTTGGATGGCGTTAAAAATGTTAGGGTGCCTAGCCCTGCTCATGTTCGGTATGAAGTCCATGAGCGAGGCTTTGCAAAAAATGGCCGGTCCGCAGCTCAGACATGTGCTCGGAACCATGACCACGAACCGTTTCACGGGGATGCTCACCGGCATGTTCGTTACAGCCTCAGTACAAAGTTCGACCGCCACCACGTTGATGACGGTCTCTTTTGTTAATGCGGGGCTCCTTACGCTCATGCAGGCCATCTCGATTATCCTCGGCGCCCACATCGGTACGACGGTAACGGCATGGATCATGAGCCTCGGGTTCTCGTTCAACATCGCGAACTTCGTCTACCCGGCGTTCTTCATCGGTATCATTCTCGTGTACCTGAACAAGAAGCGCGTGCTTGGCGAGTTCCTGTTCGGTGTGGGTTTCCTTTTCCTTGGCCTTACCACCCTTAAAGAAACCGGTTTTACCGTGGTGCAGGACCCGGGGGCAAGCGCGTCTATCAGCCAGTTCTTCGCGCATTTCAGCGAACCGAATTTTTTCAACTCGCTGTTCTTCCTCGTGATGGGAACAATCCTCACGTTGTGTGTGCAGTCTTCTGCCGCCATCATGGCCATCACGATGATCCTCTGCTCCACCGGCGTGCTCCATATTGACCAGGGCATCATGCTCGTGCTTGGCGAAAACATCGGTACGACGATTACCGCGAACATCGTGGCGCTTTCCGCCAATACGCAGGCGCGTCGCGCGGCTCTAGCTCACTTTACTATCAATGTTATCGGCGTGATTTGGGTGGTGATTGTGCTCAAGTGGTTTCTCGCCGCCGTGTGCCACGTGGTGGGTTACGACCTTTCCATCCATCCGGGCGATGAAGGCTATGCTGCAAACCTCGCGAAGATTTCCGTGGTGCTCGCCTCGTTCCATTCTGCGTTCAACGTGTCGAACACCTTCATCCAGATTTGGTTCATCAAGTTCATCGAGAAGTTCGTGTGCAAGGTCATCAAGCCCAAGAATTCCGAAGAGGAAGAGGACTCCCGCCTGCACTTCATCAGCTCCGGCCTCATGGGTACTCCCGAACTTTCGCTCCTTGAAGCCCGTAAGGAAATTAGCCTCTTTGCGACCCGCACTCGCAAGATGTTCAATTTTGTGCCTGACCTTTTGACAATGAAGGAAGAGAACGATTTCGTGAAACTGTTCGCCCGCATCGAAAAGTATGAAGGTATCAGCGACAACATGGAAATTGAAATCGCGAAGTACCTGAATCAGGTGTCGGAAGGCCGTCTGAGCCCCGAAAGCAAGACGACCATCCAAGCGATGCTCAGGGAGATTTCTGAAATCGAGAGCATTGGCGATGCCTGCTACAACATGGCCCGCGCCATCAACCGCAAGTTCCGCAGCAAGGAAGACTTTACCGAAGAGCAGTACGACCACATAAAGCATATCATGAACCTGTGCGACAAGGCGCTCGAACACATGATTGCCGTGCTCGACGACAACCAGCAGGTTGACCTGAACCGTACGTTGAACCTTGAAAATGAAATCAACGACTACCGCAAGCTCCTCAAGGGAAAAAATGTCGCCGATATCGAGAACCAGAAATACAGCTACCAAATGGGCGTGCACTACATGGACGTGGTGAACGATTGCGAAAAGCTGGGCGACTACGTGGTGAACGTGGTCGAGGCTCATGCGAACAAAAAATTCTCTACATAATCCCGCTTGCTTTGTGCGAATTACGGTACGAACCTTGTAAATACGGTGTCAAGAAATCTTTTGTACCGCAAGTTTTTCGTGCCAGTTTTTACAAGTAAAATTTGTGTAAAGTGTAGATAAAACCTTTGCGAAGCCGTTGCTTCAGGTATTGGATAAACGCTGTGGTCTTTTTATCTTGTTGTTGGGTAAATTGTGAATATGATTTACATAGTTGAAGACAATTCCGAAATCCGCGAAATGGAAGCCTACGCTCTCAAGAGTAGCGGTTTTGAGGTCAAAGCCTTCGATTGCGGGAAAAGCCTGGACGAGGCTATCAAGACCCACATACCAGACTTGTTTGTCTTGGATATCATGCTGCCGGGCGAAGACGGTCTCAGCATACTGAAGCGCCTCCGCACGCAGGAATCTACTAGCAATGTCCCCGTCATCATGCTTACCGCGAAGAGCTCCGAACTGGACAAGGTCAAGGGACTCGATTTGGGGGCCGACGACTATATCGCAAAGCCGTTCGGTGTCCTGGAATTTGTTTCGCGCGTCAAGGCGCTGCTCCGTCGTTCGGGCGTGGTGAATGTCGAAGCGGCTGAACCGAAAATTATTTCGCTCGGGGATGTGTCGCTCGACGAGGCCAAGCACGTCGTCACGGCGGGTAGCGAGAATGTGGAACTCACCTACAAGGAATACGAACTCCTGAAACTTCTCGTGTCACATCCGGGGCTTGTCTATTCCAGGCAGCAACTCCTGGAAAAAATCTGGGGCATCGATTTCAAGATGGATACGCGGACGGTTGATATGCACGTCAAGACGCTCCGACAAAAACTGGGCGAGCGAGGCGCGATTATCCAGACTGTCCGAAACGTAGGGTACAAAGCGCAATGAAGGACCGCATCCGCTACAGCCTGATATACATGGGAGTGATTGCGGCGCTCTTGGCGGTTTTTTTTACCATGCGTGTATTTGAAGGCGAAATGGCGGAGCAACTCAAGGGACTCCTGCGCGAAAACTTGCGCCTCATTGAAACCTCGTACGCGAATGAATCGCTTGGGGGCGAACCCCAGAAACTTGCGAAATTTGCAAGCAAGGATCTCCGCATCACGCTTGTCGATTCGAAGGGCGGGATTCTCTACGACAGCGATGCCGAAGCGGCCAAGATGGAAAACCACAACGACCGCGAAGAGATTATCGATGCGCTCGCGAAAGGCGTGGGCGAGGACCTGCGTTACTCTTCCACATTGCAGGCGAAGGCGTTCTACTTTGCGAAGCGCCTGAATGACGGAAACGTGCTCAGGCTCGGCATGCGCCAGGCGAACTTGCAGAAGGTGTATTCCAAGACAATCCCGTACCTTGTCGTACTGCTTGCGGCCATTGTGGCGGCAGCCATCCTGATAGCCATCGGGCTCAGCCGTACCTTCGTGAGTCCGCTCAAGAAACTTGTGGATCAGCTCGGTACTCCCGAATGGATGAAAATCGAGAATGTCTACAAGGAAATCGCGCCCCTCGTGAATACCATCCGCAAGCAGGACTTGGAACTGCAGCTGACGATTGAACAGCTTTCGAACGAAAAGCAGAAAATGACTCACCTGAAGGATGAATTCACCGCGAATGCCTCGCACGAACTCAAGACACCGCTGACCTCCATTTCGGGCTATGCGGAACTCATCGAGAGCGGCTTGGCGAAACCCGAGGATGTCAAGATGTTCGCGGGTAAAATCCATAAGGAGGCAAGCCGCCTGCAGTCCATCGCGAACGACATCATCACGTTGTCGAAACTCGACAACCATGGTGGCGAACCGTTCGAGCTGGGTGAAAAGGTGAACCTCTGGAACGTTGCGCATTCCTGTGTAGAGAGCCTCGGCCTGAACGCGAGCAAGAAGTCTATCTCGCTTTCGCTGGAAGGCGAAACATCCGCAGAAATCATCGCGAACTCCAAACTGCTTTACGAAATGATTTTCAACCTGGTGGACAACGCCATACGTTACACGGAGTCGGGCGGCAAGGTCGTCGTGCTCGTGGAACAGGACTCCATTGCCGTGAAGGATACCGGTATCGGAATCCCGGAGGAATGCCAGTCCCGCATCTTTGAGAGGTTCTATCGTGTAGACAAGAGCCGCTCCAAGGAAACCGGCGGAACGGGTCTCGGGCTTGCTATCGTAAAGCACATCGCCGAAGTCCTCCATGCGACAATCCACTTGAATTCGATCGTTGGTCTCGGTACCGAAATCAAGGTCGGTTTTACAACCCTTTCAAAAACGAATAAGGTTTTATGACACTTATGATTCTCAAAATGATTGGTTGCCTTGCGTTGCTCATGTTCGGCATGAAGACGATGAGCGAAGGCTTGCAGAAACTCACCGGCGGGCACCTCCGCGCAGTCCTTGGCACCATGACCAAGCACCGTATCGGAGGCCTCCTCACAGGCACGTTCGTCACGGCCTCGGTGCAGTCTTCTACCGCTACGACCGTTCTTACCGTAAGCTTCGTTAATGCTGGCCTGCTCACATTGAGTCAGGCCATTCCTGTTATTATGGGCGCGAACATCGGTACCACGGCCACGGCGTGGATTATGTCCATATTCGGGTTCCAGTTCAACATGAGCTCGGTAGTGTGGCCCTTCTTCGCTCTCGGTATCATCCTTTCTTACACCAAGAAGAACTCGACCAAGAGCCTGGGCGAATTTGTCTTCGGTTTCGCGTTCATGTTCCTGGGCCTTACCACGCTTCGCGAAAATGCGGTGGCGATGGACCTGGCCCATAACCAGACGGTCATCAACTTCTTTGCGACGACCGGCGGTTGGGGCATCTTCAGCACGCTCCTCTTCCTGTTGCTGGGTAGCATCCTTACCATGTGCGTGCAGTCGTCTGCCGCCATCATGGCGATTACGCTCCTCCTCTGCAGTAGCGGCGTGCTCCCGATTTACCAAGGTATTGCGCTCGTGATGGGCGAAAACATCGGTACCACGGTGACATCGAACCTTGCGGCACTTTCAGCAAGTACGCAGGCAAGGCGCGCGGCCTTGGCGCACATGCTCTTCAACGTGTTCGGCGTGGTGTGGGTATTGATAGTGTTCCGCCCGTTCGTGAACATGGTTTGCAGCATCGTGGGGTTTGACCCGACGTTCGTGCCGCATACCGAAGAAGAAGTTGCCCAGGCAAGCGTCCGTGTCACTTACGCGCTTTCGGCATTCCATACGGCGTTTAACCTCTGCAACGTGCTTATCCTTATCTGGTTCATCAAGCCGATGGAAAAAATCATCTGCAAGATTATCCGCGAGAAGGAAGACGGCGAGGATTTCAAGGTCAAGTTTATCAGCGCGGGCCTCATGAGCACTGCAGAACTTTCGCTTTTTGAAGCCCGCAAGGAAATTAACTTGTTTGCAGCCCGCACGCAGAAGATGTTCCGCATGGTGCCCGAACTGCTCGAGATGAAGGACGAAAATGACTTCGTCAAGCTGTTTGCCCGCATCGAGAAGTACGAAGGCATCAGCGACAACATGGAAATCGAGATTGCGAACTACCTTAACAAGGTTTCTGAAGGCCGCCTGAGTCCCGAAAGTAAGACGAACATCCAGTCGATGCTCAGGGAAATTTCTGAAATCGAGAGTATCGGCGACTCCTGCTACAACATGGCCCGTGCCATCAACCGCAAGTTCCGCAGCAAGGAAGACTTTACGGAGAACCAGTACGGCCATATCAAGCATATCATGCAGCTGTGCGACAATGCGCTTACGAACATGATCGATGTCATTAGCGATTATGCATCGGCCGATGCGAACCGCACGCTGAACCTGGAGAACGAAATCAACGACTACCGCAAGCTCCTCAAGGAGAAGAACGTCACCGATATCGAGAACCAGGAATACAGCTACCAGATGGGCGTGCACTACATGGACGTGGTGAACGACTGCGAGAAGCTGGGCGACTATGTGGTGAACGTGGTCGAGGCGCATACCAACAAGAAGTTCTCCTCTTAAAGACGGGAAACTGTATTTTTTCTATCTTGGGCATCAGTCAGTTCGAAACCCATCCTGACTCTAAACAAAACTAGGAGCCCCTATGAAAGACGCATTGCTCGTCCTGTCCGGCGGAATGGACAGCACCACGCTGCTTTATGAGCGTGCCGCCGATATTGCATTTGCCGTTTCGTTTGATTACGGCAGCAACCACAACGACAACGAGATTCCTTTCGCCTGCTTCCACTGCGAAAAGCTGGGAATTCCGCATGTGACGATTCCGCTCAAGTTCATGCACGACTATTTTGAGTCGTCGCTGCTGTCGGGTGCCGATGCAGTCCCTGAAGGCGACTATTCTGCCGAGAACATGAAGTCGACGGTCGTGCCTTTCCGCAATGGCATCATGCTTTCTGTTGCGGCGGGCCTTGCTGAAAGCCGCGGCCTTGAGAAGGTGATGATGGCGAACCATTTCGGTGACCATGCCATTTATCCGGATTGCCGCGAGGAATTCGTGAAGAACATGTCGGCGGCGATTGCGGCGGGCACCTACGCCGGTATCGCCATTGATGCACCCTATACGAATATCTCCAAGGCTGATATTGCTCGCAGGGGAAAAACTCTCGACATAGATTATAGCGCGACCTGGTCCTGCTACAAGGGTGGTAGAATCCACTGTGGAAAGTGCGCAACCTGTCTGGAACGCAAGGCGGCTCTCGCCGAAGCGGGAATCGACGATACGACAGAATACGAGGCCTGATATGTACAGAGTCATCAAACGAATCGAAATTTCCGGAGCTCATAAGCTGTCGCTTCCGTACGAAAGCAAGTGCCGCGGGCTCCACGGCCACAACTGGATTATCACGGTCTTCTGCCAGTCCGAAACTCTTGACGAGAATGGGATGGTGGTCGATTTCTCGCGCATCAAGGAAATTGTCCACGGCAAGCTGGATCACCAGTTCTTGAACGACGTGGTGGATTTTAACCCGACGGCCGAGAACATGGCGCGCTGGGTCTGCGAGCAGGTTCCGCACTGCTACAAGGTTCAGATTCAGGAAAGCGAAGGCAACATTGTCGAGTACGAACGCTAGGGACAGGGCCAGCCATGAAGGTGTGCGAGATCTTTAAGAGCATAGAAGGCGAGGGCCTGCGCATGGGACAGGCCGCGGTCTTTGTGCGGCTTCACGGCTGCAACCTGCGGTGCGCCTATTGCGACTCGATGTATGCGGTCGAAGGTCATGACTACACACAAATGGATGTAGACGAAGTCTTGTCGGCTGTAGACAAATACCGTAGCGAAAGCGGGGTCGGTTGCGTGACGCTCACCGGCGGCGAACCGCTGATTCATGAAGGCGTCGACGAACTGCTTTCGAAGCTATGCGGTGCGGGCTTCGAGGTCAATGTCGAAACCAATGGCACAGTTCCCTGCAAACGGTGCTTCCCGTCGCTTTTTTATACCATGGACTGGAAATGCGGCAGTAGCGGGATGTCGGGCAGGATGCGCATGGAAAATATCGCGACGCTTGGAAAAAATGACGTACTGAAGTTCGTTGTTGGGAGCGTCGAAGATCTGCGCGAAGCAGAACGCGTGGTATCGCAGCTTTCGTTGCTGCGGAAAAGTCCTGCATGCGACATGCCTCATATTTTTGTCTCGCCAGTTTTCGGGACGCTGCCGAACGAAACAATCGTGGATTGGATGCTGGATAGCGAAACCATGACGCGGAATGGCGCCCGATTCCAGGTGCAACTTCACAAAATCGTGTGGGACCCCGAACGTCGCGGCGTGTAGGCCCTGCTGTTATATTTGACATTATGAAAAAGACGAAAATCCTCTTTGTATGTCACGGGAACATCTGCCGTAGCCCCATGGCCGAGTTTGTCATGAAGGACAAGCTTGCGAAGGCGGGACTCGAGAATTTCGAGGTGGCAAGTGCCGCGACAAGTACCGAGGAAATCGGGAATCCCGTATATCCGCCCGCAAAACGTATGCTTGCAAGCCACGGAATCGATTGTAGCGGAAAACATGCGCGCCAGATGACGCAAGGCGATTACGAATATTACGACTATATCGTGCTCATGGATAGAAATAACCTGAGAAACCTGCGCTGGATTCTGGGCGAAGGGCATGACATGTCGAAGGTGTCGCTGCTGATGGATTGGACTGGTAATCCGCGCGATGTGGCGGACCCGTGGTATACGGGTAATTTTCAGGCAACCTGGGATGACGTGAACGAAGGTTGCGAAGCCATCATAGAGAAGTTGGCAAACCGCCCGTCTCTTTAAAATTGCTATTTTTTGTCATGTAAAGTTCCTGCGCGAAGTTGTGCGGGATAATTGAAATTTAAATGAGGAATCTATGAGCGAAAATTCTGCTACCCGTCCTGTCCGCGTCCGTTTTGCCCCGAGTCCGACGGGCTACCTGCATGTGGGCGGTGCGCGTACCGCTATCTACAACTACTTTTTTGCAAAGCACATGGGTGGCACGTTCTACCTGCGTATCGAGGATACCGACCGCAAGCGTTACAACGAGACTGCGCTGCACGATTTGATGCGCGACCTCAAGTGGCTGGGCCTCCAGTGGGACGAAGGTCCGGGTTGCGAAGGCGACTGCGGTCCGTACTTCCAGAGCGAACGCCTGGACATTTACCACCGCGAAATCAAGAAGCTCTTGGACGCGGGCTGTGCCTACTACTGCTTCTGCACCGAAGAACGCCTGCAGGAAGTCCGCGCCGAGCAAGAAAAGTCTCACGTGCCGGTCACGGGTTACGACCGCCACTGCCGCAATATCAGCCGTGAAGAAGCCGAAGCCCGCATTGCCGCTGGCGAGAAGGCCGTCATCCGCTTCAAGGTTCCCGAAACGGGCGTCACCGAATTTGACGACATGATCCGCGGTCATATCAGCTACCAGAACGAACTTTTGGACGACCTCGTGCTCATCAAGCGCGACGGTTACCCGACGTACCACTTTGCAAGCGTCGTGGACGACCACCTGATGGGTACGACCCACGTGCTCCGCGGCGATGAATGGATTAGCTCTACGCCCAAGCACGAGCTCTTGTACAAGGCATTCGGCTGGCAGCCGCCTGTATGGTGCCACCTGCCGGTGATTCTCGACAAGAACGGCGGCAAACTCTCTAAGCGCAAGGGTGCCGCTTCCGTGGGTGACTTCCGCGATCTCGGCTACCTGCCCGAAACGCTCGTGAACTACCTCGCTCTCCTCGGCTGGAACCCGGGCGACGACCGCGAAGTCATGACCATCAAGGAAATGGTGGAAAGCTTCACGCTGGAACGCATCAACCCGAAGTCCGCAAGCTTCGACGAAAAGAAGTTGCAGTGGATGAACGGTCAGCACATCCACCTGTGCGACGACGCATTCCTCAAGGGTATCATGAAGGAAGGCCTGGCCGCCAAGGGTATCGACCTCTCGAAGGAACCGGAAGAACGCCTCGACGAAATCGTGAAGCAGCTGAAGCCCCGTGCCCACTTTGTGCAGGACCTGGCCGACATGGCTGTGTACTTCTTCGTGGCTCCGACGACCTACGACGAGAAGGGTGCGAAGAAGCACTTCGGCGAAGGCTCCAAAGAAGTGGCGACGCTCGTGCGTGACATGCTCGCTTCCATCGAAGATTTCAAGACTCCGGTGATCGAAAAGGGTTTCTACGACCTGGCTGAACGTTGCGGTCACAAGGTGGGTGAACTCGTCGGTGCTCCGCGTCTCGCTGTCTCTGGCGTGACTGCAGGCCCTGGCCTCTGGGAAATGTTCGAAATCATCGGCAAGGACGAAGTGCTCCGCCGCATCGATGTCGCTCTCCCGTTGATGGGGTGATCTTCGCTGACCCATGCGAAATCTCTTTCCTCATAGGATCCATACGCAGAAGTTGTTCTGCTGCCGTTGTCGTCAGGTGCTCGATCACGGGGTCTATGCACGTGAACCTTATTCCACTTATGGAGGAATGAAACCGCATCTTCCGCTTCTCTGCATGTGTGAAAGGTGCTCGGCTGCGTTTGTCGGCTTTTCGAACGAGTTTGCCTTTTCGAGGCCGATTGATGCGGGCGATTACACCGCTGTGTATGGCTATAGTCGGATTTCTCCGGGAAATTGGCTCTATTTCAAGGAATCGGTCAAGCCGGGGAAGGTCAAAAGCTATTTCAGGACAAATGAACAAGAAATCATTGTCGTGAGCTATGATGGTGGCCAGGACATGAAATTTGTGTTCGACCATCCCGCTCCGGTTCGTGAAAAATCGGCCGAAGGCTATCGCCTACTTCCGGCGCAGAGCGCCCAGACTTTGCTTGGCGATAATATTTACCACACTTTGCGAGATAAGTTTGGTATTGCAGTCGGGCTCGTGAAAGATGGCGACAAGGATAAGTTGGCGACACTGCTCGAAGATGGTTCCGTCTTGTTTATAACGCTTCCGGAACAAGCCCAGAACATCCCTAACGACAAGTTGTCCGATATTGTTCTCAACAAGTTGCGCCAGCTTTTCCCGGATGACGTAAGCAGGGTCTCGGTGACGGTTGGACAGGGCGTTGTCTACCTGGATGGCCTTGTCAGGAGCGTCATGATTAAGCGCTCGCTTCGGGCTTGTATCAATAACATGCCTCGCGTTCGTGGCTGCGTTGACTTTACGAAGGTTATTGCGGAGCCTGGCATGACGGATAAGCGGATAGAAAACGAAATTTACATGTTGCTGGAATCCTTTGGACGAAATGTCTTTGATTACAAGGTAGAAGTAGCAAATGGAAAGGGTAGTGTGTCCTTGTGCTGCTTCGAAGGCCTGTGCCCTAAGGATTTGGAAAATAGGATTGCCGAAGTTCCCGGTTTGCAGGATTTGAACTTCTCGATGGTGTCGTTGCCGGAAAGGGAAATGCGGAATCGAGAAACCTGCCTGGAAATGGAACACAGCTATTCGTTGAATTCTTTGCTCCAGGGGGCCAAGATAAAGGTCTCGTTTGTCGATGACAAGTATTTGCTGGAAGGAAGGGTTCATTCGGCATTTCAGAAACAGATTGCCTTTGTGAACGCGGTAAAGATGACCCTTTCGACGGCTGTGGAAAATCGCTTGCGCGTGGCTGGAAACTTATAAAAAAGGAGTGCCTATGGCTTCAGGATACGAAAAAATCAACCTTATTAAGAATAAACTAAAGAATCCGATGACCGTGACGCAGTTGGCCTTGGCGCTCGGGTGTGGCATCCGCACCGTTTTCCGTCATCTCGATGTCGTCCAGAAGGAAAACTGCGGTCTTCGCAAGTACAAGAGCGAGGGCGAAACCTTCTATGTTATCCAGCCCGACGAGAAGGTGAACTTTAACCAGAATATCGTCAAGCAACTCGATAAAATCAAGAAGACGATGGCTGCGAATTCCGCTCCCGAAATAAAGACGGTAAAGCTTTTGGATAAGGTAATAAGCCTGCTGGAAACGACGGACCCGAACGAATTTAAGCCCGAAGCCATTTCGACAGACCCGGATTACGTGCTGGATTACGGCCCCTTCTGCGATGATAAATTGCAGGATGCGCTTGTCAATCGGGTTCTCAAGTCAATCCACAGCGGAACGGCCATCAGGATTCACTACCGCCATTCGACGGACCATTCCTCGGTCGCCGAAGAAACGAAGGAAGTCTTTCCGGTCAAGGTCATCATGCGCATGGACACGCTCTATCTTGTAGCGGGCGAAGTGGACGACAAGGGAAATCAGGTTTTCAAGAACTACCTTTTTGAACAGATTGATAGCGTGACGGAAACGAACCATGCGTCCCCGAAGTTTGCCTTTGATGAGAAAACGCATTACAAGTATGCTTTTGGCAAGTACACAGGTCGCGACAAGGTGGAAGATGTCTCGCTCGAGATTAGGACGAAGTGGCTGCAGACGCAGTTCGAGCGTTCGCATTTCAATCCGCCGATTTCAAAGCGTTTCGACAGGAACAAGAACATGATTGTCGATCTGAAACTTCGCATTACCCCGGATTTCGAAAGTTGGCTGATGGGTGTCACCAACGATGTGCGTATTCTGAAACCCGCCTCGCTGAAGGAAAAGATTAAGCAGAAACTCAAGAACGCACTGTCTGATATGGACGCCTGAGATGCAAGAACATAACCTCTCCGATTACACCTTCGAATTCCCGAAGGAACTAATTGCTACCCGCACGGCGGGGAAAGGCAAGACGCGTATTCTGCATTGTCCCAAGGATGGCGGGCCGCGACGCATCATGAAGGCTCCCGAAATTGTGGAACTGTTCCGCCCTGGAGACTGCCTTGTGGTGAACAATACCAAGGTGATTCCTGCGCGCCTTTACGGTCACACGTTGCACGGCGGCGAAGTCGAAACGCTACTCGTACAGTCGCTCATTCCGGCAGAGAACGGTGATGCCCGCTATGAGGCGCAGGTCCGACCGGGCAAGGCCTTTAAGATCGGACGCGAACTCGAAATTGCAGGTGTCAAGGCGACGGTCGAGGATATTCACGAAGATGGAGCCCGCGTGCTCCGCTTTGCGACGACCCCCGTGGAACTTGAAGCGGTGATGAATCGCGAGGGCCACGTGCCGCTCCCTCCCTACATCAACCGTCCCGACGACGAGGACGACAAGAAGGCATACCAGACGATTTTTGCAAAGTACTCGGGTGCAGTTGCTGCCCCGACGGCGAGCCTGCATTTTAGTGAACAGATGCTCGAGGACCTCAAGGCGAAAGGCGTGTACGTTGCCGAGGTTACTTTGCACGTAGGGCCAGGCACATTCCAGAATATCTCGGTCGAGGACTTTACCCAGCACAAGATGCACGGCGAGCATTACGAACTCACGAAGGAAAACGCCGAAATCATCAACAAGGCGAAGCGCGAGGGCGGGCGCATCGTTACCGTGGGTACTACGAGCACGCGCGTCGTGGAGACGATTGCCGATGCGAATGGAATCGTGAAGGCGCAAAAGGGAATCACGCACGCGTTCTTCTATCCTGGCTACCGCTACAAGATTGTAGACGGCCTCCTCACGAACTTCCACTGGCCCAAAAGTTCACTCATCCTGCTGGTGTCCGCATTCTACGGGCGCGAAAACACCCTCGAAGCCTACAGGATGGCCGTCGAGAACAAGATGAAACTGTTCAGCTACGGTGACGGAATGCTAATTTTATAACCGAAGGCGAAGTATTACTTTGTCGTGGCCGCATGAGCGGTCGAATGAAAAAGGAAAAGACATGAAGATTGCAGTTATCGGCGGTGCCGGCTACATTGGATCCCACACGACGCGTGAACTCCTTGACCGCGGACATGAGGTTTGCGTCTTTGACAACCTTTCGAGCGGTTTGGAACAGAACCTGTTCCCCGAAGCGGGCTTCGTAAAAGGCGATATCCTGCATCCCGATGAAATCGGCAAGTTCCTGAACGAATTCAAGCCCGAAGGCCTCGTGCACCTGGCCGCCTTCAAGGCCGCCGGCGAGTCGATGATCAATCCCGAGAAGTATAGCGTGAACAACATCACGGGCTCCATAAACATCCTGAATGCTGCTTCCGCTGCCGGCGTGAAGTATTTCGTGTTCTCGAGTTCCGCGGCTACCTACGGCGCCCCGAAGTACCAGCCCGTCGATGAGGAGCACCCGACCGAACCCGAAAACTACTACGGCTACACGAAACTCGCCATTGAGGGGTTCCTCAAGTGGTACGATAAGCTGCGCGGAATCAAGTTCGCGGCTCTCCGCTATTTTAATGCCGCAGGCTACGATGTGAAAGGCCGCATCAACGGTCTCGAGAAGAATCCGGCGAACCTCATCCCGGTGGTGATGGAAGCGCTGCTCGGCAAGCGTAAGGAACTGCTCGTGTTCGGTAATGACTACGACACTCCCGATGGCACGGGCGTGCGCGACTACATTCACGTGAATGATTTGGCAATCGGCCATGGCATGGCGTTCGATTATCTGCAGAAGAACAACAGGAGCCTTATCGTGAACCTCGGCGTGCAGCAGGGGAGTTCCGTGCTCGACGTTATCCACATGGCTGAGAAGGTGAGCGGTCGCAAGTGCCCGTACCGCATTGTGGAGCGTCGCCCGGGTGACCCTGCGACGCTTGTGGCGAACCCCAGCAAGGCCCACGAAGTTCTCGGCTGGAAGGCGCAGTTCAGCGACCTCGAGACTCTCCTTGCGACGACCTGGAAGGCCTACCTCGCCAACGAGAAGTAGCTTTTAGGCTCCGGCTTTTTCCAGCAGTCTCTTCGCCTGCTTTGCGATGAGGTCGGAATCGTTCAGTTCAATTACCTTCTGCAGCCTTTTCACGCCTTCTTCGGGTTCTATCCCAAAGTTGACCCTGAGCTCTCCGATATTGAACAGGGCGCGCCTTGCGAGCGTTGCGTTCTTTTCGGATTTCAGACCTTTTTCGAGCAACAGCAGAGCTGTCTCGGTAAGGCCCTTCGCCTTTGCCGTGTCGCCCCATTCTAGCCACTGCGTGCTTGCGACATCGATGAACAGGTTCGGGTTCGTCATCCTTTCGGCAAATTTAGTGACGGTTTCCTTGTCGGCGGGCTGTTCCTGCAATATGGCCGTCATCGCCTGGCAAAGCAGCTGGCGTGCGGCGTCGTAGTGCCCCTTCTTCGCTTCCTGGAATCCTTCGTCCATCTGGTTCCGTGTCTTTTGCCTGCGCTCGGCGGCGAGGTTGCGGTTTGCGGTCCGGCGGAAGCGCTCTTCGAGGGCGTCTGCCTTCTTTTCGGCTTCGCTTTTCCTGCGCCTCGGAATCTTGAATCCGGCGAGGGCTCCGAGCCCGAAGGCGGGGATGGAGGCGGTTACCACGGCGGCGAAGATACCGCCGTTCACGAGTGCGTTAACGGCTGCGTCCAGGATGGCGCCCATGATGGCGGTCCCGAGAACCCATCCCGGTATGGCGTCCTTCCTTTCATCGAACGCCGAGGCGCCCAGCATGAATGCGAGGGCGATGCTTGCGCCCATGTAACGGTCCATCGTGTAGTGGTCAAAGAAACTTGTAGAGGTCAGGATGTCGGTAACGAATCCTCCGGCAAAGATGAATGCAAAGAAAAAGCCGAGCGTGATGGCGGCTCCCCAGCGCTCTGCCAGCAGGAAATAGGCGAATAGGAAAAAGACTGCGAAAATGATGTAGTTCCAGGCGCTCGGGAACAAAAGCCAGCTGGTGAACAGCCGCTCGTATTCGCCGTCCTTGGGTACATAGGCGAGGCTGTATCGCACGAACTTGTCCGTATAGTTCTTGATGAACTTGTGACATTCGATTTCGAAATGGGCTTCCTTGGGGTAGAATCCGTGCTCGTCGGCGAATTTTTCCTTGCCGCCGCCGATTTCCCACCATTCGCGGAATTCCTTCCTCATGGCCGCCTTGCGGTCCTCGATGTCGAAGGTCTTTCCGGCCGAAAGGATTCTGTCGCGGTACTGCACGAATTCCTGGAGCTTCGTCTTTTCGTCGTCGGTGAGGCCCACCGTGCGGAACTGGGCGGCGCCTTCTTCGGCCCACCACTTTTCGAACGACTTTTCGATGTTGCTCTCGAGTTCCTTCTGGCTGATGACAGGGGAGAGGGCGGTCGCCGCATTGAAGATGCCAATGCCGAGGACAATGGCAATGACGATGTAATGGTGCACCCGGAGGCGCTTTGTGATTCCCTTGATGGTGTCTTGCAGGCTGCTCATAGTCATTACCTTTTGCCGTATTCGCCGAGCTGGTTCCAGAGGAAGTCCGTGTTTACGTCGCGGTAGCCCTGCGCGTTGACCTCTGCGCGCAGCTTGTGGGCGATGTCGAAGAGGTTCGGGGTGTTCTGCATGCGTTCGAAACTGTCGAAAATCGTGAGGTTGTCGATCCACTTGCCAAGTTCGGGGAAGCGGCTGTCCTCGAAACGGTTCTCGCGTCCCGTCTTGAGGTATTCGAGATAGCGGTCCGTAATCTTGTAGCCGTCTTCCGTGAATATATCCATCGCGCGCGGGAACAGCTTGTAGCCCGTGAGGTATTCGTGGACGATGATGCCGAAACTGAAGTAGTCGACCGATGACGAAAGGTTTTCGCCCATGATGGCCTGCTCGGGCGCGCTGTAGCACGGCGTGAGCTGGCCGCCGTATTCGTTCACCGTCTCGCGGAGTTTCGCCTGTGCGTAGCCGAAGTCGCAGATGAGGATCTTGTGGTTGTTCTTGTGCTGCGGATTCTGGCACAGGAGCAGGTTCTTGGGCTTTAGGTCCTTGTGCACCACCTGGTAGTAGTGCAGCTGGCTGATCGTGTTCGCGAGGTAGGCAATCTGTGCTACTCGCTGCAAAATCTCGTCGTCGGAAAGCTTGGTCTTGAACATCCTGTCGAGCGAACAGCCCTTGATGAATTCCATCTTCAGGTAGGGGTGCCTTCCGGCGAGTCCGCCGCCAAAGCTCTGCACCACGCCCTCGATATTCGTGGCGCGGATGAGGTTGTTGATGCGGATTTCGTCCTGGAACGCGCTCAGGAGCATGTTCAGGCGGTGGAGCCTGTTCTTGCCCGGTGCCGCCCAGAACTTGCATATCTTCACGACGATCTCGCGTTCTCCGTAGTGCTTCTCGTCGTTCGCGTGTTCGATCCAGAAGTTCGCGCGGTAGAGGTTGTTCGTGCCCTCGAGAGTCAGCGGCTCGACAAGCTCGATTTTCTCCATGGCGCCGCTGTGCAGGAATTCCGGGTTCTGGTCGAACCACCGCTGGTATTCCTGCATGCTATAGTGAGGGCGCAGCGCGAGGTTGCGCGACACCCTGTCCAGTACTTCCGCCAAGATATTTCTGAGCATGTCTTAAATTTAGCTAATCGGGGGTACAAAACAAGGTGTCGCATGGCGGCACCTTGCAAAATAAGTTTTTGGGCAGTTTTTATTCCATGGTCTTCTCGAGCGCCTTCGTGACGACGTTGTAGGCGTCGTCGACAGTGTCGCAGAAATGGAACAACTTGAGGTCTTCCTTGTCAATCATCCCGGTCTCGGCGAGGTAGTTCCAGTTGATGACCTTGTCCCAGTACTTGGAGCCGAAAATCACCACGGGCATGCGGTCGCCATATTTTTTGGTCTGGATGAGCGTGAGGATCTCGAACATCTCGTCGAGGGTGCCGAAACCGCCCGGGAACACGACCATGGCCTTGGCCAGTTTCATGAACCAGTATTTACGAATGAAGAAGTAGCGGAACTGCAGGTTCAGTTCGTCGTCGATATAGGGGTTGGGGTGCTGCTCGAAGGGGAGCCTGATGTTGAGGCCGACGGAAGAAGTTCCTACGTCATTGGCGCCACGGTTGCCCGCTTCCATGATACCCGGACCGCCGCCGGTCATGATGGCGAAGCCCTTGTGCTGCTTGTTGGCCCAGCGGCCTATTTTTGCACCCAGTTCGTGGGCGGCATCGTAGTATTCCGCCACGGTTTCGAGCCTCTTGAGGCGCGCGAGTTCCTTTTTGTCCTTGCAACCCTTCATGCGCTTCTTGATTTCGCTCATGGGGAGCGTACGGGCCGAACCGAAGAACACGATAGTGTTCTGGACGCCTTCCTGCTGGAAAATCTGGTTGGGCGCCATGAATTCGGCGATAATCCTGATGGGACGGCCACTGTCGCTGTCGATAAAGTCCATGTTGTGGTAAATCATCTTGCCCGGAATCGTCGAAATCGCATTCTTCTTTTTTGTAGCCATAGGAAACTCCTTTTTTGTCCTTTCCTTGACAAAATACCTTAAGAAGGGACAAAAAGCAAATAAAAAACGCTTTTTTTTGCTTTCATTCGAAAAAATCGTTATATTTGAGGTATGCTAGTAAAAATTTGGACTGACAGCTTTATCATTACCGGCGAGATCGACACCCTGCGTGACGAGCGCCTTACGGACTACATCCGCGAGAACAAGGACTTCATCGCCGTGACCCAGGTGCGCGTGAGCGACAGGAGCGAGAAGGACCTCTTCCGCACGCACTTCCTCAACGTGAGCACGAGCCACATCGAGATTATCCTGCCCGCGGAATAGCGATAGGACAGAACCCATATAAAAGAAGCCGCCCCCGAAGGAGCGGCTTGAATTGTATAGTTCCAGGTCCGGATTACATGAAGTACCAGGAGAGGATTGCACTGGCCTTGAAACCGACGTCGAGGCGTGTGTCTTCGTAGTTAGCAGCGCCATCGACGCCTTCCCTATCAATGTAGTCGAACCCGAGGCCGACCTTTCCGGTCAGGTAGAGTCCGCCTACCACGTTTGCGTGGATTCCGGCCATTGCGTTGAGGGTGAACTGGTTGTTGTCCTCTCCCCAGTGGCTGATGAGGAACTCCCCGCCGATGGAAAGCGGCAGGACGACCTGCATGAAGTAGTAGTCGAAGCCCACGCCGATTTGAATTTGGGTGTAATCGTCTGCACGATCAACTTCGGTTGCCGGGGTGAACTGGGTGGCTTCAGTTTCACGGGTGGTTTCGCCGTGATGGTACAGTCCGAGGATGGCGGACAGTTCCATGTTGGGGGCGAACTTGAACGACACGTAGAACTTTTGGATTCCCTCGTGATCAAGGGCGTCGACGAGGTCTAGTCCCAAGGCCAGGGTTCCTGCTCCGGACTGCACAGGGGCTGCCGCCGCACTGCTTTCGCTTGCTGCCGGGGCGCTGCTGTTTGCAGGCGCGCTGGATGCCGCCGGGGTGTCCTCTTCTTCGTATTCGTCTTCATCGTCCTGGGCGTAGCTGTAGCTGCAGAGTGCCATGGCGGTGAGGGCCGCTAGGAAAATCTTTTTCATATTCCATACTCCTTGTGAAAATTACTATAGAAAACAATATAGTTTCAAAATACGGGTACGTCCAGGATTTTCAAGGAAAAGACGCGATTTACCATTCCATGCTGACTTTCGCAATCAGGAACCGCCTGGAAACCTCGTCAAGCTTGGCGGGGTCGATTTCGAACCCGAGAAGTCCCGCGTAGATTACGAACGGGCTCGCCGTACAGCCCTGGTCGTTGCACTTTACCTTCACGAAGAGAGCTCCGTTTACAGCGTCGATGCCGAGCACGTGCTCGTTCAAATCGATTTCCTGCCCGCGGTGGTTCTTCACGACGGGGAGCGCCTTCGCGTTGAACCGCTCCATCAGGTCGGCGGGGATGCTTTCGGGCGTGTGGCGGTAAACCATCGCCTTCGGGAAGTGCTTGCTGAGCTTTTCCTTCAGCGGCTCGATGTTCACGATTTCCATGCCCCGCGGGAACGGTGCGCTCAATTGCGCCATGAGTGCGGGAAGGTTCTCGGGCGATATGTCGAGCTTCTGTAGCAGGTCCACGCTGATGATTTCACAGTAGGTCTCGAGGCCCAACGGGAGCGCACCCATGTTCGAGATGCGCGGTTTGGGGCTGAAGCCTTCGCTGAACTTCACGGGGATGCCCGCACACAGGAATGTGCGCTCGAAGAAACTGAGCATGTTCTGGTGGGGCAGGAAGCGGCTGAGGCCGGTCTTCTTGAAGGTAATCTTGTAGCTGAAACTTTCCGTCTTTTTCGGGCGACGTTCCGCGACGAGCTTCTTGATTTCTTCGGGAGTGCGGCTCGGAGCCTTGTGGCGTACGGGATCGTCGGCGAGCCTGATTTCGTCGCCGAATCCGGGGATGCCGCACTTCTGGCAGTCGCCCCACTTGCAGTTGGGCACGGGCGCACTGTTCGGATCGAACGCCTTCTCCCACTCGCGGCGCAGGTACTGCTTGGTGGTACCCGCATGGATGAAGTCCCACGGGAACACCTCGTTCTTTTCGCGCTCGCGGTAAACCCAGCTGGTGTCGTAGCCCATCTTTTGCCAGACGGCTTCCCACTTGGCAAAGTCGAACCGGTAGCTGTCGCTCTCGAAGATGATTCCCTGCTTGTAGGCCTCGTAGATTACGGGCCCGAGGCTGCGATCGCCACGGCTGTAGATTGCCTCGAGGAAGCTCGTTTCCCAGCTGGCCCAGTTGATTTTTACGTTCGGGTGCTTGAAGAACTTCTCGCGCACGAAGCGGATATGCTTGAGCGCGGTTTCCTTGTCCATGTAGGGTGCCCACTGGAGCGCGGTAAAGGATTTCGGGATGAGAATGCCGATGCTGACCGCAATCTGTATGCCGCGGTTGTACTTGCGTCCGATTTTTACGAGATTGAAGATGAGGTCGCAGAATGCCTGCATGTCGTCGAGGTTCTCGGTCGGGAACCCAATCATTGTGTACAACTTAATCTTGTTGAACCCGCTGCTGAACGCGTGCTCGGCGGCATCGTACATGTCCTGGTCGCTGATGGTCTTGTTGATCATCTTGCGGATGCGCTCGGAGCCCGTCTCGGGAGCGAACGTGGCGCTGCGGCCACCCTTGAGGGCTGCAATCTTGCCGGCGAGCGTCTGCCCGAAACTGTTCACGCGGATGCTCGGGAGGCTCACGTCCACCGTATCGAAGAACGGGTCGTCGATGATGCTGTCGGTGAGGGCCTCCACCGGCTTGTAGTCGGCGGTAGAAAGGCTCAAAAGCCCGAGTTCGCGTTCGCCGGTGGCGCGGATGCCCGCCTTTGCGATGTCGAGGACATCGTCCGGATTGAGTTCGCGGCACGGGCGGTACCAGATGCCCGCCTGGCAAAAACGGCAACCCTGCGCACAGCCGCGCATGACTTCCACGCTGAAGCGGTTGTGTACCAGCTGCATGTTTGCGATGAGGTTTTTGACCGGGTAGTCTTTCGGGTCCATTACCGGGATGAATAGGCGGCGAACCCCGTTCGTGGTGGCGTAGGCGCCGGCGGCAGGTTCCGCCGGCACAATCGCGCCGAATTCGTTCGTGACTACCGGGCGCAAGCTCGGCACGTAAACGCCGTCAATCTTGGATAAATTCTCGAGTATTTCGGCGCGACTGAGGCCCGCCTTGCGGCCTTCGCCTACGCACCGCAGAAAGTCAATCATGACTTTCTCCCCGTCGCCAATCATGAACGCGTCGAAGAAGTCGGCGACGGGCTCGGGGTTCGCCATCGAGGGCCCGCCGGCAACCACGATGGGGTCATCTTCCTTGCGGTCCTTCTGCCACGCGGGAATGCGGGCGAGTTCCAGCACGTAGGGCACGTTCGTGAAGTTCAGCTCCGTCTGGAGCGTCATGCCCACCACTTCGAATTCGCGTACCGGCGTGTAGGTCGCGTAGCTGTACAGCGGAATATCGTACTTCGCCATCTCGCGGGCCATGTCGTCCCACGGCGCAAACGAGACTTCGCAAAGCAGGTCGCTCTCGCGGTTTATCACGTGGTACAGGATGCGGATGCCGTTGTTGCTCATCCCGATTTCGTAGGTGTCGGGGAATACGAACGCCATGCGGCAGAGCATCTGGCTGTGGTCCTTTACCACGCTGTTCGCCTCGCCGCCCATGTAACGGGCGGGGGATTCAACGGCGGGTAACGCTAAGGCGATTTTTTCGAGGATGGTCATGTCCCCAAATTTAGAAAATTGCATTTTATTTCGTTTATTTTTCATTTTTATCGAGACGGATGTCCAATACTTTTGATAAATTTAAGGCATGAGCGTTCTTTCTTATATCTTTTGGCTGATCGTCTTTGTCGGAGGCGTCATTGCCGCCTATATGGTTCCCGACAACACGCTTGCCCTGCACCTGAAATTCGTCCTGATTGGGGCCTGGGGCTCCGTTCTCGGGCTCGTCTACCATAGCCTCTGCAACCGCAAGTTGCGCGAAGCCGAGGAAAATTTCACGGAAGCTCTCAACGACCAGCAACGCAACAATTCTCCCAAGACAGAATATATTCCCGTAGTCCCGTCCATTGGAGATGAACCTCAGCCCTTCGAGGCTCCCGCGGCCAGGAAACCATTTGATAGCATCCTTCCGCCCGAAAACAAGCCCGCCTCTATCCAGAATCTGGCCGTTCCTGCAAAGATTTCGTTCCCTCTCGAAGCCTGGGAACTTTTCTGCAAGCCGATTCTCAAGAACCGTCCTTTCCCGGAGGTCGTGGAGGCCCTGGAAAAGACTCTGCCCGAACTTTTCCCGACTGCGGCCGGGATCCTTTACATGTATGGAGGCACGCAGACGGAACTGCACAAGATTCTTTCGTTTGGTGACTATGTCATCAGTGACGATACCATCATGCCCGCCGAATGTGCCAGTTTCAATCTGGGCGAGATTGTCATTACCGATTTTGCCTCTAACGAGATGAATGGTGGTTGCACCCACCTGCATCATCATCCCCAGGGAATTTCCTTCTGCGCCCCAATCGAAGGGCTCGAGGAACATTTCGGCATCCTTTCTATCCAGCTCGACAAGATTCCCGATGGCGAAACGCTTGACTTCTGGAAGACGAAGGTCGGCATCGTCGCTGCGACATTCGGGCTTTATGTGGCAAACCAGAACTTGAATATCCGGTTCCAGCAGCACAGCATCCGCGATAACCTCACGGGGCTGTTCAACAGGCGCTACATGGAAGAATCCCTGCGCCGTGAAGTCTCTGCGGCTAACCGCCACGGCACTCCCATCGGTATCGTGATGATCTATCCGGACCAGGTGACGAATATCCAGAAGGAAAAGGGCCACCATGCTGTCGAGCAGATGCTCTGGGAATTGGGTCAGCGCCTCCCGAATTTCATCAGGACCGAAGATATCCCGTGCAGGTACGACGGGGAGGTCCTCTGCGTCATTTTGCCTGGTGCCGACAAGAAAATTACCCTCGAACGTGCAGAACGCATCCGTCGCGAGATTTCTCAGCTCCAGGTCGCCTATGGCGATGGAATCCTGGCGACGACTCTGAGCCTCGGGGTGTCCGTGATGCCCGATCATGCCATTGACGAAGGGACGCTCATCTACAATGGCCAGAGGGCGCTTCAGCTCGCTATGGAAAATGGCGGAAATAGGGTCGTTTCTGCGGACGCCGTTCGCCAATATTGATTCCTGCAAGCGAAATGAGAAATGAAAAACACCCCGTCCTTGCGGTCGGGGTGTTTTTTTGGGGTTAGGAGGAGAACAAAGAGTTCTTGAACATAAAGATAACAAAAAGGGAGGGGGGAGGAACATTTTTTTTGAAAAATCGAATTTTAGTGTAGAGAAGTTCTCATCACCTGGGTGATTGTGGAACAAAACTGCCCGTTTTTGGCTAAATTCAAGCTGTGCAGGCCGCTAGGCCCCGGACTCCCGGGCCCGTCGCTCTTCTTTTTTCTACATTGTGGACGTATGAAGAAATTTCTTGCTCCTGTTATTCTTCTTGTTGCTGTCGTGGGGCTTCTTGCCTACCTGATGCTTGATTTTTCCGGCGTGAAGTCCTCCTTTGATGCGGATGCCTACTTGCAGGCTCGTAGCCGGATCGATTCCCTTGAAGTCGCTCTTTTTGAGGCTCACGGTAACCCGGATTTGCAGCTCTCCCTGCGCGGAGAACTTGAAAAATCGTGGGAGACTCTTGCAGAACTCCGTACGGAAGCGCCTTCTGCCGCTGACCCGACTACGGAAACTATAGGCGGTTTCTCTAAAGAAACGGTCATCTGGATCGCCGGGGGCGTTGCCGCGGTCATTCTCTGCGTAGTCCTCCTGTTCGCACTCTCGTACCGCCGGAAAGTATTGACTCAGAGGATGGAGGCCTTGAAGGCGGATCAGCGCTTCAAGGAGCCCAAAACCGGTTTTGAAAACGATGCTACGATAGCTCCCCGTCCGCGTCCCCAGAAGCGCTCCATTATCGAGGAGGTGTCCGAGTTTGCCGCGTCGCAACAGGCCGATGCCCCTGCTTCTGCCCCGAAGGTCGCGTTTGAAGATGAAAACGGCGTCCCCGAAAATAAAATCCTGTCGACGGACCTGGATGCTCCGCAGCGCCCACCTCTTCGCCCGACGGCCAAGGAACGTATTACGTCTGCCATGCAGTCGCTTTCCGATGTGCTGCGTTCGCCACGCGGAGTCGCTCGTGAACGCACCATGAAGATTCGCGCCCAGAGCCACAACATGACGGGCGACCCTAATTTGCAGGCGAGCAGTCCGCTCAAGACAAACCGCTTCGATCGGGAATTCACGGAGAAGGCGAAAATTATGCAGATGCACCGCCGTGGCTATCCTGCGTCGACGATTGCCTCGCAGCTCAAGGTTCCCCAGGACCAGGTGGAATCCATTATCAGGGAAGCGCTCGAATCGGGGAGCTGATGCGCTACCGTTTCCGTTGCGAATATCTGGGTAGCGCCTTCTACGGTTGGCAAGAGCAGAACGAGGCGGGCAAGACTAAGTTCGTGACGGTTCAGTCGTCTCTCGAAGAAGCTTTCTCCATAGCGCTTCGCTCTCAGGTTCGCATTGTGGGTTCCGGACGGACCGATACCGGGGTCCATGCCCGGGGCCAGTGTGTTCATTTCGATTTCGATGGAGAACTGGATCCTCGCAAGACGGAGCGTTCCATAAACGGCCTTACCAAGCGGCTAATCCGCATCCGGGACCTGCAGCCTTGCGCTCCGGATTTCAACGCGCGGTTCGATGCGCTTGAACGCTACTACCAATACACTATCTACACGCGTCCTGTCGCCCTGATGCGCGATTTTGGCTGGGAATGCGGTTCGCTCTCGCTTGACCTGGATGCGATGGAAGAAGAAGCTCGCGCCTTTCTGGGCGAACACGACTTTATCGACTTCTGCATTCCTCGGAATGACGGCAAGTCAACACTCTGCACGTTGACCGAGTTCCGTCTTGAACGCCTGAACGACTGGAGCTGCATGTTCCATATCAAGGGAAACCGTTTCCTGCACAGGCAGGTTCGTGCTATGGTGGGGACTTTGTTCGATGTCGGCCGCGGTCGCTATCCGCTCGGAACGGTCGACCGCATTTTCGCGAAGGATTTTAGGGGCGAACGCACCTGGGCCCCTCCGCAGGGGTTGGTGCTCCAGGATGTCCGGTATGCCGATTACTAGGTGCTTGCGCGGCGGATAATTTCGACCATTTCGCCGACCGCGTCCTTCAGACCGACGAGTACGGCCTTGCCGATGATGCTGTGGCCGATGTTCAGTTCTTCGATTCCTTCGATGGCTGCGACGGGCTCTACGTTCCTGTAATTGAGTCCATGGCCCGCAATGACGCGAAGGCCGTATTTCCTCGCGAGGACTGTCATGTCCTGGAGGGCCGAGAGCTCGTGGTTTACTTCCTGGATGCTGCCGAGATCGCAGGTCGTTGCGTATTTGTTCGTATTGAATTCCACGAAGTCGGCTCCGACTTTCTTGGCCGCCTTTACCTGTTCGGTTTCCGGATCAATGAAAATGCAAGCGGCGATATCGTTGTTCTTGAGCGTCATGACGAATTTGGAAATCTCGTCGATCTTGGCTGCAACGTTCATTCCGCTTTCGGTTGTGATTTCCTGGTGGTTCTCGGGAACGAGAGTGACCATGTCGGGCTGGACATTGATGGCGAACTGCACCATTTCCTGGGTGGGGGCGATCTGCAGGTTGAGCTTGGTGGCGACGGTTCCCCGAAGGAGCTTGAGGTCGCGATCCTGCACGTGGCGCTTGTCTTCACGGAGATGGGCTACAATACCGTTGCAACCTGCCAGTTCGGCAATGACTGCTGCGGCTACCGGGTCCGGTTCGCGGACCTTGCGCGCTTCACGGATGGTGGCGATATGGTCGATGTTGACTCCCAGTTTTACGGTCATGGCAGCTCCTTGTTTTTTTTCATAAAGGTAGATAAATAGATGAGGGTGGTGCCTTGGGCAGTCGCCTTTTCCTTCATGGACTGCACCTTTGCGATGGATTCCGTGCTCAGGGGCAGAATCATGGCCCCGATTCCGTTCCTGAAGGCCCCTCTCAGCTTTTGGTGGATGTAGTCGTCCAGCGTGCTGTTGGAGGGGTTGTAGGGTGCAAGTATTTGGCAGTCCTGGCTCGATTCCTTGCAGAGCTCGTTCAGTTTCGACTTGTTGTTCATGGAGAGGTCTAGGAACCAGAGCCCGTGTTTGCTCGCTGCGTTCAATACCGTCTGGAGCAGGGGCTTGTGTTCCATGGCCTGTTCTGCAAAACGGGTCGCGATGCCGCTTGCGGAGGGCACCAGCGCCTTTGCGCTTGCGATGATTTCTTCGATTTGTTCTTCGGTATGGTGGCTGCGGATGGGACGCATCTTGTTGTGTCTGGAGTCTAGGCTGTGCGATTCCATCAGAAGCCATAGAACCAGTTCCTTGTCCCTGATGCGGTCAAGGTCGGGGAAAAATTCAGAGGACATGCCGAATGGCGTAATCAGCAGGTCGTATGGGAAATCCAGTTCGTTCAGGGCTACGATGAGTTCGGGCGAAAGCCTTGTCACCTGGAAGGCAATCGAGAGGTACGATGCGTTGTCGCGGAAAATGCTCGATGAAACCTGGAGCTTGAGGTGCAGCGTATCCCCATCGGGAGAAAGGGCGTCGAGCTTGGCTGACTGCGATACGGTCGGGTCGTTGAAAAGTTCTTCCATGTAGAGGACTTTTCCTCCGTTCTCGTCCAGGAACCTCTGGGCTTGGAGCAGGTAGTAGACGATTGTCCTTCCCTTGCCGAGCGTCCAAATGTCGCGCTTCTGGACTTTGGAATACTTGGCCTGGATCACTTCCAGATTCGCTTGCATGCGTTCCACGAACGGCAACGTATCCGGAATGGCAAGGGTGTCGCTTTGGATGACGGCGGGCTCAGCCTCTTTTTGCGAGAGATTAGGATCCAGTCCCAATTTCGGCAAGATGTAGGCTCCCGTTGCTATCAGTACAAGGACAATAAAGATTGCCAATATGTGTTTGAATTTGTTCATCCCGCATAAATATAATTATATTGTCGAACATGCCAGTCCTCTTTGCCCTCGTTGGAGCCACAGGAATAGGGAAGTCGAGTCTCTCGCTTGAACTTGCCGAACATTACAATGCCGAAATTATCGGCGTCGATTCGCGGCAGATTTACAGGGGGTTCGTGATTGGGACTGCGCAGCCCCCGCTCTCCGACCAGCGGAGCGTGGTGCACCATCAGGTGAATTTTCTTGATCCTACGAGCGTCTATTCGGCGGGCTCGTTCTGCTCCGATGTCCGTCGCCTGCTCGCTAGCCATCCGGACCGTTCGTTCATTCTTGTTGGCGGAACGGGACTCTACCTCCAGTCGCTCATGCTCGGCCTTCCGAAAATTCCGAAAGTGGATGCCCACGTGCGAGAAGAACTCGAGGAATCGTCGCGTAAAGAGGGACTGAATAGTTTGTTCGAGCTTGCGCGGAATGTGGATCCCGAAGCCATGGCGGGAGTCGATCCCAACAATGCGCAGCGCATTATCCGTATCCTTGAAGTCTGGAAATCGACCGGCCGCAAGCTTTCGGAATGGCAGAAAGAACGTGAAGGCGGCATCGGCAGGGTTCCCGTATTCTGGCTTCAACGCGAACGCGAAAACCTGTACAGACGGATCAACGTCCGCGTAGACCAGATGGTTGCCGATGGCTGGATGGACGAAATCCAGGCCCTTGCGAAAGTTGTCCCGCTAGACGCTCCTGCGTGGCAGAGCCTCGGCTACCGTGAACTTTTGCAGGCTAAGTCGACATCCGAAATTGCAAGTGTCATCGAGGATGTCAAAAGAAAGACCCGCAACTACGCGAAACGCCAGCTGACGTGGTTCCGCTGGCAGGTGGAATCCGTTCCTGTAGATCTTGATAGGGGCGAAAAGCCTGCATCCGTTGTCATGAAAGCGTTGAATGGTGCGTGACGTGTTCTATAGATTGTTCCTTGCAGTTCTTGCGGCGATTCTTCCGTCTTTTGCCTACGATTGGGATTCTCCAAGTGATGTGGTGTTTTCGCCAAAATCTTTGGAACAGCGAACCTCCATACTGCAGACGCAAGAAAAATGTATCCGAAGTGGCGAATGCCTCGGAGATTCCGCTTCGAAAACCTTGCGGGACGCGTTTACTGGCCTCGAATCTACCATCGTTGCCGAAGATCCCCATGCAACGCTCTTTTCCTACGACGAACTCTTCTTGCTGTATGTGTATAGTGCGCAGGTCTCCCTTGACAAATCCGCGTCGTGGAAGGAACTTGTACGCCTGTTGGAACATTCCAGGTCCATAAAGGATAGTCTTGCGCATCGAAACTATCCGTTTGCAAAAGATTCAACGCTTGTCGATTTTCTAATCGATTCTATCGATTACCATCAAGCTGAATTTGAGTTCTCCCTTCTCGATGTCCCTCGCGAACTGAAAGAATCTTTCCGCATCGTGCTGGAGGCAATTTTGGTATCCAATTCTCTGGCGAAGGCATGTGAAATAGGGCAGAATTCTCACGGGACATCCATGTATGGGGCTTCTGTCGAGTTTATGGAAACGGCACGGGACAGGTTCCTTAGACGCTACCCGCAAAGTGAATACGGGGCCCTTGTCCGAGAATACGTTCCCGAAGGATTTGCCGCGCGTGAAAAAAGAAATGTTGCATCCGAACAAAAATGGTTGGCTTTTTCGATGGGACTTGGTGTCGGTTCGGTGTTCATGGGCGGGAACCTGGGTGAAACAGTGAGTGTCCCTTTCGAAATTCCGTTCTATGGCGAATTTCAGGTGGGGCGCGCGCTGGTGGGCTTTGGATTTGGCATGGGGCTAGGACAGAAAAAAACGTTGTGGAAGGGAACATTCGATGAAATGGAGGGACATGGTTTTGGAATTGTCATGGGAGGCCTGAATTCGTACATCGGCGGGGTGCTGCTTGCGCATAATAGCCTTTCGCTTGATTTGCTTGCGGGAATTGTCGTGTCGGACTACACGCCGACATCGGATAGCGACTATCTCATCCAGGGAATAGGATTGCAAGTTGGAGGCCAACTCGACTTCAAGATTCCTCTGACGGATTTTGTCGAAATGGTTGTCCGCGCCCGCTACTTTTTCAGTTGGGAAAATGCCGAACTCTATATTCCCGATGCGGTTCGCGAAAGAAGGCCGGAAGTCGACAACTTCCCGTCCTATGGGCCGGAAACAGGCTATGGTCATCGGGTGGAAATCTTGCTAGGCTTTAGGGCGGGATTCCCGAAATCCATGATGAAGGAGTCTGTGAAATGACAAGTTTGTTTGTGAAAGTAAATCGGACCCTTTGGAAATTTGCAATTCTCTTTTTCCTCGCGGGTTGCGTGGACGCTCCGCCTCCGTTGTCGGATCCGCTCGCGATAAAAAATCCGAGGTGCGAATCTTGTGCCTATAGTGAACGTGAATTGCAGGGTGGGTGGGCTTCCGTTCGCGGCGTGAAAATTTTCTACTCGGAACCTTTCTTGGACAATTACGAAATGTTCGAGGCTGCATGGCCCAAATATAGGGGAGATTTCGGAGAGTGGTTCGGACATTACTTCAGGAAAAATTTTGAGGCGTCCATCGCGCAAGTCTCGTCAGCGAACGCAGGCGGAAAGGAAATCAGCATCGAGATGAAGGACGATTCCTTCTGGAAATCTTCTGCACGAACCTTGTCGCGAAAGCGTCCGTCCCTCGCGGATAGTGTTGTCCTGGATGGTATGCTCCTTCCGCGCGAAAGGGAAAATACGGATGACGGAAGCGTCGAAATCTACATTACGCCGATAAATGTTTTTACGCACAAAATAAAGGAATCGCTTGCGGTTACCTATAAGTGTGGCGTGACGGTGCTGGATTCGAAAGACGGGTCTGTTATTTTGTATGCAATCCTTGAAAGCAGGGGCTCCTTGCGCGGGGCTCTTTCGCAAAAAGACGCCGGGAGGACAACTGCTCTCGGTCGTCTCGTAGAGAAAATGACGTCCCTTATGCGGTAACGGACGGGTTTGCCGGTCCTTTTTTGGCTTTTTCCAGAAGATAATCCGCCTATGCTTTAACATGCTTGTGAATAGAATGTTTACAAAGTGTGCCGCAGGTGGGTTTGGGCTGTTTTTATCCCGTTTTTTCAAAAAAAGTGAAAA